>JAGASY010000003.1 GCA_017621515.1 Bacteroidaceae bacterium
AAAACCACAGTGTGGATTTGAGTTTTCAGCGCACTATTTTCTATTCCTCTATGCACAGATTTTTTCATTTTGCAGGCAAGTACAAAACAAGAAACATTATCCGATAAACAAACAAGTTATCGGACAATTTATCGCCGTTCACACCAACATTCCACTCTGCAAAAATGTTTATATAGGGCATTCCCTACAAGAAAATAGGGAATATCCGACAAAAATTAGAATGACATGATTTATCTTTGCACTGATAAGAAATGTATAAACTAAAAAATTAAAGCTGTATGAAGAAATTTATATTGTTCGCAATTTCATTTGCCATGATGCCGATTCTGAGTATGGCACAGGACGACGACCTCTATTTCACTCCGGTAAAGAAAGAAAAGAAGAGTGAGAAGAAAGAGGAAGCTGTTGTGAAAAAAACGCCACGCACCACATTTGTCATCGAGGCCGAAGACCCGACGGTGGAGGTTTACACCCGGAATAGCCGTAATGAAGACGAGTATAACCGCAGATTCAACAACGGCAACTCATACGGGGAGACAGCAGAAAACACCGATGTGGAAAGTGAAGACTCCGACGACAGAAGTTATGAGAACAACGAAGACGACTACTATTATTCCCGCCGCATATTGCGATTCCGCAGCCCGCGTGTCGGAATAGCAGTCAGCAGCCCGCTATATTGGGACTTGGTGTATAACTACGGAGCATACGACTATCTCTACAACGACTATTATGTATATGACCCGTTCTTCTGGGGATACGGATGGGGCTACGGATGGTCATGGGGACCGTGGAGCTGTTGGTACGGTCCTATATGGGGATGGCACAGTCCTCATCATTGGCACTACTGGGGATGCGGCCCTATGTGGGGAGGTGGCATACACCACGGTCCTTCTATGGGATTCACACGCTACAACCGTGGCACTTTCTCCAACAGATATGGAAACAGCAACCGCATACGTACAAGCGCATTGGCTACTAACGGAAGCCGTTCATTCTCCATACGCAATGCTGCTGGAAACAGAACATCCGCACTCGGAAGAGGCTCTTTCAGCATCGGCGACAGAGGTACTTCATCCGGCGCATTCTCTTCACGCGGAAGTGCTGTACAGAACCAGAATAACGGACAGACACGCGGTACTCGTACACGAGGCACGAACTCGTCGTACAGCCGTTCAAACAGCAACTCGGGAAAATCATCCAATTATAACCGTGTAAGCAGTTCACGCTCAACCAGCAACACGAACAACACAGTGTCAGGCTCAGAGCGTACCAGTGTACGCAGCAATTCCACACCAAGCCGTAGCAGCGGTTCATCGTTCCAGTCGTCCGGTAGCAGAGGAGGATTTGGCGGAGGCGGAAGCTTCGGTGGAGGAAGCCGTGGAAGCTCGGGAGGCGGCAGCCGCGGAGGACGCAGATAAAAGTATCAATTATATAATAATAGGAAAAGGAGTATAAGACTTGTCTGCTCTTTTCTACCTTTATTTTCACATTACATTTTATCTTTATGAAAAAAGCAACACTTTCATTCATCCTTGCTTGCCTTGCGATATGCCCCACATGGTCACAAAGTAAAGAAGAAGCTTTGGCAGAGTTCGACTGGCTGACAGGCTACATACAAAGGAACTATCCGGGCTATGAGAACAAGACAAAGGGTTCAGAAAAGGAGTGGAATGAATGGGTGGAAGACAAACGAAAAGCCATCAGTCTGCAACCCGACACTGTAGTCGCCTGCATGGATGAATATGTCAGGAAATTCAACGACGGACACATGTACTTGCAGATGACCCATGAGGGAATAGTCGCATTTAACGATGTGCTGCAAAGACTCCGTGCCCAGCAGAAGACACATGCCCAAAAGTCATATAATATGTACTACACGGCAAAAGCCATGAACGACAGCACCTATTTCCTTAGAATCCCTTCGTTTGGAGATGACACGGCAAACAAGCTCGTGAGGGATAATTGGGATTCCATCACCTCGCGCCCATATCTGATAGTGGACCTTAGGTTAAACGGCGGAGGGAATGACGAATATTTCAGTGAGCTGATGCGTTTGGTGTACAGCAAGCCATATTGGAGACATGGTGTGGAACTGTATGCCACCCCCGACTTTCTGTCGTTGTACAGAAGAATTGCCGCCGAAAATGCCGACAAGGAATGGGCAGAATGGTACACAGAAATGGCCGACAGCGTGGAAAAACACCTTGGCGGTTATGTTCTGCGCCCCAATATGCAACGCAAGAATCTGGTTTCTCAAGATACAGTCTATACCAACCCACGCAAGATTGGTCTTCTCATCCACGGTCGGAACGCGTCTTCGGCCGAACAGTTCATACTGGAGGCAAAGGAGAGCGACAAGGTTACGTTGTTCGGCAACGAGAACACACGCGGAGTCATCGACCTTTCCAACGTATATACCATCACATCCCCAAAATGTTGGTTCAAGCTCGCCATTCCGACCACACGCAGTTGCCGCCTCCCAAAGATAGCCATCGACGGCATTGGCATCTCACCGCAAATATCCATACCTTACGAAGAATCTTTGCAAGAGAAGGACAACATCGGCGAAGAAATCAGGTATATAGAACAGGTATTAAGAGGAATAAAGCCTTCTGACTAACGAATATGTCTTCAGTTCTCTTCATAACGACTACGAAAATACAATTCTCATACCGTTACTCGCGGAAATCGGTATTTTAATTTACACTAAATTCAGCAAAACCATAAACAGAATAAGATTATGAAACTAAAAGAAATGACCATGCTGTTGTCTGCTTCCATTATAGGCGGAACAGCATACGCACAAGATACATACGACGCAGCCAGATTTGCAGGCAGCGACTTGAACGGTACAGCCCGCTATGTGGGTATGGGAGGTGCATTAGGCGCATTGGGCGGTGACATCTCAGTGATGGGCAACAACCCGGCAGGTACGGCAATGTTCCGCCGCAGTGACATAGCTCTTACACTAAGCGGAGTGTTCACTGATGAAGGAGCACTCGGACATGACAAGGCACGTATGTCCATAGACAATGCCGGTGTGATTATTGCCACCAACCAGCACAACCGAAGTAGTTCGGGACTGCAATACGTGAATTTCGGAGTGAATATCGCAAAAAGGAATAACTTCTTGGGTAACCATAATATAGGAGTAGAGCATCTTAATGGGGTGTTCTCGCAAACCTACCAGATTGCAGACATGGCAAATAATGCTTACGACACAGGCAACTGGGGTATGCTCGCCGACATGTCGGCTCCGGAATATGACAAGGACGGCAAACTTGTGCATGACGGAATCATCGGAGAACTATTCGATGAAGCTGGCAATCTTACCGGATATACAGGAATCGGTGCCAACGAAGCCAACTTCAAGCGCGCCACATACGGCAGTAATTTGCAGACAGACATAAATTTGTCGCTCAATTTCTCGGAACGCTATTTCGTCGGAATCTCTCTCGGTCTGTATAGTATCGACTATAACAGGGAAAGCTATTATGAAGAGATGGGAAGTGACGGACATTACTACGATTTGAGCAACTGGTATGCAACAAACGGCGATGGTTTTGACGTGAAGTTAGGCTTTATCTGCCGCCCATTCGAGTACTCACCGTTCCGCATCGGTTTTCACGTACACACCCCTACATGGTATAAGATGGACGACACAAACGGCTCCATGCTCTATATGGACGATGAGTTCGTATCGCAAAAGGCAAGTGAACCATACGACTATTCTTATCGCACACCTTGGAAACTCGGGCTAAGTCTCGGTCACACAGTGGGCAAACAATTTGCCATTGGCGCTGAATACGAGTACATGGACTACAGCACATGCAAGTATTACACCAACGACTGGAGCGAGGATTCTTATTTCAGAAACATAAACAGCTTCACCAAGAATATGATGAAAGCACAGCACACACTGAAACTGGGTGTTGAATACAAGCCTATAGACGAGTTCAGTGTCCGGTTCGGATATAACTATGTGTCTTCACCATATAAGAACGATGCGTTCAGAACTATTGCTTACGACAGTCCGTTCACAGAAACAGACTTCACAAACTGGAAGGACATACAACGCATCACCATCGGTATGGGATACCGCTATAAAGGAGGTTATATCGACTTGGCTTACCAGTATTCTACTCAGAAGGGTGACTTCTATGCCTTTGATGACATAGATTTGAAGCCGACAGAAATCAACAATGACCGCAGTCAGCTGATGTGTACATTCGGATTCAAATTCTAAAAGAATCAGATTCTAAGATTCCCAAATAAAAACAAGCCGCCGGATTCTGTCAAATGGAATCCGGCGGCTTGTTTTTATTTGGGAAAAGAGAAATACAGACAAACAGTTGATGATTTACAACCTATCTAAGATTGTCTTCCACTACAGCATTTCTTCCTGTCTTCACAAGCTTTCTATCGGAATGTCCGTTAAGAATAATCTTACCGGTTCCTTGAAGAGAGGCATTCAGTTGTTTACAATCAAGATTGAAAACAGCATTTCCACTGGAGAAAGAAGATATTTCCACGTCATCGGAACGGAAATTACATTCCATGTCTCCCTCTCCACCAATTGCAGCATAAACACTGCCGGCATCGATATCCGACTGTATCGTTCCGCTTCCGTATGAAAGAAATTTTGCTCTATCGCAAGTGACATGCTTGAAAACCGCATTAGCTTCTGTGCGAAGTTCGTGCTCAAAAGTTTCACACACTACAGAATCAAGTTCTATACTTCCTGTACCAAGATTTCCAATCTGCACATCTGTTGAATGAATAGTGCCGACAGACTTGAAGGAACCGCCCCCACAGACTGCGATATACTTAATAAGCGGACATGAAACATAGAGTGTCACATTCGATTTGCCAGTCCATCCAACTTCTCCTTTCTCTTCCCTTCTCATAAAAACCGTAAGCGTGCCGGAATCAAAAGTGGTGGAAACATACGGAAAAAGTGAGGAATCGCATTCCACATCTATCTTATAATCACCTTCGGAAAACACCACATCCACACTCCCAATGTTAGTAATCTGGTAGAAGTCACCTACCACCTTAACATGGGTCATGACTTTTTTAGGGGCACTTACACTATCTGCATCTGAAACACTTTCGCCATTGACTGGATTGGTGTTCCTACAGGAAAAGAATGTGGCACACAAAACCACAGCCATCACACTAAACAGATTTTTTCTCATATTATAAAACAAGCTTTTACAAAAATAAAAACAAACAAAAACTTTACCGACCTTACAAGAATACAGAATTCCCGGAAGCTTCTGAAAGAAAGCTGCTAAAAAAAGCATTTGAAAAGAAGCTTACTTAAAAGCAACTACAGAATATGCCACAATCAGATAGCGGAGGAACTTTCCGGCAAGAGTGGAAAGGAAAACACCCATCACATTGGCACGCAACATACCGAGCGCAATGGATATTGCTGTCCCTAATATAGGCAGAAAGGCAAAGAAGCCCATCCATGAACCGTGCTTCTCTACATACGTCTGCGCCTGTTTCAGCCGCCGTTCCTTAATCTTAAACCATTTGGAGATTCTGTTCACATCCCCAAGCGAACCTACATAATAGTTCACCATTGACCCTGCCACATTACCGGCTGTACCGCTCAGCACTGTAAGCATGGGATCCATCGAACTTGTGGCAAGCAAAGCTCCCATTACCGCCTCGCTACTGAAAGGAATGAATGTACCGGCAAGAAAAGAGGCAATCGCCATGCCCCAGTAGCCGTATTGAATAAAAAAATCATTTAATGACTCCATAATCAATCTTCAGACCTACTCCAACACAGGCCATCCTTCTGCATCAAATTTCATCTTACGTATAAAAAGCTTTGAAGCACCATTGTGCGCTTTTGAATAGGCATGAGCCACAATATACCATTGACCGCCGAACTCATAGACAGAGCAGTGTCCGATGCCGGCATAATCATCGTCCGCCTCAAGAAGCACTGTGCCTCCACCCTCTCCCATCTTCTTGCCGTTTCTATCAATATATGGGCCTATTATCTTCTTGGAACGTCCGACAGCTGTTTTGTAGGTACTGTTAAGACCGCGACAACAATAATCAAAAGATACAAACAGATAATAGTAATCTCCATTACGGACTATAAACGGAGCCTCCACTGCATTGTCGTTTGCTTCGCCTGACAGTTCTTTCACGTCCTTGGCACCGCTGTACTTCCGGCGCGACACAGTCATGAATTTGGCTTTCTTAGCCGGCGACTGCATATCGCTGCCAAGCTTTATCATCTGTATCCCATCCCAGAAAGAACCGAAACACAACCACGGAGTACCTTTCTTATCAACCACAAGATTCGGGTCTATGGCATTCCAATTATCTTTTCCGGGCACAGACTGCACTACCATTCCCCTATCCTCCCACAAAAACTCAGGCGATTCGGGATTGAGTGTCTTGTTGACAGCTACACCTATGGCAGAGGT
Organism: Bacteroidaceae bacterium; assembly: GCA_017621515.1. Classification (GTDB taxonomy): domain Bacteria; phylum Bacteroidota; class Bacteroidia; order Bacteroidales; family Bacteroidaceae; genus RGIG8745. Next base: position 6,456 of record JAGASY010000003.1, read on the forward strand.
ATTCTTTCCGAATGCAGAACAAGAATAAAAGAGATACCAAAGTCCGTCAGAATAATAGATGTCCGGCGCCCATGTGTGTCCTCGATAACCCGGAACAGCATTGACCGCCCATTCAGGAGCCTTTGCAAACACAGGTTTTTCTTCCTTCCATGTCTTCATGTCGGAAGAAGACATGACACTGATACCGTTTCCCGTTGCAAAAATATAATACTTTCCATCTTCAAATGCCATTACAGGATCATGTACATCGGGACACTGCGCATCGAAACGGTGTCGGGGACGACGCTTTACCTCATCGGTGTTCTGCGCAAAAGCACAAATATGGGACACAGCCAAAGCAGCCCCAAGCAGGAATAAACGAATTTTCATCATTCTAATATTAGATTATATTGTTGTAAATAAAAAGACTGAAGATAAACGGAAAACTACTTTTCCTTGCGGAATTTCAATACGCACCAGTCATTACTTGTCACCTTATCGGAAAGAACAAATCCGTAAGATGCTGCAGCCGAAACTATATCCGGAACATCAGCCGTATAAAATCCACTCATGTACAGAGTGCCTCCATCATTCATTGCCGCGGCATAGCAAGGAAGATCTCGAATAAGAATATTGCGGTGTATATTCGCCACAATGGTATCAAAACGCATATCGCCAGCAATAGCAGACGCATCACCATGAACAACATGTATGTTCTCTATACCGTTAATGCGGCAATTGTCCTTGGCATTTTCCACACTTGCGTTGTCTATATCTATAGCCACAACCGAATCGGCATGACGCATGGACATAGCTATACCCAAAATGCAAGTGCCGCAACCCATATCAAGCACCGTCTGTCCCGAAAAGTCTGACAGAAGCAACAAACGTACAAGCATCCGCGTAGTGTCATGCGTGCCGGAACCAAATGCCATCCTCGGATTAATGACAATATCGTATGGCAATTTAGGGAGATTTTCATGTGCCGTACCATGAATCACACATAAATCATCTACCACAATCGGTTTGAAACTGTTCTTTTCCCATTCCTCATTCCAGTCACGATTATCCGCCGACTCTATCTCGTAGTCAACAGATATTCCCGGCATGAAGAAATTCTCAGCCACATCATCAGTGGCTTCTTTACAGAAGTTCTCTTTCTGAACAAAAGCATCAATACCACGTTCTGTCGATTCAAAAGTCTCAAAACCAACATCACATAGCAGGGCGGCGAGCACATCACGAGCATCATCTGCCACCGGATTTATATTGAAATGAGCTATCAGATAATCCATAAAAACATTTTTCAGTGACACAAATTCAAAAGACCAAATTCTCGTTGGTCTTTTTATTGTTTTTTGCAAATATAATCAATTCGCATCAGAGGGTATTTATATCCAAACCGATTAAGTATTCATTTAAGCCTTTTTAATATTGGATACGAAAACCGAGGAAACTATAACTCCGGTTCTATGGTCATCCCCTGAAGTTCTTCATAAGTACCGTTAAAAAGATTTACATCGACATAATGCCGGATGCCATCTACATGCCCGACATCTGTATGCTGCCAAAACTTCCATTCGCCTTCATACTGCAACGAATTGACATAATAATGAGCTATCCAATAAGGATAAGAATCAAACTCGGGAGTATTAAGATACAATGTCTTGAACTTATACGACGTGTAAAGAATAGGCTTCACGGAATAACGCTTCTCCACTATCTCCATCCAGTTCAAGACCTCTTTACGCAACTGCTTAGGAGTAAGTTCGCCAATGTTCTCCACATCAAGCACGGGAGGCAAATCGCCTTCATCCAACTGCACCATCCGACAAAAAAAGTCCGCCTGCTCCCTGCCGGAACTTTTAGTACTGAAAAAGTGATACGCTCCCCGCAGAATGCCATGTTTATGTGCATTGAAAAAATTCTGGTTAAAATTTTCATCGAGCATATCCTTTCCTTCCGTGGCCTTTATAAATACGAAACTGACAGACGAACCTTGTATGTCCGCATTCCTCAGCTTCTCCCAGTCAATTTCGTCTTGATAATGAGAAATGTCTATGCCCCTTATCTTGCCATCAGGGTAAGTCACATCCCCATAGAGAGCTTTCCATCTGAAAGAATAAGGTCTGACAAAAGTGCGGTAGAAAAAGAAAATATATACGACAACAATCACAGAAATCAATGTCCACATCAAATAAGAGGGAATACGGCGAAAGAGACCGTTCAAAGGCTTTTTCTTCTTGCCATGTCCGTTTCCCCGCTTGCTTGTCTTGGAATTTCTTTTTTTGTTTGTCTGCATATTTTCTTTCTTTTTTTAGATATAAGCCAAAAGGGAGGCTGCAAAAGCAGCACGGCATATCTTCCCTCTATCCCCTAAGACTCTTGAAAAAGCAGAAATTAGGAACCGGCTCCCTGAAACTATATCACAGCTTGCCGGCAAAACACCCAGTGTCTATAAGGTAAGCAGACAGTTTCAACTGCCGATTCCTAATTTCTCAATATATCAACAATTACATTTAAGCCTGTTCAAGTTTGAGAGTAGCAGTAGGCTGATCGCAAACCTCAGTCGGACCAAAATACTGAATAGGACCCGGATAAATGTAGCTTGTATAACGTGCCCATACCTCACGCTTAGAAACGAAGTACTTATATGGAGCACCGTCAAGCTCAACAAGAGCCTTGCGGATAACCGGCTTCATCTTACCGTTACGCTTCTCAAGGTTCATCATCATCGTGATAGGCACACCACCGGCAACCCATTCTGCAGCCGGAGCCGTTGTATTCTTGATGATAGACATGTAGCCAGTCTTTCCGTTTGCAATAAGACGTGAAGCATTAAATCCAAGGCTGTAGCAGTAGTCTGCATCATAGTTAGACGGAGCAGCGCAACGTCCTTCATAACCAAAGAAGTGGTGCTGTGCAGCAAACTTGCCTTCATACTTGCCAGCCTTCTTCATCTTGTCAAGCTTGTTTGCCACCATGTGAGAAAGCAGTTTCTCTGTTTCGATGAGAGAAACCTGTACGTTTCCATGAGGGTCACGGTCAAGAGCGAGCTGTGAAGCCACATCTGTAGGAAGTGAGTTGAACACCTTCAAGTTCTCTTCTGAGATATGCTCCTTAACAAAGTCTATCTGCTTGTTACGTGCCACATCCTTAGCTTCAGGAGTTGCAAGCACATCGTTAAGTTCTGCTATGAGCTTCTTGATGGCAGGGATGAACTCGATAAGTCCTTCCGGAATGAGCACAGTACCGAAGTTGTTGCCATCGGCAGCACGTGCAGCCACTACACTTGCAATGTAAGTTACCACGTCATCGAGAGACATTCCCTTAGCCTCAACCTCTTCGCTGATAAGACAGATGTTTGGCTGACACTGAAGAGCACACTCAAGAGCGATGTGGCTTGCAGAGCGTCCCATGAGCTTGATGAAATGCCAGTACTTACGTGCAGAATTACAGTCACGCTGGATATTTCCAATCAACTCTGAATAAGTCTTACATGCTGTATCAAATCCGAAAGAAGTCTCAATCTGTGCATTCTTCAAGTCGCCATCAATAGTCTTAGGACAACCTATCACCTGAACACCATACTCCTTAGCAGCATAGTATTCAGCAAGAACGCAGGCATTTGTATTTGAATCGTCTCCGCCAATAATCACGAGAGCCTTGATGCCAAGTTCACGGATGATGGAGATACCTTTCTCAAACTGCCATACTTCCTCAAGCTTTGTACGCCCGGAACCGATGATATCAAAACCACCTGTGTTGCGGTATTCATCGATGAGGTCGGATGTAATCTCCATATATTTATGGTCAACGAGACCGCCCGGGCCAAGAATGAATCCATAGAGTTTGCTTGCCGGATTCAAGCTCTTGATACCGTCAAACAAGCCTGAAATCACATTGTGTCCTCCCGGAGCCTGTCCACCGGAAAGTATCACACCTACATTATAAGGAGGAAGCTCCTGTGCCTCACCGCTTTCAAACTCAATGACAGGCATTCCGTAAGTGTTAGGGAACAATTTCTTTATTTCTTCCTGATTGCCGACAGACTGTGTCGGTTCACCTTCCTTAGCCTTTACCGGACCCTGAAGCGCCTTTGGCAACTTAGGCTGATAAGCGGCTCTTGCAATCTGCAATGGACTCTTTTCCATAAAATTACTGTTTAATAATATTATTGTTTATATGCTAAGATTCGATATATGTCTAAATCACACAGAGTTTCCCACTTGCCATACAAAAACGGACAAGTATAGGCATTGAGCTGTAAATCTAAACACGTTACAAAGTTAGACTTTCCCGAAAAAAAAACAAAATTCTACTACAATAAATATTTGGTTAAATACCGAGAAGAAAGAATTTCATCATTACTTTATTGTCACCAAATACATGTCCTGTCATTTTCGTAAATCTGACACTTTGATTTTCGCCCTTGACCGTAAATTAACATTTGAAACATTTATTTACATTTTGGAAAATTCGTCTGTTTTACTAATACACTGTAAATCAATGGAATAACTTTTTCAAAAAGGCATCAGTTTTACCTTTAAAACTCGCATCTTTGATAAAAATAGCAAATAATTGATTTACTGTGTGTTAGCTTTTGAGATGTTTGATTCATGTCAATTTTTGTTTCCATTGCCTGTTTTTGTACGGATTTTCGGACAAACAGAGAAATTCACATCCATTAACAGAAAATCCTGCGTTCAGCGTTTTTTGTTCCAATCCCAAGAGTTTTTTCAGCGACAGTGCGCTGAAAATTTCTCCAATCTACTAAGCAGTTAAAATTGCAGTGCGCTGTGAGTAAAATTACAGTGCGCCACGGCTAAAAAAACAGTGCGCTGAAAATTTGAAAACTTAGTACTTTTTTCCAAAGACTCTTCGCCGGGAATAAATAAATGTAAAAGAACCGTTCAAAAATGAAACACTATTTCACATTTGAAAGTGGCTTTCAGAAATTTCAAAAATAAGCGCATTTTTCAACGAAACCTCCTCTCGCTCGAAAAAAAACCGAAAAATCGCGTTTTTTTCGATTTTGAATGTTAAAATTTTAAAGTGACAAAAAGACAGGAAAAGCAGGATTCCAAATCCATTTTGTTAGAATTTTAATCATTTTAACAACAAACAAAATACAACAAAAATGCTTGTTATTGAGTGTTTGCAAGAATATTTTGTTATTCAAATGGGCGCATTCACAGACTTAAATAACAAAGGAGGAGTTTGTCAATATACCCTATTATCACACAAAAAAAGTTTCCAAGAAAAAAAGACACAGAACATACATCTGTACATTCCATGCCTTCAAATCCAATCCTCTCTATACAAGAGAACATTATTCTTCTACATCACCGAAATAGTTTGTGTCTGCAAGCTGTTTCAGATATTGCCCGTACTGGTTCTTCGCCATCGGCTCTGCCACCTCAAGAAGTTTTTGCTTGGTAATCCATCCCTGATGGTAGGCTATGCCCTCAAGACAGGCTATCTTCAGTCCTGTACGCTTCTCCAGCACCTCTATATAAGTAGATGCCTCGGAAAGAGAGTCGTGCGTACCGGTATCCAACCAAGCAAAACCTCTTCCGAGATTCTGTACCTTCAAGTTCTTTTCTTCCAAGAAAGTCTGATTGACGGTTGTAATCTCAAGCTCTCCACGCGGAGAAGGTTTGATGTTCTTTGCCACATCTACCACCTTGTTCGGATAGAAATAGAGTCCGACAACTGCATAATTGCTCTTCGGCTTTGCCGGTTTCTCCTCGATGCTCAAGCAGTTTCCTTCTTTGTCAAACTCAGCCACTCCATAACGCTCAGGGTCGTTCACCCAATATCCGAACACTGTAGCCTTATCTTCTTTGTCCGCCAATCGAACCGCCTCGTGCAACATTCCCGTAAATCCGCGTCCGTGGAATATATTGTCTCCGAGGACAAGGCACACACTGTCATTGCCGATAAACTTCTCGCCTATAATGAATGCCTGAGCCAGACCGTCGGGAGAAGGCTGCTCTGCATATTCAAAATGCACACCGTAGTCGCTTCCGTCCCCCAGCAGACGCTTAAATCCCGGCAAATCGTAAGGTGTTGAGATTATGAGAATATCTCTGATTCCCGCCAGCATAAGCACAGAAATCGGATAATAAACCATCGGTTTGTCAAAAATCGGTATCAACTGTTTGCTGACCCCCTTAGTGATAGGATAAAGACGTGTACCGCTACCACCGGCAAGAACAATTCCTTTCATTTCTTTTTCTTTATTTTTATTATAATAAGTATTGTATTCCTATAATATCCGCAAATATAAGTTTTTTAGATTTTTGTTTAAGTAAAACACCGGAAGAAAAATGAATACAAGCATAAAAAAACAGCATCTAATCTCACGATTAAATGCTGTCCACTTGCAAATTGTATGCGTAGCTAATAAAAGAGTCTCACATTAGACATTATATGCTGTCTCACCATGTTCATAAATGTCAAGACCTTCGTCCTCTATTCGTGCTTCCACTCTCAGACCATGTATGAGGTCTATTCCTTTGAATATGACAAATCCGCAGACAACAGCCCATGCACCCACAACAAGCGCACCGAAGAACTGAGCACCCAAGAATCCGAATCCGTAACCATAGAACAATCCGCCTTCCGTAGCGAACAGTCCCGTACACAATGTACCTACAAATCCACATACACCATGAACCGATGATGCTCCGACTGGGTCGTCGATATGAAGTACATGGTCTATAAACTCAACCGAGAGGGGCATTATCACACCGCAAATCAAACCGATACATGCCGCACCGCCTACAGAAACCATATCACAACCGTCTGTAATGCCGACAAGTCCTGCAAGAATACCGTTGAGAGTGAGTGACAAAGACGGTTTGCCGTAACGAATCCATGAGAAGAACAATGTGGCAAGTCCGCCTGTACATGCAGCCATATTGGTTGTGACAAATGTGTGTGAAATGGCTATCCGGTTTTCTTCACCGAAAGCGGCAAGCTGAGAACCGGGGTTGAATCCGAACCATCCGAACCACAAGATGAATACACCGAGAGCGGCAAGGGTAAGGCTGTGTCCCGGAATGGCACGGCTCTTTCCTTCTCTGCCATATTTTCCGCGACGAGGACCGAGAATCATAGCTCCGATAAGTGCAAGCCATCCGCCACAAGAGTGTACCACAGTGGAACCGGCGAAGTCGTGCAATGTATATCCGAAAGTCCTCATCATGAAGCTGTCCTCTTCACCGTTCATCAGCCAGCCTCCTCCCCAAGTCCAATGACCTTCAATAGGATATACAATGAGCGAGATCAGCAATGAATATACTATATACATGGAGAACTTTGTACGTTCAGCCATAGCTCCTGAAACAATAGTGGCAGCTGTAGCACAAAAGACTGTCTGGAATATCAGAAAACCTTCTACCGGCAGTCCACCGGGAGCCTCAAAGAAATCAAGGTTGCCCCATTCCGGCATCCCTATGAAGCCTTCACCATTCGCTCCCCACATAATTCCAAAACCAACAAGCCAGAAACAGACACTCCCAAGCATGAAATCCACAAAATTCTTGAAAAGGATATTTGCCGTGTTCTTGGTACGTGAGAATCCTGCTTCACAAAAAGCAAATCCCGGTTGCATAAAGAATACCAACATGGCGGCCAAAAGCATCCATACCGTGTTGATAGATATTTCACTGTCCTTCATCATCTCAACCACATTTGAAGGGACTTCCGCCTCCGCCGCAAAAGAAAATACCGGTATCATCATCGCTGCAACAGCGCATGACATTCTATATAAAACTGACTTCTTCATAAAACTATTCTGCATTTGTGTGTATGTATCTATATATTTCATTTCTCTTTCTCTGCATTATACAATGCAATATCACCTCTCTCACCGGTACGTATGCGGATAGAGTCTTCTACCGGTATGATAAAGATACGTCCATCGCCAATTTCACCGGTCTGCGCCGCACGAACTACCGCACTTACAGTTTTCTCTACATTTATGTCACGCACCACGATACTAATCAGTACGCGTTCGATGAAACTGGTATCATATTTCACACCACGGTATATCCTCTCCTGCCTCATCTTACCTACACCACGTACATCATAATACGAAAACCACTCAATGTCAGCTTCAAGCAATGCTTCCTTCACATCCTCGAATTTTGTTTTTCTGATTATAGCCTCAATCTTTTTCATAACAACCTAATTATTTTCAATTATCTTTTTATCATATCACAGGGGCATTGCCGCATCAAAAAGACACACCTGCCGTAAAATACATTTTTTCACTGTTAGGGTTAGCGGTCACTGATGCAAACATCGGAAGAGCAAAATGCTCTGTTATCTTTATGTCCTTGCTCACTTTCAGAGTCACATTCGTCACGGCAAATCCTTTCACCGGGGTTTCCTCATCTTTCAGATAAGTAGCAGAAGACTCAAAAGGAACTACACCCAGAGCTACATCCCATTTAAGCCCACCCAAAGTAAATGGAGCTGCCACCTCAACATACGAAGAATATGCACGCTTGCCATTCGACTTATAATCGTTCCCAGCAAAGTTGGTAAACCAATTCATCGAACACACACCAAAGTCATAGCCTACATTAGCTTCAAACACATGCGCCGTCTTATGTGCATCATAAAGAAAATACCGGTCTTTCAATTCTGTGCCGGAAAACCAGTAGTCAGTAATACCTACATTGAAATTTCCTACAGAATAGCTCAATGTGAAATCCAACTCCTTCGTATCGTCAGAATCGACAATACCGTATGAACCCCATGCACTTAAAGCCAAACCTTTATAAGCCACTGATGCCGAAGGTTGAACAGCTCCATTTCCAAGATTTTGTCCGCGCCAGATATAGCCGCTGACAATATCCGCCCCAACAGAAGCTTCAATTTCACTCTGTGCATTCATTGCAACGGATGTTGCAATTGCAGCTGAAAACGCTGCACCTTTTAACAATCTGTTCATCATACCTTAATATTTTGTTTATTTGTTATGTATTCAATCAAATTAATATCATTTTGTAAATAACACTGCAAAGTTATATATCTTTTTGATATTAATATCACCAAAATACTATCTTTTTGAATTAAATATTTTCAATATTCACATTTAAAACAAAACAAAGGAAATACATTACAATTTAAAACTAAAACAAAAGAATATATTTCATTTTATCACACAACAAACAAAATAAACAGCAAAAAGACAAAATAAAACAAGAAAACAAAACAAAAAGGTACGACAAAAAGCCATGAGCAAAGCTTTTTGTCGCACCTTACATTTACAATATATTACATGTATGGAATCAGTATAACCAATATTACAAATCCATCATACCTTTCATTATATATCCATCATCACTTTTTCCATACAAACACCGCGTGAAGTCACAATTCAACTCTATTAGATAAGATCAATAGAACGCTTTACAAAGTTGTTGAGAGCCTCACCACGAAGCATACCATTCTGAAGCAAAGCAAGGTCTATAAGCTGATGAACAACCTTGTTTCCCTTTGCATAATCAGCGAGAATAGTCTTCTTCTTGGACTTCTGCTCCTCAATATCCTTTTCGCATTTAGAGAGTTCATCCTTGCTTTCCTGACTTATCTCATCATACTTCTTATCCTTGTTGCTTTGGTTAATTGCATCACGACGAGCTGTCAGCCCCTTGATTTCAGCATCCACAGGCTTCAGCAGTTCTGCAGTCGCTGTTTCGCTCTGAGCCAGCACATCCTTGATAAGTTTATGCTCCGTGTTAAGAACAATATTATACATGTCAGGCATCTCACCATAGAAAGACATTCCCGCCTGAATCTTTGACATATCCTTCATACGGCGCATGTATTCGCTCTGAGTAATAACGACTGGAGCAGCGGTCTCACCCATTGCCTGAACTTCCACATTGAACTCCATCTTGTCAATCTTCGGCATCTGAGTGCTGAAAACTCCAGACAGAATTTTCTTCTTGCCTTCAGGAAGTTCTTCCTTGTTCACATCGTCCTTCGCAATCAGGCGATCCACCACATCGGCATCCACACGAGTGAAACGGCTCTTTTCAAACTTCTGCTCAAACATGCCCACCATAGCAGTGTCGAGCTGACCGTCCATCAGCAGCACGTTATATCCTTTTGCCTGCGCTGCCTCTATATAGCTGTACTGGTCTTCGCGGCTGTTTGCATACAGATAAATCAGATTGCCATCCTTGTCAGTCTGAGCATCCTTTATAAGAGTCTTGTACTCCTCGTATGTATAGAACTTACCTTCCGTATCTTTCAGAAGAGCAAACTTATTGGCTTTGTCATAGAAATCCTGCTCTGAAAGCATTCCGTAGTGTATGAAAATCTTTATGTCATCCCACTTAGCCTCAAAGTCCTTACGGTCATTCTTGAAGATAGAAGCAAGACGGTCGCTCACCTTCTTTGATATATAAGTAGAAATCTTCTTCACATTGCTGTCGCTCTGCAAATAGCTTCGGCTTACATTAAGCGGAATATCCGGAGAATCTATCACACCATGAAGCAAAGTAAGGAAATCCGGGACTATGCCTTCTACGCTGTCAGTGACAAATACCTGATTGCAATAAAGCTGGATTTTGTTCTTCTGAAGGTCAAAGTTAGACTTGACTTTAGGGAAATACAAAATACCGGTCAAGTTGAACGGATAATCTACATTAAGGTGAATCCAGAACAACGGCTCATCGCTCATAGGATACAAGTCTCTGTAGAATTTCTTGTAGTCCTCGTCTTTAAGTTCCGAAGGCTTCTTTGTCCAGAGCGGCTCTGTTTCATTGATTACATTGTCCTCTTCCGTCTCAACCTGCTTACCGTCCTTCCAATCCTTTTTCTTGCCGAAAGCCACCTTTACAGGAAGGAAATGACAATACTTGCGCAAAAGTTCCTCTATTTTGCTTTCTTCAAGGAAATCCTTGCAATCGTCATCAAGATACATCACAATGTCAGTACCTCTGTCGCTCTTGTCACACTCCTCGATAGAATACTCAGGGCTTCCGTCACAGCTCCATTTCACAGCCTTCGAATCAGCCTTCCAGCTCTTGGTGATAATTTCCACCTTCTTGCTCACCATAAATGAAGAATAGAAACCAAGTCCGAAGTGACCGATAATGGCATTTGCATCTTCCTTATACTTGTCAAGGAAGTCATTAGCTCCGGAAAAAGCAATCTGATTGATGTACTTATCAATCTCCTCTTCCGTCATACCAATACCACGGTCGCTTACAGTCAATGTGCCCGCATCTTTATTTACCGACACATGTACGGTAAGGTCTCCCGCTTCTCCCTGCAACTCACCTTTTGATGCAAGTGTACGCAACTTCTGAGTGGCATCTACTGCATTCGACACAATCTCACGGAGAAATATCTCATGGTCTGAATAGAGAAATTTTTTGATGACGGGGAATATGTTCTCTGTAGTAACCCCGATATTACCTTTCTGCATATTGTTTTATTTTAATTCTTTTGTTTATTCCATCCTCAACAAGACAAAAAAAATGCCAGCCCAAAACAGGCTGACATTTTGACAGTACCTTATCGGTGACTATTCTTTCTCTGATGGCGCATTCTTCACAACCCGAAGCTCAATCTTCTGTTCTTCCGTGTTCAGATGAGCAATAATCGTATCCCCTTCATCCACACCTTCCTCCACGATAAGCTCAGATATGCCGTCTTCAAGATGCGTCTGTATGGAACGCTTCAACGGACGCGCCCCAAACTGCTTGTCATAGCCCTTTTCCGCAATGAACTTGCGTGCGTCGTCCTCAATCTCAAGCTTATAGCCAAGATTCTGCACTCGGTTGTATATTCCCTGAAGCTCAATATCAACAATTGAAAGTATGGCCTCAAGTTCAAGCTGGTCGAATGTGACAATCTCATCAATACGGTTCAGAAATTCCGGCGAGAACTGTTTGTTCAGGGCTTTCTGAATCACAGCACGAGAAACTTGCTGTTCGTCCATACCAGCCATCGCACTGAAACCGACTCCGCGTCCGAACTCCTTCAGCTGCCTTGTTCCTACATTGGAAGTCATGATGATGACTGTATTCCGGAAATCGACAGTATGTCCGTTGCTGTCTGTCAATCGTCCGTCGTCCATCACCTGCAGAAGTATATTGAACACATCCGTATGAGCTTTCTCTATCTCATCGAGCAGAACAATGGAGTAAGGTTTGCGCCGTACCTTCTCGGTAAGCATTCCTCCTTCTTCATAGCCGACGTATCCGGGAGGCGCACCGACAAGACGGCTGACCGTAAACCTCTCCATGTATTCACTCATGTCAACACGTATGAGCGAGTCTGCCGTTCCGAACATGTATTCGGCAAGCTTCTTGGCAAGATAGGTCTTTCCGACACCCGTAGGCCCAAGAAACATGAATGTACCAATAGGACGGTTAGGATCCTTCAGTCCCACGCGGCTACGCTGTATGGCACTGACCAACTTGTCTATCGCCTTGTCCTGAGCTATCACCTTGCTCTTCAGCTCCTGCCTCATGCCCTTCATGCGCACTCCCTCTGCCTGAGCCATGCGCTGCACAGGAATACCGGTCATGAGCGATACCGTTTCTGCCACTTTGTCTGCATCCACCGTCTCTCGTTTCTCTACGAGCGACATTTCCCACTTCGCCTTCATCTCCTCAAGTTCTTCTGCAAGATGCTTCACACGGTCGCGGTAGTTGGCGGCAAGCTCATAGTTCTGATTCTTCACAGCCTTCTCCTTGTTCTGTGTCGCTTCGGCTATCAGTTTTTCCTTGTCTTCAATCTCCTTCGGCACAGATATATTGCTGATATGCACTCTTGAACCTGATTCGTCAAGCACATCTATGGCTTTGTCCGGGAAACTGCGGTCTGTGATGTAGCGTTCTGCAAGTTTCACACACGACAGCAGTGCCTCGTCCGTATATGACACATTATGATGTTCCTCATATCTTTCCTTTATATTATGAAGGATGGCAAGGGTCTCCTCTGCAGAAGTCTGCTCAACGACCACCTTCTGAAAGCGACGTTCAAGTGCCCCGTCTTTCTCTATCGACTTGCGATATTCGTCAAGAGTTGTCGCACCGATACACTGCAGTTCGCCACGCGAAAGTGCAGGCTTCATCATATTGGCGGCATCCATCGCTCCCGCCTGATTGCCGGCACCGACAATGGTGTGTATCTCGTCTATGAACACGATAATATCCGGATTCGCCTTCAGTTCGTTGATGATTGTGCGCATACGCTCCTCAAACTGTCCGCGATATTTCGTGCCTGCCACCACACTGGTCATATCGAGAGCCACAATACGTTTGCCGAACAGCACACGGGACACTTTCCGCTCGCTGATTCTGATGGCAAGTCCCTCGACAATGGCACTCTTGCCGACACCCGGTTCACCGATAAGCACAGGATTGTTCTTCTTTCTCCGGCTCAATATCTGCGCCAAACGCTCAATTTCCTTTTCTCTCCCCACCACCGGATCGAGTTTTCCTTCAGCTGCCGCCTTGGTCATATCAATACCGAAGTTGTCTATGGCAGGTGTATCGCTCCCCTGCACTTTCCTGTCTGCCGTCTTGGCATGTCCCCCGGACAGTCCGCCACGGCTTGCCGGAGGAGCATCCTCGTCTTCCTCGTCCTCTTGGAAATCCAAACTTCCTTCGGGAGAAGCGGCATGTTTGGAGAATGTACTGAAAAGTTCGTCATAATGCACATCATTGTCTTCAAGCATCTTGGCAACAATGTTGTCTTTCTGCTTCATGATGGCAAGAAGAAGATGTTCCGCATCGGTCTCTCCACATTTCATGAGACGCGCTTCAAGAATGCACAAGCGCAATATATTCGCCGACTTCTCATTGAGGGAAACATCCGTAGTCTTGTAGCTCGGATCGTCATTGCGCACACGTCCCTCAATCTGTTTCTTAATGGTAAGAAGGTCAACGCGAAACTTATGTTCAAGCACATCTACAGCGTATGTCTCTCCGTCACGAATTAGTCCGAGCATCAGATGCTCCGGACCAATATAATCATTGTTGAGACGAATGGCCTCTTCCCTGCTATATGTGATTATCTGGGTTATTTTTCTTGAATACGGATTGTTCATCAATTACATTTTTAATTAGACACATTTTTCCCATTGCTTCATAATCTCTTTACCAATAACGGCTTGCAGCCTGCCATTCGGACTGCATATCCCCACACCGACTCTGACACTTTCCACAAGAAAGATTCACGGATGAGAAGGAGCGTCCGACAACCTAATTTTCGGTTGAGCCGCATAAAAGCCCTATTAAGGCATTATCATATAATGCAAAACAAATGCCAGAAAGTTTTGTTGCACCAAAAACATGTCATATATGCCATAATTACAGATTTTGGAAATAGGCCATTGCAGACAGACATTCACAGATTACCCGGAAAACATCCTTCATTATAGCACAAAAGGTCTCCATAAAAAAATTTTTGACATCGTTTTTTGGAGGGATGTTCATTTTTGACAAAATGGCATTATATTTTATCAGAACAAATCACATTTACAAGTTTTGCAAACAAATACTATCCTTTTGATTTTGTCAAATGTTAAAAATTCAAGCCCTCTGGAACGCTTCAAAATGAAGCAAGCTGAACTTTTCTCGAAGAATGAGGATTCTACGCGCATTTTCTGACAGTTCTGTAAAATGTGAAATAGTGTTTCATTTTGGAGCGGTTCTTTTACATTTATTTATCCCCGGCGAAGAGT
>JAGASY010000034.1 GCA_017621515.1 Bacteroidaceae bacterium
AGGCTGTAAGAGGTTTTTGCAGTCAAAGGAGAAAAGAGTCCACGAAGTGCAATATCAAAAGGTCCAAAAATACTTTAGTTTACCCTTGTTAGCTTTTATATATATGCTAACCTAAAGTAAACTATATAGGTAGGCAGAAAAAACATCTGCTTACCATATCGAAGAATGGGTACAACAAGAGGGTGTAAAACACTTTAGTTTACCTTGGTTAGCTCTTATATATATGCTAACCTAAAGTAAACTGTATATATATCCGTCTGAAAGTGAAAACCATAAAGGTTAGCTTATGTCAGAAACGGAGGCATAACAGCAAAAGAGGTGCAGGAAGTCTTTCTTCCTTTGACTGCAAAATATTCTCCGTACCTGCGATAAAGCAATCCCCAATTTCACACTTGGATTTCAACAATCAGATTGATATTATATGGAAAATAAACACCGAGTCAAGTAGTCCGCAAAAACACATCAAGTCCAGAATACGAATAATCGTTTTTTCATCCAAACACAAAAATGAAGGCATCTGGTAGGAAAGAAACCAAGGGAAACAGGTAAAGGAACAAAATCGTGTTTCTTGTTACTTTTGTTTCTATTTTGTTTCTCATAATTTATAAATAAACTTAAAATCTGTGATTATCAGTTACTTATAAAATGTTTTGTTAGACTTGCGAAGTTTACACGCAGAAGACAACGTCAATAAACGCCATTTTCCAATAAGTATCCCGCCAGCCCCACCGGGCTAACTGCGAGATTGCACAAAATTATATGTTTTTCTGCAAAAAATCAAAAGAAGATATGAGAATTTATAATAGAGCCTATTTATTGAAGAATTTTTAACAAGCTTTAAGTCAGCGTAATAAAAACAATGCAAGATAACTCCTACCTTCATAGTTTCCTAAATGATTAAATCTGATTATAGTCATAAGAATAGTACAAACAACTTCTAAGTATCCTTCATGCGACTTTTCAATTTGACAAAATGATATTTTCGCCCAAAATAAAAATTTAACATTTGGAGCGTTTTTTTGCCGATAAGGAAAAGACGAGAATTTTACAACAAGCATAACATATTGATAATCAAGTAAGTACAAAATCATCAAAAACATTAAAAAAAACGTGCTGGACGCAAAATTCCGAACATTTTGAATATTTTTATAAATATTTGATTATTAATAAGTTATAGCTAATTTATCCGTTTTTACCCTCAAACACCATCCAAAATATCCCTTCTTTAGGGTTGGGGTCCAGACTGTTTTCCAAAGCATTTATTTGTACATTTCTTAACATTTCAGCTGAGGCAAACAGTTTTTTTTCCGCTTCCTGCTGTTTTTTTATTTCCAGCGCACTGTTTTGGAATTTTCAGCGCACAGTGAGAGAATTTCCACTGCGCTGAAAATAAAATTACAGTGCGCTGAAAATGTGATGACAGTGCGCTGAAAATTTGAAAACTCTATAGTGTTTTTTCAAAAACTCTTCGCCGAAGGTGAATAAATGTAAACAAATCACTTTGAAACGAAACACATTTTTACATTTTCTGGAAACTTCATGAAATGCATGTAGAATCCCCGTTCTTCGAGAAAAGTTCGGTTCACTTCATTTTGACGCGTGCCAGAGGGCTTGGAATTTTAACATTTGACAAAATCAGAAAGATAGCATTTTTACACAAAATCAACGAAACAGGATTTAAATCATCGGGAAATACTTTCATTTTGTCAAAACGAACTACCCCTCGAAAAAACGATGTCAAAAAATTTTTTATGGAGTACATGCAAGTGGTTTCTCTTTCCTCCGTTTCATTACTCAAATAAAGGAAAACGAACCGCATTGATTGTGTATATCCACAACAGAACCATCCCTCTACATATCCCTATCAAAAGTATTACAAAAAAACAGGATTCGCTGGAAAACCTTACAACAGAAGAAATGCAGATAACGAAAACTATTCTTTCCGACAAATACAGTTAAAACTATTATCACAGTTACAAACAAACTTCAAATCGGCCAAGAAAAAGGTCTAATCGGCGGATATAAGATTATTATAGAGGATAATTAAACAGACTCTTACAGAAAATTTATTCCTGTATCCTGTTTTTCGAAATTATTTTGGTAATTTTACCACGTCATTGCAAGTAAGATAAATAAAAAGGCAATTTAACAGATGAAATCCCCAATTAAAACTGTTCTTGTAAAAAACAATTTTATTAGCAGGATTTTCCGTCAGATTGTCGGACGGTATTATGGTCTGTGCCCTTTACCCCCCTAAGAAATAGGATTCGGGTGTATTGACAAAATATATTAAATCGTCATTTTTCCAATGGCAATTTGCCATTATAATCCAAAAAGGAAACAGGTTCGCAAGGTGTCATCAATAGGAGTGGTGACCAAGAACACATCTGGATGATGATAAATCAAGATACATCCGATGTACTCTTAGCCAAGTATAAATAATGAAAAAAAGAATAAGACATAACATACTATCATTGTTCGCAAACATCGGTGTGGCGGAAGCTTATTTGGAAAGAATCGGTTTTCATGTGGCTGTGGCCAATGAATTGGTTAAAAGGCGAGCAGTCTTATACAGCAAAATATATCCGCACACAGAAATGATATGCGGCGATATTACAGTATCTTCGACATATAACAAGGTCATCGAAACTTCCAGAAAGCATGGCATAGACATTATTATAGCTACACCTCCATGTCAGGGGATGAGTACTGCCGGAGAACAGAAGGAAAACGATGAACGCAACAAACTCATCCTTCCGGCTATCGATGCGATTCTTGAACTTAGTCCCCAATATGCAATGATAGAAAATGTGTCCAACTTCATAAATACATCCATAGAGTATGAAGGGGACAGAAAACTTCTGGTTGATATCATCAAGGAGAAACTGGGACAACTTTATACCATCAGTTTCAATATAATAAACACGGAGGATTATGGAGTTCCCCAATCCAGAGAAAGAATGATAATTCTTTTGTCCCGCCTTGACATGGCAGAATGGACTCTTCCGGAAAAGAACAAGAAGATAGTTTCTCTCAAAGATGCTATCGGCTGGATTCCGCAAATTGACCCTTTCGTCAAAGATATTTCAGAGAGTGACTTTAACAAGTTGTTTCCAAACTATGAGGAAAGAAGGAAAAAAGCATTGGAAATATCGAGATGGAATATTCCTCCAGTCCATATATACAGGCAGGTTGAGACTATGATGCATACTCCATCCGGACAAACAGCCTTCGACAATCCGATACATAAGCCGGTGAAGAAAGACGGCACTTTTGTAAAAGGCTATCGCAATACATACAAACGTCAACGATGGGACACTCCCGCCTACACTGTTACAATGGACAACAGGAAGATATCTTCTCAAGGCAACGTGCATCCCGGACGATTCATTCGTCATGGAGACCACGGAGAAGATTTGTATTCCGATCCAAGAACACTTACATTATATGAATTAATGCTCATCATGAGTATTCCCAAGGACTGGGCTCTCCCCCATAATGCAGAGGAGGCATTCGTCCGCAGGATTATAGGAGAAGGCATACCGCCTTTGTTTATCAAGAAACTTTTCAAGAATATACCAAATGGAAAAGCTTAGAGGACTGTCTTTGTTTTCAAACGTAGGTGTGGCGGAAGCAGGCATTGACCATATAAAAGACATAAAGATGCTTCTGGCGAATGAGATTGACCACAAACGTTGTCTGTTCTATTCTTGTGTTCATCCCGGTACGAAGATGATTGAAGGAGACATCACAAACGATATGCTCAGAACAAAAATCGTAGAGGAAGCAAGAAAATTACAAATAAACTTCATTTTGGCAACACCTCCGTGCCAAGGCATGAGTGAGGCCGGTAAAAGAGAGGAGTTTGATGAGCGCAACGAATTGATATACTATGCAGTAGATGTAATCAAGCGCCTGCATCCAGAATTTGCTATCATAGAGAATGTGCCAACAATTCTGAAAACAAAAATCAAATATAAAGACCGCATCGTGACAATTCCAGAGTATTTGCACGCTGAATTAGACGAACATTACCATTTCAACAAAGAGTCTCTCATCAAAGCGATGGATTGCGGCATCCCCCAAATGAGGGAAAGGAACATTTATCTCTTAGTTCGCAAAGACCGGAATGTGGAATGGGAATTTCCGAAAAAACAGGATACTGTCACATTGGAAGAAGCTATAGGCGACCTGCCAGACGTGGACCCGATGTTGAGGGAGGGCATGAATTTAACACTCGAAAAGTTCCCGGACTTCTTAAAGAAGAAGGAAATTGCACAGAAAGTATCAAAATGGCATCGCCCTCCTGTTCATTCGTGGAAACAGGTAGAATGGATGATGCATACTCCGACAGGAAAGTCTGCAATCTATAATGAAGTGTATTATCCACAAAAAGCGGACGGCACTCATGTAGTGGCTCACCACAACCATTACCGGCGAATGAACTGGGACAAACCTGCCAGAACTATGACGCAGAACAATGGTGTTATCTCTTCTTTGGCATGTGTTCATCCGGGAAGAGCCTATCAGCGCAATGGTGAAACACTGTATTCCAACCCCAGAGTCCTGACGATATATGAATTGCTGATAGTATCTTCGTTACCATTAGACTGGAACATTCCTGAATGGGCAAACGAATCCTTTATCAGAAAAGTAATAGGAGAAGGGATTCCTTCGCGTATGATAACAGTAATTGTAAACGAACTATTAAACAAGATATAACATGGGACTGATTATTCCAAAGTGCAATGCAGAGCCTGCAACTCTGGACTTGACATTAAAAGTCTATTACGAAGCTAATGACTGGGTGGAGAACACTGTCCTTATAGACAGACTCTCAAAGCTCCTGATTAATGCCGGCATTGAGAAAACAAAAAAAGAACCTCAAAGCTATACCAAAAAGACACAGGTGTTGTCTTACTACGGATTACTTGAATGGGAAGACAAAACTAACAATCAATCCCGCAGACGAATTACAGAATATGGACGGAAACTGTATGAGTTCAGAAACAACAATGACCTCCATTCTGTACAGACTCTTCTGCTTGAGATTCTTAGCACGCACATCTTTGGTCGTAATGTGTTAGGATGTGATTCAGACTCCGATTTAGAAGCTCCCAATATCTTCATAAAAAGCTGTTTGTTGATAAAGAATCTGACTAATAAAGAGTTTGGTTATATCTTAGGAAAAATGGAGTACAGCAAAATGGAACTGGCTGATGTATTGCTTGATGTCATGATGCAAAGAAGAAACGGAATAACGGTTCAACCGGATGAGGCATCAGTAAAATGGAGCGACCCCAAGCCTATCTTAGCATTAGCAGATTGGGGATTACTTGATGTAACCAAACAGGGTAATCTCAAAATGTACAATGTGAAACAAAATGTCATAGATTCACACAACAGCAAGTTAATCGCTCTAAAAACAAAAAACACAGAATCGGCTCATGCCCATCATCAAAACATCCCCATCGGAGATAAACCAAAATATAGTGAGGAGTACAATGCTTTCCGCACCTACATCACTGCTATAAAATCAAAACCATTCCTTCTTCTTGCAGGTATTTCCGGTACAGGCAAGAGTCGTATTGCACGCGAACTTGCCCGAGCATGTTGGGATATAGATTCGGAAGAATATAAAGAGCCAAAGCCGAGAAACTTTGAATTGATACAGGTAAAACCCAATTGGCACGACTCCACGGAGTTAATCGGATATGTCAGTCGCATTAGCGAAAAACCGGTATATGTAGCGGGGGAATTTCTGAGATTCATCACACGAGCATGGGAAAATCTTGACATTCCTCATATCCTTTGTCTTGATGAAATGAACATGGCACCGGTAGAACAGTATTTTGCAGAATACCTAAGTGTGATAGAATCTCGTAAATGCAATGAGGAAGGACATATTATCACCGATCCAATAATAAAGAAAAGTGCAGAAGGTTGGTATAAAACATTGATTACCACACTGACCGGGAATAATGAAGCCCTAAAAGAACAATTCTTAACGAAAGGGATTAGCATACCGCAAAATTTAATTGTGGTTGGTACGGTAAATATGGATGAAACAACCTTTTCGTTTTCCCGTAAGGTACTCGACCGTGCCATGACCATTGAAATGAATGAAGTGAATCTATATGCCGGACTGGACTGTAAAAACGAACGGCTCGGCAAATTGGACGGAAAAAAACTTATCGGAACAGCTGTGGAAGGAGCTGATGTATATGCCGGCAATGAGGATGTTTGCAATAAGGTACTGACATATTTGCAAGCGGTGAACTGTGTACTTAACAGCACCCCATTTAAAATTGCTTATCGCACAAGAAACGATTGTTTGCTTTATGTGATAAACAACCTACCCTACAATATCGACAAGAACAATAAAGAACTAAGCGAAAATGAAGTAATAGCAAAAGCTTTGGACGAAATAACCAGCATGAAAATATTGTCACGTATAGAAGGGGATGAAACAAAGGTCAAAAATTCGTTTCTTAAAGAACTGTCTGACACTATTGAAGAACAATTGTCAGCATTGACAGGAGAAGAAGAACAAACGGAATCTGTTTCCATTGCCAAACTGAAAGAAATGCAGGAACGTTTATTGTCCGGATATACAAGCTTCTGGAGCTAACATTCATCAACAAAACAGATAATGAAACTACTGACCATACGACATCAGGACTTTGAAATGTTTATCGAATGTAGAAAATTTGATGACATCTGGTGCAAAGCCAAGAAGAATATAGGAGAAGAATGTTTACATTCAACATATTCTTGGTCAAACGGCACATTGTCTGTTGTTCTGAATAGTCATGAAGAAAAAGAAAAGGTCATAGAAGAAGGCAAACAAGCTCCTGCCATATTTTTTGACAATGCCGATTATCCCATCTGGATCGAGTTCAAAGAATATGTCAAGAAAGCACAATTTGGTTCCATACTCCGAAAAGAGAATGAAAAGTTTACTTTCCGCAAACAGATATTGACCGGATTTCTAAACTATGGAAATGAGGTCGGGCATAGTGAAATACGGCTTATTTATCAAATCGGAACAGAAATACGCAACTTTGTTTTCTCCTTCGAAGTTTTAAGCACCAAGCTCAACTATCATGAGCATTGGCAGAACATTATTAAAGATATAGAGAAAGAGTATCGGATGCTCTCTCTTGATTATATGCGAAGAACCTTTCAAAGTTTTTCGCTTGATGCGAATGGAAACACACCTGAAATCATTTGGTGGAGTGTCTTTGCCCAAGAACAAAAAAACTTCATAAAAGCCTGCAAAAATATTATTGAACATCCACAGCACCGGTTACATGAAAAGGAATCATACAAACGTACCGACAAACTGATAATGATTCCTTCCTGTATAGAAAATGAACTGGCAGAACATAGAAACAACACCTCTCATTTGTATTGTGTAAAAGAGAGAACTTGGACTAACGACACGCAAGAAAATAGATTTCTGAAGTTTGCAATCAGACAAATAACCAGCAAATACGAGATTCTGAAGAAACGTATAGAGGCTGCAAAGAATGCTTCCGAAATCATGGCGGATGATATGCAAGCAACATTGGCTGCACTTAAATGCTTGCAACGAAACCCATTCTTCCGCACTGTAGGGAAATATAAAGGGATAAATCAAGAAAGTCTGGTCTTGCAAAAGGCTACCGGATATAATCAGATGTATCGTATATGGAACCTGCTTCTGCGTTCCTACTCCTTGAACGAGGGCTTCTATCGCCTACAAACAAAAAATATGGCTACACTCTATGAAATATGGTGTTTTATAGAGGTTAGCCATATTGTAAAGGAGAGGCTACATCTGTCAGACAAAGATATAGACCATAAGAACCGTATGGAAATGAACGGCTTATTTACATGGAACTTAGGAAAGGGGGGGCACTCTCACATCCTTTTCATGAAAGACGGTATTGAATTGGCAAAACTAATCTATAATCCGAAAAGTTCAGAACATGAATCCATTTCCGTAGGTATAAAAGATTTAGTTGTACCAACTGTATCCCAGAAACCGGATATAGTTTTACAACTGACAAAGAACGATTTGCAAAAAGGTATGAAGATGACCTATTTATTTGATGCCAAATATCGCATAGACGGAAAAGACAAAAATGGGGTGGATGTCCCGCCAGAAGATGCAATTAACCAAATGCACCAATATCGCGATGCCATTTATTATAAAGAAAAGCCGTCAGGAGCTTTAAAAAAAGAGGTCATCGGAGGCTATATTTTATTTCCCGGCGACGGTGAACCCACAGCTATTGCAGACTCAAAGTTCCATAAAACCATCGAAAAAGTAAACATCGGTGCATTTCCACTAAGACCCCAAAACACCTATAACAGACAATTATTGGCACAGTTCATAGAAGAACTCATCCAATCAAAATCACAAGAAACTATCTCAAAAGTGATTCTGCAAAAAGGATTCTTACAGAATACACAAAATCCAATTCTTACTGATTCAAGCAGCAACGATTAACCGTTTTGTACACAAAAGAAATGCTGTCAAGAAAGTCCGAAACCGACTTTTCTTGACAGCATTTCTCTGATTCTCATCAGCCATAAAAGCATCAAAAACCCGGGCTGCATTTATTTTTTCTGCCACAAATTGAAATCATCAAACGAAACCCACGAACTATTGGCTGAATATGTGGTCTGATAAAGACCGACTTTAAGTTTCTTGCCATTCATCTGCGGACATCTGACAGGAGAGCCGGGCATTTCTCTCCATTCTCTACCGTCTTTGCTTGTACAAGCATGGAACAAATCCCCCACACGTTCAATCTGCAAATACTTGTCATAATTCCAACCGCTGCCGTTAGGATACTGAGGACGAGAATGACGAGTAAGCACTGTAAGCATATTTCCACAATTATAATTAGGAAAAACTCCCAGATGAACAATACGCTGTCCGGCATCCGCATCGGAATCATCAAGCACCATTATTCCGCCTTCGTTATAAGCCGGAGTCGAGTGCTTTCCACTTCCGTCAATATCCGCCACAACTCCTTGCATAAAAAAATCTCCTTCTATTTCCTTGTATAGCAAGATTCCGTTCTGCGACTTGTCTGCCGTGAAGTTGGTGTTGGAAGAAGAAAGGACAACTGCTCCGTTATTGCTCTTCACAGCTATATCCTTTCCGGCATTCTCTCCAAAGAGCACACCATCCCAGCCACAATCTTTATAGTTGCTCAGGTAATCTACAGACTTGGAAGCATCATCGCCAAAATGTTTGAAGGTATCATCCGAAAGATTCAAAACAGCCGTCTGAATCCGTGAGAAATCACCGCTATCATCTGCTATCTTTACAAAACATTTTTGCTGCTTCTTTCCATCCGTAGAAATTATCACAGACGAACTATTAGTAGGCTCACCATAGACACACTCATCAGACTTAGGATTTGAAGTGATTCCATAGCTGAATGTAAGCAGTCCGGACTCTATCGGCTCACCGTTCTTCTCTGTCACGGATATGCTCACAAGAGAAGGAGAAAGAGGGCGCGCAGATACGGAAAGTTCACTGCTGAAAGTAATTTTATCCTCTGTGTCAGACTTCTCCATATAGGCAGCTTTTACCTCTTCATCAGTAAAGCTCTTGTCATAAAACTGCAAAGAATGAAGATAGCCGCTGAACTTGTTGCCTCCATCCATAGAGCTGCCCAATGTCACATGTCCTTGAGGACGAATCATGAGAAACATGTTTTTCTCCTGAATCATCTTGCCGTCAAGATAAATGCGTTCATTATAGCCGTCAAAAGTAACAACCCAGTGCTGCCACTGTCCCTCACCATCCATACAGGCTTTTGGCGCACCGGAATTTTCAAATGAAGCATTATGAGCCACAAGACCGTTGTTGCGGTCGCTTCCCTGACGAAACTCTATTGTTGACAAGTCATTGCGAGTAGCTGTAAACTCAGCCACAGTTTCCGTTTGTCCTACTTTCGGATTAAGCGTCCATGCCACCACAGTATAAGGAGCATTGTAAGTCATTGTCTTCGGCAAAGAAAAATCACTTGTCAGCGACTGCTGCCCATTGAAATAGAAAGCATATTTTCCCTTCTTTATCTCTACCGTGATGTCTTTATCACCGGAGAATGCCCCACCCTGTCGGTTATCAATCTTATGCAATCTGACAGACTTGCCTGAAGCATAATCATCGGCATTGATGTCAATGACCTTATTCCCCCGAGCAGCAGCGGCACTTCGTTCTGAAAGTTCCACATCCTTCTTATGAATCCACGGATAGCCGGCAACAACAGAAGCCTCATCCATTTCAACCGCCGGCAGAAGCAACGAAGGATCATTTTTCTTGTTCGCGTTATATACCTTCACATTCCATATAGCTGCAAAATGTCCGTTCTTCTGAGTATCCGTCACAGTTATGCGTATGTAACGTGCCTTGCAATCACCCTTGTCTATCATAGGAGAACCCTGATAAGTGTTGTCTGTGCGGTCTGCATAAACAGTCCATGCCTGACCATCCACAGAAGTCTCAATCTTATACTGATAGAAAAAGGTGGCATATTCAAACTGAGTCCATATCTGGTTAAAAGTCTTGTTTTCTCCAAGATCAATACACAGCCATTCCTCGCCATTACAGTTTTTCGCGCGCCAAAGAGTAGCATTGTTGTCGTCCGTGGCATATTCAGGCTTGAACCATTCACTGTAAGTCGATGAAGCAGTAGCCGCAGCCCCGTATGCTATGTTCACAGCTGCTTTTTTCTTTGCCTTGTCTGCTCTCTTTGCCAACGACTTAGGAAGCACACCGCCGTGTGTCGGATTAATCTTCAGAATATTACCTTCATCATCGAAGTTAAGTTCGTCAATACAAACTTGACGATGAAATCCATGTATGGAATGCGGCACATTATGTCTGTGATACACAATATAATATTGTTCTCCATCTACAAGAATCGAATGATGTCCGGGACCATGTATAGTTCCGTCGGCATTCGTCTCCAATATGCAACCCTTGTACTCGTATGGTCCCATAGGCCCGCTCTTACTCACAGCATACTGAACGCGATAAGTATGGTCATGGCAGGAACCGGAAGAATAGGTAAAGTAGTATATGCCGTTCTTCTTAAATACAAACGGTGCTTCAAAGAAATCCTTTATTTCTGTGTTCGGTATCAACTTCTTGTCCGTGAAGGATTTCCCGTCGGGCGTCAGACGCGCGACACCACAACCAAAACCGTCATAAATGCCCCACGTACCGAAATACAGATATTCCGCACCATCCTCATCTCTGAACAACTGAGGGTCGAGAGTGATGGCATTGGTAACAAATCTGTCGGGCACGAGCACTGCCTCCGCATCCCCAAGCCTGTTTTTCCAAGGACCTACAGGCGACATACTTTCACCCACATGCAACATACATGGCTGGCAATAGTAATACCGGAAAGTTCCGTCTTCCTGCTGCACCACATCCGGTGCCCAAACCACTTCCGTAGTAGGCCAGTTCATGGTGACATTACGCCACTTCACAAAGTCCTTGGAAATCCAGACCTGAGCCGGGCCATAGCCATTTCCTGTACCGTCGGTAGTTGCATAAATATAATAGGTGTCACCGAACTTGCGTATGGTAGGATCCGCGAAATATCCCGGAATCAGCGGATTTCCCGCTCCCGGAGTATTCCATTCCGCAGATGGCATCTGAGCAACAGCATGACAAGCCAAAGCTGCAAGCATCACTGTTCCGACAGACTTCAATAGTTTCCTCTTCATCTTTTTGTGATATTAATTGTATATATGCTCTAAAATATTCCGTACATGCCCTCGAACAAAACGAGAATCAAACTCATTTCAAGGCTTTGAGATGTTTTGCATATAATGCCGTAAGTTGTGCTATGGGATTATCATCATACACCACTTCAAGCGCAGCCTTTGCAGTCTTTACTTTCTTGGAAGCAGCCGCCTTCGGACTGGACGTTTCAAGTTCCTGAATACGCAATTTAAGAGCAGACCATGTTTCAAGTAAATTATACTCCTCTTCTGTCACTGTCATGAAAGAACCGTGCTGAGGGTTCACATCCCCCTCGATAGGAGTTCCCTTGTCAATGTTTTCAAGTAAGGCATCCGCATTGCAAAGTTTATAACATTTGCCTCCGGAATAACGTATATATGCCACCTTCCATTTGTTTTCATTGATAAGCCTGAAGGCACTCGGACCTTCCACATTCTCCTTTCCTTCATTGGTTATATGAAGCACATCCCGCCACTGCCCGCTTCCGAGCTTGTCAAAAACAGCTTTATAGATGCCGCGTTCATAGCCGGACACTCCTTCGCGCTTGAAAAAGATATGATACTGACGGTCACAGTCATTCCATTCTATATGACAATCAATCATGGCTATGCCGCGATCGTGGAAAAGACGCGGCTTTGTCAGCGTGGTAAAATCCTTGTCCGCATACGAGTAATACATACGGTCATGGTCATCGCCCTCATTTGTTGAAAGCATCGAATAATACACAAAATAACCGCCCTTTCCATTATCATAGTCCTTGTCCCAAATCATCTGAGGCGCCCATACTCGGTTGATAAGGGAATAATCTTTATAGACATCACGGCTGTCCGGGTCGGAGAATATCTCACTTCCCTTACGGAAATCGAAAGTCGTGGAGGTCCAGTGAATAAGATCATTCGACTTCAGCAAGTTTATACCATGGTTGAACCATGTACGCGACTTTCTGTTGCTCATGTCCGTGGTCACCATGAGATAACCATTGCCACCGGCTGCCCTAAGTATAAACGCATCGCGAACACCTCCTTCTATACCGGCTATTTCTTCCGCATCATACACAGGCTGATTGTCAAGCAGAGGATGGAACTTCACACCACCGTCTTCCTTCGTCCCAAGTGCATAAAGCGTATTCTCACTTGTTCCTGCCATGTGACAATAGAGATAACCGAACATACCGTCATCGGGAGCAAGTGTCACATTGAATTTCATTGCCTCCCCATCTACTTCCGCTTTCAATATGCCGATTTTCATATAGTCGCCCTTCGGCAACTTCTTCACATGCAGTGTCTTTCCGTCAAATGTCATGTATTCATTATCGCCTCCACTGGCATTGCTCATCTCCCAGCGTATGCGCTTCCCATCTATCTCAGAAGGCAGTACAATATCATTTCTTACAGCATTCAACTGATAACGCAACATTTGCATTATATTACATTTGGTACACTCAGACGCATTGCTGCATACACTTTCTACAGACACAGCCTGTGCCGCACCGTCTGCATTTTGTGCAAACATGGTTACAGGCATGACAAACGAGACCATTGTCAATGCAGAAAATAACATTTTCTTGTTTTTCATGTGGCTAAACTTTATTGTTATTAGTTTCATCTGCAAATATAGTTCAAAGTGAACGCAAAAACAAATTAAATGGTCTAACTTTCACAAACTAAACATATTATCTCCCAAGTCAAAACAGTTGCATCCACATTCTACCATCAAGATATAAACTAAGAAGCTGTTTTAATTTTATTTTTATGATTATGTGAATGCTTCCCAGAGAGACTGTATCTTTATCTTATCAGAAATTTGCAGTCAATTGCAAGAAAATGACTTTGCTTTGCATATTGATAGAAGCATCATTTATGGTTCCATAAAAAAATTTTTGACATCGTTTTTTGACAAAAATATTTTTCTGACAAAATGAGAGCTATTCTTAGGAAAAGGAAATAAATATGATTATTATTTTAGCCAAACACTATCTTTCTGATTTTGTCAAATGTTAAAATTCCAAGCCCTCTGGAACGCTCCAAAATGAAGCTCACTGAACTTTTCTCGAAGAATGGGGATTCTACGCACAGTTTCTGAAGACTCCGCAAATTGTGAAATAGTGTTTCATTTTGGGACGGTTCTTTTACATTTATTTATATCATGCGAAGAGTATTTTGAAAAAAACTACTAAGTTTTCAAATTTTCAGCGCACTGTTTTTTTCTTCACAGCGCACTGCAAATTTATTTGCAGCGCACTACAATTTTTACCACTGTGCGCTGCGAAGAAAAAAACAGTGCGCTGAAAATTTGAAAATACCGGGAAGCCGAGAAAAACGAAGTTTGCTTCGGTTGAAATGTTAAGAAGTGTATAATTTCCCATCTTAGAAGAATGTCTGAACAGAAACCTAAAAGAGAGTGAACTTTTGAGGGATTTTAAGGGTGGGAACGGTAAATTTACACATAAAATACTAATAATCAATAGATTATCAGAATACACAAAACCATCGAAAAATTGTGTCCGGCGCATTTTTTTGAGCATTTTGAAAAAATTCATATTCTATTGATTATCAGCATTTTATCTCCAATCAAAAATTTCTGTCTTTTCTTCCTCGCCCAAAAATCGCTTCAAGTGTTAAATTTTCATTTTGGGCGAAAATATCATTTTGTCAAATTGAGGAATGGCATTTTTACAGTTTTAAGTGGCTATCGAATACACCCACATAACAAATAAAACTACCTGCTATCTGTATATATTTAGCACAAGACATTTGATAATTCAAAAACAAATACATTACTTTGTAATGTGACAGTTAATATGAGGTGAAGTATGTGTAATAATAAAAAGCAAAGAAGCCATGTTAGTGATACATCCAAAAGACAAGACCACAGCAATGCTCTCAGCTCTATATGAAGGGTTAGGGGCACAAGTAATCAGCAATTACCGTTCCACCAATGAGATAGGACACCTGCTATATCATGTTTCTTCACAAGAACGCATCATGTTGCTTGGACACGGTTCGGAGAAGGGACTACTTTTTCGTGAAGATGACAATCAAAAAGGCTTTGACAGAACTATTGTCAGTCATTCCCATGCACACCATCTGAGAAAACACGGAGGAAATATTGTGGCTGTGTGGTGCGATGCCGATTTGTTCGCAAAAAAAGAAGGATTGCATGGGCTGTTCTCCGGTATGATTGTTTCGGAACTGGAGGAAGCCACATTGAACAATGTAGAAACCACACAAGAAGAATTGGACAGAGAGAATGTGAAGTTGGCAAAACGTCTGCGCGCATTGCTTGATGAAAACATCCCTTTGAGTGAAATTCCTCAAAGGATGCTGGCTCTGGATGATATCCATTCTTCGCTGACAACATTCAATTACAAGAACTTCTATTATTTGTAAGAGATATTGTTCTCAAACCTATCGAAACATTGTGGGTGTATTCACAGTCTCTTCTTTCGCAAACCACAGAAAGAGCTGTTGAATACACCCACTTTGATTAAGAAACTTCACTGCAATGACTCTAAGAAATCATCCAATAAGTTGTTTTTAGAAAGCATTACAGCCTCAAAATAGTCTTTATATATCCAAAGACAAAAAGAATATGCACACAAACAGATTAATCATCGGAAATCAAAAGTAAGATTGATGTGCAATCCCTCATCTCCTTGTTTGATACGAATGTTCCCCGGCTGACTGTTCGGTCCCTGCTGTTCTATTGGCTTAAACGAACAGATTGCAGGAATGTCAAGCAGGAATGAAATGTCTCCCTTCGGGAACGCAGGCATCGTAGATCTCAACCTTCCTTCCGGTTCTTGAGGAGTGAAAGCGTGAAGGAACAGTCCGTCAGCCCTTGAATACACAGTAAACGGAGTCAGATTATTTTCAATCGTAGCCCAATATATGTTGGCATGGTATCCTTTAAATTCCGGATACACAAGATTCTCATAACTTTCTCCGGTAATGGTATTGTTATAGTCCTTGTGCCATACCGCATAATTAGTGCCGGCTATTCGGTTTTTCCACACTCTGTACGGACCACGACCGAACCATTTCATTCCTGTACATGCCGTTTCAGGATAAGAGAAAGTAAGTCCGAGATTCTTCACTTGAGTATCCATGAAAGCATCATCAAACCCACCTCCGCCTGACGCACGGTTAAGCAGTATGGCATCCATGCTCAACAAGCCACGTTCATTCAGTTTCCACACAATAGAATCTGCAGCTCCTTTATATTTAGCGCAGAAGACAGCACAATTGTCTATCTCCTTAATATAGCTGAGTTCCGGTTCATAGCGCATCTTCATTCCCACAGCCACAGGACCGTCTTTAAGAGGGACCTCAACCAATTCGCGATTATTCCCGGAGAAAACGGTACGACTATTCTTTTTCTTACCGTCATTATCCTGCTCAATCTTCTTATACACCTTGATGCTGTTGATTGTACCGGTCTCTGCATTAAATTCAACAATTACGTTATGGCTCTTCAGTGTGACAGTCGTAGCAGTCTTAGTGGCAGTAGGTGCAGGCAACATTTCAAGCGTCATAGGTGTGAAAGCAAACTGGTGCTCATAATATTGACGTGCGAGACGTATCGGATAAGTCCACACATTCATGCTTTCTCCATTTTTGTCAAAAGCCTCAAGTTCTAGAACATCACCTTCACGGAAATTCTCAGGCAATGCGAACTTGGCTTTGCCTGTTTCTCCCGGTTCTATATTCGGCAACGTAACCACACCTTCAGCAATCACCTGATTTTCTTCCTCTGAGAAGTTCGGATTCCCCTCGGTATATCCCACGTTTTCGGTAAGGTGACGCACAGGTGTAGCACAAGTACGCACCTTATATTTCATTGTGCATTCAGACAAAGAAGTATGCGTATATTCATTTGCCACAAACAGAGAGCCATCAAAATGCTCCGTTATGACAAGAGGCTTAATCTGTATTGGAGACCATTGGCTGCGTATAGCCCAAAAACTTCCTTCCTTCTCACGGCGAGGACCAAGAATACCGTCCGGAGCATTGCTCTTGTCGCTGTCGAGAATGCCGCCCTTGTCTGTCCGTTTAGGAGCTTCATCGGTAAACACCCAGATGAATCCTCCTGCAAACATAGGATTTGTCTGCCATCTTTCCCAGAAATCACGCAATCCGGCACCACCGCCCTGGTCGTACATGGCATGCATAAATTCTGTCGGCATGAACACCTTGTACCCATTTGTAAAGCGCGCCACTCCCGTAAGATATGCAGGATAATGGTGAGTATCAAGGTCATTGAAATCGGCCCAAGGATGCACTACATGACGACGCTGCAAATTATCGTATTTAGCAAACAAAGCATCAAGTTCTGTGTTCCATCCGCCTTCGTTTCCATTACTCCAAATCACCACACACGGATGATTGACATCGCGACGAACCATTTCTGCCACGAGTTCCTCACCGACCGGAGTGTCGTAGGCATTCTGCCAACCGGCGAGTTCGTCCATATACACCACTCCAAGCGAATCGCACATATCGAGGAAATGTTCGTCGGGCGGATAATGAGAACGCACCGCATTCATATTCATCTGCTTGATAAGTTTAACGTCCTCAAGACTCATGGCAGCCGAAGTAGCGCGTCCACCATCAACAGAAAAAGAGTGACGATTGACTCCTTTGAGAACCTGACGCACCCCATTTATATACAGTCCATCCTGCGGGAAAAATTCAACGGTACGGAATCCGATGCGTGTTTCTCTTGTCTGGACAATTTTGCCATCCTTGTCCTTAAGTTCAATCTTCGCCACATAAAGATTAGGAGACTCCGTAGTCCACAAAGCAGGATTTGTCCATGTTGCTTTCATAAACTGTTCCTTATTGCCGTTGTCAATCTTGAAAGAAGCAACCAGCTGTCCGTCAGCAGTAGATAATGCCTTGTCATCTTTAAGAGAACGCACGGAAACAGCAACTTCATATCCTCTGGCATCTCCTTCCATATCCACCGAAGCAGAGAGAGTTCCATCCTGTTCCGCACTCAATACATAGTGACTGATGTGAACTTTCGGAAGCACTTCAAGCCATACCGGACGATATATTCCTCCATATAGCCACCAGTCCGCCTTTCTTTCTGCGGCATTGACAAGCCGATTTGCCGACTCTTTTGCCACTTTCGCTTCAAGTGTATTCGTCTTCCCCGGTTCTATCAAAGAGGTGATGTCGTATGAGAATCTATAGAAACCACCCTGATGTGTCTCACCGGCTTTATGTCCGTTCACCAGAACCTCAGTATCGGTCATCACACCATCGAAGAATATCTTCACAGTCTGCCCCTCCCAAGCTTTGTCAGCCTTGAATTTCATTCTGTAAATACCGGTCTCGTCACTTGGTTTCTGACCTTTGATCGTATAATATCTTCCGTATGTATATTCGCCGAAACCCTGAAGTTCCCAATTACACGGCACTTCTATCTTCTTCCATTTTCCACTGTTCTGACCACTGGAACAATAAAAGTCCCATGTACGTGTATCATCAATTCCCTTACCAGAAAGATATACTCTCTCCGGATGAGGTGCCTGCGCCCCTACCTGTATGCTTGTCATAGACAACAATCCGAATGCAAGCAATCCTAACGATTTGTTTTTCATAAAGGTTGTTTATTACAAATTACTTTGCTGCAAAAATAAGGAAAAAACATGAAAAGGGAATTAAAAAGCTGTATCTTTGCAACAATTGTCTAACAAAAACAATAGAAAACCATGAATACAAATTTAATTAAAACTATGAAACGTACCGCATTCACCATGCTACTGCTCCTTTCTACATCTATACTATGTATGGGGCAATCTCGCAAGTCCGTATCTATTCTTGGAGACTCCTACTCCACTTTTGAAGGCTATCTGCAACCGGACACCAACAGGATTTGGTATTGGAAACAACCCAAAAAGACGGATGTAAACAGTGTCACCCAAACATGGTGGCATAAGTTCATAAACAGGAACGGCTACAGACTAT
Organism: Bacteroidaceae bacterium; assembly: GCA_017621515.1. Classification (GTDB taxonomy): domain Bacteria; phylum Bacteroidota; class Bacteroidia; order Bacteroidales; family Bacteroidaceae; genus RGIG8745. Next base: position 18,739 of record JAGASY010000034.1, read on the forward strand.
GTGTAAACAACTCTTTCTCCGGCTCTACAATCTGCCACACCGGATACAGAAAAGAAGACTACAGCGACCGTTCCTTCATCACCCGCATGAATAATCTCGGTTGTCCAGATATCATTTTCATCTTCGGAGCAACAAACGACTCTTGGGCGAATGTACCAATGGGAGAATATAAATATGAGAACTGGACTAAAGAGGAACTTTATCAGTTCCGTCCTGCTATGGCATACATGCTGTCAGATATGACTGAACGCTATCCGAATGTCGAACTATATTTCATCCTTAACAATGAACTGAGCGACAAGATTACAGAATCAGCGAAAACTGTATGTGCCCACTACGGCATCGGCTGCATTGAGCTAAAAGACATTGACAAGCAAAACGGACATCCTTCCATCAAAGGCATGGAACAGATTACAGAACAGATTGAACAATATCTGAAGCGGTAAAGCAAAGAACAATCTTGAAAAAACACAAGCCTATAGTGCTGTCCTGTTCCATGCAGAATCATATTCAAGGAAGGCTTTGCTGCTAATTTCAAGGGACTATTCGCATAAAATCCATATATTATACGCAGGAAAAACCATTTTTTCCTGCGTATTTTTTTCACATTCCAATGTAATTCGCTAATTTTGCAGCCGAATTAACCAAGGCTGCCCGAATGGTGGAATGGTAGACACGAGGGACTTAAAATCCCTTGGCCATTGCGGCTGTGCGGGTTCGAGTCCCGCTTCGGGTACGCAAACGACTGAAATTTTAAGAATTTCAGTCGTTTTTTTATGCCTTCGAATCTGCAAACATAAAAACTGATTACCCGCAAAAAGGCTCTTTTTGCAATACAATGTATATTCTTCGGAAAAAAACCGTACCTTTGTAACTAAATTGAAAAGCAAGGTAAAACGATATGTTACAATTTATAAGTTTTGGTAGTGGAAGTTGCGGAAACTGCTACTGTCTGAGCGATGGAAACAGTTCTATTCTTGTCGATGCCGGTGTAAGCCCAAGGCGACTGAAACGTTATTTTCGCGATTATGGCATAAACCAATCAACCATACGCGCACTTATCATCACCCACGACCATGCCGACCATATAAAAGCTGCCGGAAAAATAAGCAGCGAACTGAAAATCCCCGTGTATGCCACAGAGCTTGTACACGAAGGGATAACTCGTAACTTTCATGTAAGGAACAAGATTGAAAGTGAATATGTACAGACCATAGAAAAAGACAAGACTTTTGAAATCGGTCTGTTCAAAATCACTCCGTTTGAGATACCTCACGACTCTATGCAGAATGTGGGATATTCTATCGAACATGAAGGAGAAATCTTCACAATAATGACAGATGTAGGTGCTCCAACCGATAATGTGAAACATTATATCTCAATAAGCAACCATATCGTAATAGAAGCCAACTACGATGTGGAAATGCTGGTCAACGGGAAATACCCTCTTCATCTCAAACAAAGAATTATGAGCGGAACCGGACATTTGTCCAACAGACAAACAGCTGAGGCTTTGGCAGAAAACTTCCATGCCGGACTACAGAATGTATGGCTGTGCCACCTCAGCGAAGAGAACAATCATCCGGAGCTTGCAAGAAAGACCATAGAACAATACTTGCGTTCATACGGCATCATCGCTGATGCCGACTTCACACTTGAAGTGTTGCGAAGAAAAATCCCAACAGGGCCTTTCAACATCAGCGACAAAGAAAACAGTCTATAAATACTTCTACACAACAGCGAGGCGGAGGAAGAGATACAACAGTGTATTCTCTCCCTCCGCCTCGCTGTTATGTTCTGTTCCCGTCAGAAAGTCATCCTGACCATGAACCTCACACCCCAGTTGTTCGTTCCGGGGTTGTCAAGATAAGTCAGACGTTTCACGTATTCTACATGAAGAATCTTGAAAATGTTATGCACACCAAGGCGAAGTTCCGCATACGGAGTCTTCTTGTCCATAATCTGAGTGTTGCATTCGTATGTCCCGTCCGCGAGGAAATGCCCCGGGAAATAGAACAAATCACTGTCATTATAGCCAGAAGCAGCAGGATTGTTCTTGTCTGTAAGCGTACCCCACAGCACATTGACACCGATAAACTCCCTCCATTTCAATTTCTTCAAGAGCGGAATACGGTTGAATATCTTTCCGTTCAAGTCCCATGACACCATCAAGGACGCATAGCGGTCATTCAGAAACTCCAGATTGGAAATCAAAGAGAAAGTATAGTCCTCCAGAATATAAGACTGGTTGGCTGCCGGATGTATCAACAAAGGAAAAGGAACCTTATTCCATTGTATTCCCGCCTTGGCATCCACATCAATCTTGCCCCAACTTCCAACCCAGAAACGCTTATACATTCCTGCCTCAGTCACATTATAGTCGTATTCTCCTCCGAGAAAGCCGTTAATTCCGGCAGTATGACTCACTGTAAATACCGGTGCATCAAGATTGATTTTCAAACGACGCTGCTTCGTATTGACGTATGTGGCACCCGGCTCAAACGTAAATCCAACCTTAAATTCCGAGGTTGTGATGTCTCTGACCCACATCGAAGGATCATTGACCGGCTGACTGACACCGGTCTCCGTATCAAGTATGCCAGTTCCCACTCTTTGATAAAAAAGCGCATCTACAGGCCTGTTGGTAGTACGAGTGAAATTCAGCTTAAACTTCAGTCCCGATTCCCATTCGCGGTCGTATGCCACATGCCACTCCTTAGTATGATTATACTGGTCAACCTTACTTGCATGGAAGGATGTGAACATATTATCCTTATCCGTAGGAATAAACTTATCGAAAGGAGATACAATGTCGTCAAGATAATAGACAGAAATATTGTTCTGAGGAAACTCACGCGGCAGATATGCTTTCTTGTTGAAAGCGTATGTCAGTTGCAATTTTCCATACAGATTCTGAGTTTTCGTTCCGTATGCGGCATATCCATTCATAAAGAAGTGCGGATTGAAGTTCGCTGTTGTAAGAGCGGAAATACGCAGACGCATCTTGTCATAGTCGTTTGAAGACACGATGGTATTTATAGGCCCTATATCCACCTTGCTCGGATGAAGAGAATCTCCTGTCTCTACAAAGTTCTCGACCAAAGCCTTGAATCCGAAGATGAAATACTTGAATCCTTTCAGACTCTCAATGCGACTGATGAACGTGCCCATCTGGCTCTCGCTCTGAGTCAGCTCCACCTTACGATAGCTTTGCCAAAAACTGTCGTCCTGCATCTGGGCATCCGGTTCACGGAATACGCTTCCCTTTATCCTTTTGAACACTTTATTGGGGATTTCCTCAAAGGCAAAGTCCGACAAACGAGTGGTGCGCTGCACAAGAAACTTGCCAAGCCACTTGGTGAGCTTCAGCTCAACCAGCATGTCATTGTTGATTGCCACACGCTCACCAGAAGGCAGTTCCGTGAAATCCTGTGTGATAATCATGTTGTCAACAAAGTTCACATCGCTACGCGAAGGTATGTTCAGCTCTACACGACGCACCTGATAGCTCGAATCCGCCATGATAAACAAATGGCCGGAGAAACCGAAATCCTGCTGATTGTTAGGCAGGAAACCAATGTCTATCACCTTGTCGTTGTCGATGAAAATAGTATCCTGTATGTAATACCGGTAAAAACTTATAGCACTGTTCGCAATAGGGCTTTTAAAAGGATACTGGAGCAAACGGCATTCATTCTCATAAATATCCACATCTGTAAACACATCTTTGAGTGTGGTGGTAAATATCTCTCCGGTATTCACCAGCTCCGTAACCCCCTTGTTGCTTTCACCCTTTATCAGCACCTTCTCCGAATGCGGGTCTTTCCGATAAAAAGTCTCGGAAAGCGTCTCATCCACAGTAAGAGGAAGAATAAGCTTTCCGGTCTCCGGGCACGTCTCCACATGGTCTTTCAGGAATGCAAATTTCTTAAATTCACCCTCCTCAAAAACCTTGTCTGTAAATTCATTGATGGAGAACGTCATCTTCTCATACTTTGTATAGGTAAAGAAGTCCTTCTGTCTGAGGTCACTCATCTTCTTCGCCGCAATGACCTTACGCATCAGCTCCACAGCGGGATTATTCTTTCTGCTATATTTGGTCTTCTTCGCAGTGATAGTCACTCCCTGCAACTTGCGCGGCTCCGGCACAAGCCTGATTGTCAGATTCTTCTTTTTTCCCGGAACGAGCTTCACCACTTGCTTGACATAGCCCATTGTAGAAACCGTAAGTTCGTTCCACGAAGAATCTTCCTTCACGACAAAACGTCCGTTCTCATCCGTTTGCTCACCTACATTCTTCCCCTCATAATAGACATTCACAAAGTCCAGAGGCTGCCTGGTCTTTGAGTCTATAACGACTCCAGTCACCTGAGCATTGACAGCCAAAGTGCAGAATATCCATGCAGAAAACAGGAAGAAATATCTCAAAACATATTTTTTCAACATGTCAGTACAGGTTTATATGATTGCAAATCAAATACAGTCTCAACCTTACTCAGTCACTGCCGCTATTTCTCTCCTCAAAAAAATGTCCTTTAAGCAGAAAATAGTGTCCCGGAAGAAACCTTCAGGCATATTGTAAAAAATAAAGCCTCAAAGTTCCTCTCCCCAAAAGGAGAAAGAAACGATGAAGCTTTTCATGGTTTTATATTCTCAGAAAAAGAAATCAATCAATTTCCTCATCAGCCTCATATCCACCCATTTCACGGATAGCATTCTTCAACATGGTATATTGCTGGAAGAGGTGGTTGACAGCAACCTCGCCTTTTGTATAGTCATGCATCGGTGACTTAAGGAAGAAGCTGAGGAAACGCTGTATGCCGAAACGTCCGGCACGAGCAGCAAGGTCTGAAAGCAGACAGAGGTCGAGCAACAGCGGTGCTGCGAGAATAGAGTCGCGGCAGAGGAAGTTAATCTTTATCTGCATCGGATAGCCCATCCAACCGAAGATGTCGATATTGTCCCAACCTTCCTTGTTGTCATTGCGAGGAGGGTAATAGTTGATTCTTACCTTATGATAATAGTCAGTATAGAGGTCAGGCTGTTCTTCCGGCACAAGGATAGACTCCAGTGTAGAAAGCTTTGACACCTCTTTTGTACGGAAGTTTGCTGGCTCATCCAACACAAGACCGTCTCTGTTTCCAAGGATGTTTGTAGAGAACCATCCGCTCAGTCCGAGGCAACGAGTACCGATAATCGGAGCGAAACCAGACTTCACAAGTGTCTGTCCAGTCTTGAAATCCTTTCCGGCAATCGGCATCTGTGTCTTCTCGGCAAGCTCCCACATAGCAGGAATATCGACTGTTGTGTTCGGAGCACCCATGATGAACGGAGCACCCTCGGCAAGTGCTGCATACGCATAACACATTGAAGGAGCAATATGTTCAGTGTCATTATCCTTCATTGCCTGTTCAAGCGCAGCAAGAGTTCCGTGTACCGGCTCATAGATAGGCACAAAAATCTCAGTCGATGCAGCCCATGCCACAACGATACGATCACATCCGTTGTCAGCCTTGAACTTACGTATGTCCTCACGAAGTTCTTCAACCATTTCCCAACGTGTCTTGCAGTCTTTCACATTGTCACCGTCAAGACGCTTTGCAAAATTCTTGTCGAAAGCAGCCTTCAAAGGAACAATCTTTTCAAGTTCGTCCTTGACCGGCTCTATGTCCTTTTCTTTCAAGACCTCTGCATACATAGCAGAACGATAAGCATCGGCAGGATAAACATCCCACGCACCGAATACTATATCATCAAGAGATGCCAATGGAACAATATCTGAATAATGAAGATATTTCTTATCTGCTCCCTTACCGACACGAATCTTGTCATATTGTGTCATAGAACCTACAGGTTTTGCCAACCCTTTACGAGCCATAAGCACACCTGTCATAAAAGTTGAAGTTACAGCACCAAGACCAACAACCATTATTCCTAATTTGCCGTTGGCTGGCTTAACATTCTGTTTTTCCATTTTTGTATATACTTTTATTAGTTACAAAATTACAGTTTGCAAAATTAATGAATTTAAGGTGTTCGGCATAGACCTTTTTGTCCACAATTATGTCTGAAAAGTAATCAAATAGCATTTTTCTTCCTTTTCTATTCATTCACATCCATAAATTATCTTAATCTCATGATATATTTTGTGAAAACATTTCTGCTTTTCAATTGTTTTTACACATTAATTATAACCATATTCAAGACTCCCATAAAAAAATTTTTGACATCGTTTTTTGGAGGAATGTTCCGTTTTGACAAAATGCAATAAATCAGCCGTATTTTATTTCATTTTGCGCACTTATGCCTAATTTACTATCTTTTTGATTTTTTCAAATGTTAAAATTCTAAGCCCTCTGGAATGCTTCAAAATGAAGCGCGACGAACTTTTCTCGAAGAATGGGGATTTTACGCGCATTTCCAAAGGCTTCCGCAAATTGTAAAATAGTGTTTCATTTTTAGGCGGTTCTTTTACATTTATTTATCTCTGGCGAAGAGTCTTTTAGAAAAAACTACTAAATTTTCAAATTTTCAGCGCACTGTCGTCAAATTTTCAGCGCACTGCAATTTTATTTGCAGCACACTGGAAATTCTTTCACTGTGCGCTGAAAAATTCAAAACAGCGCGCTGAAAATAAAAAAAACACAGGGAAACGGAAAAAAGCACAATGGGCTTCGATTGAAATGTTAAGAAGTATATAAATTTCTGCCTTGGAAGAGCGTCTGAACAAGAACTCAAAATCGAGTGAATTTTTGAGGACATCTGAAGGTGGAAACGGTATATTTAGATATAAGCTATTAATAATCAGCAGATTATCAAAGCATTCAAAATTCTCGAAAAATTGCGCCCGGTGAACTTTTTTGAGCATTTTGGCAAATTTTATATTCCACTGATTATCAGCAATTTATCTTCATATTAAAAATCTCATCCTTTCACCATCGGCAAAAAATCGCTTCAAGTGTTAAATTTTCATTTTGGGCGAAAATATCATTTTGTCAAATTGAAAAAATCATTTTGAGCACGTTCTTTTGCTGTTTACAAATAGAGATATTTGATATATTCAGTGGATGCTTGCGACAGAAAAGTCGGTGAGTACACTCGCTTAAACAAAAGAAAAAAATCAGCCTACCAACTCCACAAATCCAGTAAATCCATATCTTTGCAGAAGATAAGCAATAAGTACCCACAGATAAAAACTCAAAACGAACAATGTATCTGATAGCAGACAGCGGTTCAACCAAAACTGAATGGTGCATCACAAACGGCACCACTTTCAACAAAATCATCACCACCAGCGGTATCAACCCGGTTTTACAGAAAGAAGAAGAAATCTGCCATATCCTCAATGCAGAACTCATCACTCAAATACACTCCGAGAAAGAAGACATAGACCATATATATTTCTACGGTGCCGGATGCACCCAAGAGAACATTCCTGTGGTGACGTCTGCTCTGAACAAAGTATTCAGCCATACAAGAACGGTGTTTGTAGGAAGCGACCTTCTTGGCGCGGCCCATGCACTCTGCGGCAACACTCCCGGAGTTGTGTGCATACTCGGTACTGGGGCCAATTCGTGTCTATACAACGGTAAGGAAATCATTGAGCAGGTTTCTCCGCTCGGATTTATCCTCGGCGACGAAGGGAGCGGAGCATATATCGGAAAAAGACTGGTAAGCGATGTACTGAAAAACCAGCTGCCGAAGGACTTGTGCGAACTGTTTATGGAACAGACACAACTTACACCTGCCACAATCATCCGGAAGGTATATCGTGAACCAATGCCCAACCGCTTTCTCGCCTCTTTGTCTAAATTCTGTTATGAAAACCGCAACCACAAGGCGATAAAGGAATTGTTGATTGACAGCTTCGACAGCTTCTTTAAGCGGAATGTAAACCAATACGTTTACAATCGGAAAGACACCCACACTTACTATGAGAGGAAAGCCAACTTTGTCGGTTCCATAGCCTACTATTACAGGGAGGAACTCCATGCGGCAGCCAACTTGAACGGATTTACTCTCGGGAAAATCATCCGCAATCCCATCGAAGAGTTGGTAAAATATCGGATAGGTGCGTCCTCCATTTGATGTATAACAGAAAACTCCTCTGCCGAAATCGCCTTAGTCCGGATGTGTGTCTGACAAATCCCAACTAAAGCAATTCCGACAGAGGAGTCTGTCAAAATACACTCACAACTTAAAAGATTATTTCTTACGCTGAGTAGGTCTGTTCTTGACTCTCTGCCTTATCTCAGCCTTGTGCTTTGCAGCTCCAGAACCGTGAGCACCGGTCTGGTATGCTTTCTTCCGAGCTTTGGTCTTCACCTTGTCCGGGTTTTCTCTGTTCGGCTTGAATCCTCCTCCAAACGTAATGCCATTCATTATAGCATCGCGTACTTCCTTGTCTGAAGCCATCGTGTATAATTTTGCAGTTTTATCAATGATGGAACAATCTGATTCCGGTAAATGCCATTGCTATTCCGTATTTGTCGCAAGTGTCGATAACATGGTCGTCACGTACAGAGCCTCCTGCCTGTGCGATATATTCCACTCCACTCTTGTGCGCACGCTCTATGTTGTCTCCGAACGGGAAGAACGCATCACTGCCCAGACATACACCGGTGTTCTGTGCAATCCATTCCTTCTTCTCTTCTGCGGTCAGCGGTTCCGGCTTTTCTGTAAAGAACTGCTGCCATGTGCCTTCACGAAGAACGTCTTCGTATTCGTCGCCAATATATACATCAATGGTATTGTCGCGGTCTGCGCGTCTGATATTCTCTTTGAAAGGCAGGTTCATCACCTTTGGACACTGACGGAGCCATCATATATCAGCCTTGTTTCCGGCAAGACGGGTACAATGAATACGGCTCTGCTGTCCAGCACCGATACCGATGGCTTGTCCGTCCTTGACATAGCAGACAGAATTAGACTGTGTATATTTCAGAGTGATGAGCGCAATTTTGAGGTCACGCTTTGCATTCTCCGGGAAAGACTTGTTCTGAGTCGGGATATTCTCGAAAAGATTATCACCGGAAAGGTCTATCTCATTGCGTCCCTGCTCGAAAGTAACCCCAAACACCTGCTTGCGTTCTATCGGAGCCGGACGATACTCAGGGTCAATCTTGATTACATTATAAGTACCCTTACGCTTCTCTTTCAGAATCTCAAGAGCCTCAGGTGTATAGTCGGGAGCTATCACACCATCGCTGACTTCGCGTTTGATGAGCAAAGCTGTCACCTCATCACAGGTGTCGCTGAGCGCAATAAAATCACCATACGAAGACATACGGTCAGCCCCTCTCGCACGTGCGTATGCAGTAGCCACAGGAGAGAGCGGCATCTTGATGTCATCCACAAAATAAATCTTTTTCAGTGTGTCGCTCATAGGAGCACCAACAGCCGCGCCAGCAGGACTTACATGCTTGAACGATGCGGCAGCAGCCATTCCTGTGGCCGCTTTAAGTTCTTTTACAAGCTGCCACGAATTAAGAGCATCAAGCAGATTGATGTATCCGGGACGTCCATTAAGAATCTCAATAGGGAGTTCACCTTCTTCCATATAAACTCTGGAAGGTTTCTGGTTGGGATTGCAACCATACTTCAAAGCCAATTCTGTCATACGATATATGATTTTGCAGTTTCTTATTTTGAAAGTGCAAAGTTACAGAGAATCTTTGTAATAAACGAATATTAGCTTCGCCGACTTGGAGAAAGGTGGAAAAATTAGAATCAATCGTCTGTCACACTAACAATATCATTTCTTCTGATATACCATATATATCCTTTGACATTCATATATCCCATCTGTTTCAACAAGTGCATATATTCACGCACTTGCTCTTCATGTTCCACACTCTGCTTACCGGTCTTATAATCAATCACAATCGTTTCATCCTCCGACATGACAACCCTGTCCGGTCTGCGCTCTTTCACATTTCCCTTTTCATCCTTGAAGATAATGCTGCACTCATTGAAAGTCTGCCATTTCGGAGAAAACCATGTAGCCGCCCGGGTATTGCTGAATGCCTTGCGGACAAGTCGGGTTACGTCATCCCTGTATTTCACACTGGCAAAACAGCCCTCGCCATCCAGTTCTCTGACCACTTTATCTATATCGTCAGGGGTCTCAATCATGGCGAACAGGCGATGAAACAACAGTCCTTCGTCAATATATTCCTGCTCTCTTGCATTCTCCTCCTCATCATTGATAAACTGGGCAGACTTGTTTGACTGTCTAAATTCTGCCAATGTATCAAAATATTCAAACCTTGAACTAATCTGGCTATATGCCCTGTTCACGACATTCTCATCCTCTTCGTTCTGTTTCTGCCGGCTCTCCACAAGAGTGCCCCGCTCATGCCGAACCAGCAACCCCGGTATTTCCGTTTCAGAAAAATTATCCGGAAGTGCCTTGCATATAAGCCTGTACAAATTTCCCGTCACACCGTCTTCCTTCTTCTTTTCCGGATTCTTCCCCGTAAAAATGAACAGATTGTTTTCCGCACGCGTGAAAGCCACATAAATGAGATTCAGGTTATCCACATAATTTCTCAACACTTCCTCTTCGTAATCTTTTCTGAAAATGGAATCGTATGCCTTCTCCGTAAAATCAATCGGAGCAAGAGGAAGTTCATTGAAAGGTTCTCTGTCCGGCTCACACCACATCAATGAAGGTCCGCCGGAACGGCTCTTGCTGACAAGTTCCCAATCGCAGAAGGGTACAAGAACCGTATGGAACTCCAGTCCTTTAGACTTATGTATGGACATGATACGTATGCCGTCAGCAGCTCCGTTGGGAATAGTCTTCTCCCTCAGCGTCTCTTCCCAGTAAGCAATGAAACTATCTATGTCCGAAGGATTATCTTTCAGATAAGCAGTCAGACAGTCGTAGAAACAGAAAAGATAAGCATCCTGATTCTTAATTCTATCAAGCGAAAACATTTTGTACAACTCTTCCGAAAGTTCATATAAAGGCATGACAGACAGATATTCCTCTTTCATGCAAAACTCTTCCGGAAGCAAACTGTCGATTTGTTCCCTGTCTCCAAGAAACGACTCGTCTATGCCGCAAACATTTCCCATCACCACAGTCTGGAACTTGTAGGCAAGCGTAGATCTGACAAAGTTATCGGCAGGATTAGCAATCAGCTTCAAAGCAAGAACAATAAGCAGCAGTGCAGGTGACGAATCAAGCCGGAACGCTTCATCGCTCACAATTCTTACCTCCGGTTTATGTGCGGCAAAATATTCGCTAATAGCCGGAATCTGCTTATTGAAACGGATAAGGATGGTCATGTCATTCTCACTGACTCCTCGCCGTTTCAGTTCATCCACCGTATCTGCCAGCCTCGCCAATGTGGCATCCACATAACTGATTTCATAGCAATCAGTCTCTTCACCATCGGCAGTGTCCAACGGAACATATCCGGCAGCAGAAAGAGAATTGCCGTTGATGGCATCACTTCCGCATCCGTCTATACATTCCACTCTCACATAACCCTGCCCTATTTTTCTGTCAGACACTTTCTGTTGCACGTCCGAGTATGCACGAAGCAAATCGGAGGAATCTTCACCACACATCGTCCGATAGTCATCATTAAGAATCTTCACCACTGATGAGAAAAAAGCGTTGTTGAATGTGATGACTTCTTCCGAACTTCTGTAATTGGTACTCAGCAGAATTTCTTCCGACTGTCTGCCGAACACACCGTCGCCTATATTGTTAAGAATACTCCAATCGCTGTTTCTGAAACGGTATATGCTCTGTTTCACATCACCCACAATCAGACATTCATTCGCAGAAGACAGGCTGTTGGCAAGCAATGGCTTGAAATTCTCCCACTGAAGCCCGGATGTGTCCTGAAACTCATCTATCATAATATGATTGAAGCGCGTTCCAGTTTTTTCATATATAAAAGGAATGTCACTTCCGTCTATCAAATCGCGTAAGAAATGGGCTGTATCAGCCAACAGAAAACGGTTCGCCTCCATATTCAATTCACGAACCTTTGAGTTTATCACGTTCAGCAACATGACATGGTTGATGTGCTTCAACACAACTTCCACCGTGGTGCAGAGAGTCCTCCCCGCCACCACCCTGTCGAGAAGACCGATGAACAATGTTTCTGCAAGCGCGCGCACTTGCTCATTGTTCTTTCCCCATTCATCGGCATTGCCAATTCGCTTCTTCACCGATGCAGAGATATTCGGACTTTTCCCTTCTGCAAGCTTTTCGAAGAAAGGGTATATCCCTGAATTTCCGCTTCCGCCTTTAAAGTCTGAAACTTTAAGCCCTTCACGCGCACAAGCCTCCATGAATGCAGCCCCACAAGCTTTTGCCTCTTCCTCCAAGCTTGTTCTCATCGCATTGAGCTTGCGTTTATACTCAACGAGAAAACTACGGTCACTGATTTTCTGTCTGACGGCAGCACCTTTCTGCAAGAAATGTTCGTTGAAGATATTGCGTCCGAACTTCTCAATCTCATCATCAATCTTCCAGTTCTTGTCGTCTTCAATCTTTTCCTCGATAAAGCCGATAATCGATTTGAACACTTCGGTCTTCTCCTCCAACCGGTCTATAATTCCTTTCACAGCTTCTGCCAGCACCTCGCTGTCGTTAAGATCGACACGCAGATTGGCGGTAAGATCAAGTTCATGCGCAAGTTCACGGATAATGGATTGAAAGAACGAGTCGATAGTCTCTATGCGGAATCGGCTGTAGTTATGTATCATACTCGACAGTGCAACCGCCGCCCGCTCACGAATCTCTTCGTCCGTAAGTCCGAGAGCCTGTATCTCCTCACATTCCTTTATCCTGTTAAAATAGCCCTGCGAGCTTCCAAGCCCTTTTGCTATTCCATTCAGCTGTCCGATTATTCGCGTCTTCATTTCAGCCGTAGCCTTATTGGTAAACGTCACAGCAAGAATATGCCTGTATTCAAAAGGGTTGATAATAAGCAGTTTTATATATTCCACGGCCAGCGTAAATGTTTTTCCGCTTCCTGCCGAGGCCTTATAAATCTTTAATGGGCGCAACATAGTCTTCACTTTTCATGTTTAATTGACAGCCAAAGTTAGCTCTATTTTTCCGATTACCCCAAATGATTAGTCCAATAACTCCTCATAGACAGACAAAACCTTTGAAACATCCGCCAAAGCCCATACACAGACAGTCTGCCAAGTATATTCCCATTATCACATCATATTGCAGTAATATTTGAAATATATTCTTTACTTTTGCAATATGTTATCCATATTGATACCCTGTTACAACTACGACTGCCGCAAATTGGTAAGTTCGTTGCAGAAACAAGGCGAATCTCTCAAAACGGACTATGAAATAATAGTAGGAGATGATGCCTCTGACAATGCAGAGATTGTTTCTTTAAATGAAGAAATCAATGCTCTGCCTCATTGCATATATTCCGTATGTGAAAAAAATCTTGGACGGGCGGAAAACAGAAACCGTATGGCGGAAATGTCACAAGGCGACTGGCTACTGTTCATCGACTGCGATGCCCAAGTTTGTTCCGACAAGTTTCTTCAAAGCTACATGGAAGCTGCCGGACGCGCTCGCGTAATATGTGGAGGATTATGCCATCCTCCGGTCAATCCTTGCCCGGATGCCACTCTCAGATACAAATATGAGCATAAGGCGGATGCACGTCGCTCTGCAGCAGAGCGTTCAAAGAATCCGTATATGCAGTTGAGCGCATTCAATCTGATGATGAGACGGGATGTTTTCATGTCCATCAAATTCGACAAGGACTGCCGTGAATATGGGTATGAAGACGCACTGATGGGAGTGGAACTACACAAACGCAATATAGAAATTCTGCATATCGACAATCCCATCGTGCATATTGGACTGGAATCTAATGCCATTTTCCTGAAAAAATCAGAAACTGCGTTACACACTCTCTACGGTCTGAAAGGAAAAATGGGCAACCATAGTCATGTGGAGAATATGGCAACCAAGCTGAAAATATACCATCTGGATAAAATATACACTTGGTTTTACAGTATATTCAGAAAAAATATGAGGAAGAATCTGTTGGGCAAGAATCCTTCATTGTTCATCTTCTCGCTCTATAAATTAGGATTCTTTCTGAATATCAAAGGTTAAAGCAACACCCACTTATCCGAACAATTGTCCATGAGACACTTGTAGGGCTGCACCCCGGTGCAGCCGCCACTGTGACAGGTGTTTCTTCGTGGAGACACGGATGCACCGGGGTGCAGCCCTACATTGACAATCAATGATTACAACAGATTACTCCGTTGTTCGTACAAAGCATTGTGAATACATCCGCTTAACAATAGAGAGATCTATTGAAAACAATTATAAAACTATCAAACAAGTTTTCTAATAGTTACATAAGAACTTCTAAATAGACAGCTCTTGATTATCAAACTTACAAATCAAAATATAGCATACCATACTGATTATTATATACAGCCAATACAAACTCAAAAAAGCCTTCGTTACCAACAGTAAATGTTCTCATATCATCAAATGTTAACTGACAATACCAAAGCCTTTCACCTATTACCCATGAGAAAATAACACTTGATGGTGTCAAACCTGTGCCGGGATGTCCAATCTCTTTGAATGTTGAAGTAGCACGGTCATAAACACTAAAAGAAGGAAGAATCTTTATTATCAATGATTCACATTTCCAAAACATATTATATTGCTGAGCTTTTAATAGCATGTCTTTATTAACGTGCCATGGATAGACAGAACCTCCCGTTTTATATTCACACACAATCCCAAACCGATCAGCATTCATTGGATGAAACGCACCTATACTCGAAGCTCCATTTGTCAATGTAAAGGTATGTGCTTTATTCCAATTCAACTCCGCTAAACTATTTAACGGCTGAGTTTCATCAATAATCTGAGCATCAGTTCTTGAAACCATGAAACAAAAACAAATAAAAAACAGAACAATGTTAGTAGATATTTTTTTCATAAAAGATAAATTTTACATTATTAGTTGTATAAATGATTATATTATCGGATAATAAAAAACGGCGGTGTAAGATACACCGCCGTTTTAGTTTGAGGTTATCTATTTCCGATATTTACTTTACAATATATTTCTTTCCATTAAGAATATATACACCCTTTGCAAGACCGTTTACAGATTTTACATTTGTACGTACCACACGTCCGCTGAGGTCATAAACATTACCAGCATTAGCTCCGGCTATAGCATTCACACCGTCTATGCCCACGTATGTAGCTTCATTGACAAGCTTCACATTGAAGATATAACGCTTTCCATTGTAGTCAAGAGCAAGTTTAACTATATAAGACGCTCCGTCTGCAATAGGTTCAAGAGTATATGCATTCAACAGATACTTGTTAGACTCTCCGTCAAAAATGAATCCAGCATAGAAGAGGATATTCTCAACTTCATCTTCTGTCAATACTACATAACCGTTTTCATTGAATGGGAATCCACCGTTTACATCGTCTAAACCATTAACCGTATAAGTTCTTGCTGAAACAGGTGCTTTCCACTCAACACTTTCAAGAAGTGATTCATCCTCAATCTCCAATGCTTCCATTGCTGATGTGAAATCCACACTAAGCTTAGTCAAGTCTTCATCTGTGGCATACGCTAAAATGTTTTCCTCACCAACAAGCTCAACTTGAGTACCGTCTTCAACAAATTCTACTGTATAGTTTATTGTATAATAGTTTCCATTATCCGGATTTACGAGGAAAAGTTTTCCTGTATAAATTGTTCCGGCAGGGTCTTCATTAGGGTAGTGCCCCCAATTGAATGTTCCATTACTGTAATTTTGGAAGAAGACCTTTGTATTACCATCTGCCCACGCACCTCTGTATCCTTCCGCTGTCAGCCAAAATCCAATACCATTAGCTGAAGTTTTATTTGTGAACGTCAATTCTTCCGGATTTTCTTCTGACGGTGCAGCATAAACATATACTGCGAAATCTCCACTTTCAAGACCTGTAAGTTCTTTAGCTCTTTCAAAGTTTATTGACACATTGCCTATTTCATATTCGCTGTAGTTCTCTACACCTTGTACATAGATTTCTTCCGAACCAACTTCTGTAAATGTATCAACTTGTTTTACCTCTTCAATTTTCAAATTTACAGTAATTTCATACAATTTTTCTTTGAAAACAAGATATAACTTGCCTCCACAAAGCTCACCACCTTCAAACATTGCAGCCTCATGTCCTATATCTATTGTAGATTCAGCATAATCAAAACAAGCAAACCACGCACGATTTGCATCATTGTAGCCTATATTCACACCTTCACTGTTCATCCAGAAACCCGGATTAGGAGTAGCGGTCCAGTCATCATCAATACCACCATCCTTATTAACAGCCATAAACACTATTTCGTCAGCTCCACATCCAAGAAGTTCTGCAATAGCAGCCACATCAATAGAGTTTGATGTTACATTATAACCTAAATCCTTATTACGTTCAAGCGTAAGCTCCATCTCACCAACTTTCTCATAATCTTCCGGTGTAACCACTGTCGGTTCAACCACATTTACAGTAAGATTGATTTGATGTGCCTTGTCACCATAAACGACATAAAGAACCGTTGTGAATTTATCACCAGCTTTGATATTTCCCGGATAAACAGAAACAACAAGAGAGTCTATTTCCTCATCAAATGCTACATCCGAAATATTCCACAAATCACCCAAAGACGGATTGGTAGCAGTAGCCACATGAGTAGCCTCGTCGCCTACATAGAAATAAAAACCGTTGTTCTGAGTATATTTCATCAATGTGTCTGTCTTGCAGTCACCCTCTGTTGCGTTCTCATCAAGATTCCAAGCCATGAGCATCTGTCCGATAACCGGAGTGAGTTCAGAAGAAGCAACACCTGTCAAAGCCGCGATGTCATCAATTTTTACTTTAAAGTCTGCACCTTTACGGAGTGTGATGTCAACAATGGTATCTGTCGAACCGATTACATTAAGCTTTGAAATTTCATTTGTTGCTTCAGGCAAATCAATAGGCTTCTTTACAAAAAGTTCAAAGTTGAATGTCACTGTGTTTTCGCCATTCTTCAAATAAATAGTAGTGGTATAAGTAGTACCGCCCACACATCTGTTCGGGTACTGACCAATCCAATAAGTAAATTCATCATTGTCAGCGTCTGTTATAAGCTGAGTGAAGAACACAGACTTGTGGTCAACAGAATTGTCATTGCCGAAAGGCACTACAGTACCGTCAGGAGCATGCCAGAAACCTCCGACTCCACCTTGTGTGTTCCAGTTCGTCAAATTCTTCTGCTCTGTTGAGTCGCAGCACCAGAACATAGATGTGCTACTCGTTTCAGAGTTTGGATTTTGAACAGCCTCCAATGCTTCCTGCATGGCAGCAGCAGACTCATATCCGGCAGCCTTTGCCACTTCGTCATAGCTGAATGTTACAGCCACATGACTCCAAGCCTGGAACAAGTCGTTTGTAGGGTATTGCACACCCTTGACTTCAAATGTTTTCTGTGCTGATGCACTTGCCACACCGGCAAATAATGCAACTATCCACAGACTGAGATAAGTAAATGTTTTTCTCATAAAAGATAAGTTTTTAAATGTTATTAGTCGCCACAAATGTATATAAAAATCATGACACAAAACAAATATTTTTTCACTTTTTTCAACAATATCATATTGAAAGTCATGTTTTGATTTATCAGAAGTTGTTTTATTTCTTATTTTTTATTAAAAAATGGTATGTACTCACATATTGTTTTTTATCGTTTTGCATGGGGCAACAGTCCGTTGAACTTGCAAATAAAATAAATATCTGTGCAAGGAGGAATTAGAAACAGTGCACTAAAAACTCAAATCCACACTGTGGTTTTTATAATCCACAGTGTAGTTTACAAAATCCACAGTGTGGTTTTTACAATCCGCAGTGTGGATTTGAGATTTTAATGCACTGTTTTCGATTCTTTTCCGCACATACAATATGTTTTCAGGGCATTCTCTGTATATAATTAAGACTATTTTTTATCTATTATAGTACGCTGTAACTACTCACTTATCCAAATCTGTCGGCCGTAAGACGCTTGTAGGGCTGTAACCTTTGTAACAGTTTTTTTCTTTGTGGAGAAGCGGATGCACCGGGGTGCATCCCTACTAAGTAGTAGTATTCACAAACTCCTCCGTGTAACCGTACAAAGCATTGTGAGGAGTCTGTGAGTACATCCACTAAAATAACCACAACCACTTAAACAACCGCACTCATCAATATTTTATGATATATCCATTGCACTGTCTCCATATTCTATGCCCCAGAATCCAGAACGGTGCAGATATAACTTCTTCCGGATATTTCAACAGAAAACGGAGATTGCGTTTTTGCCGCCTTACAAAACGCGACAAGAGACTTTCATGCTGTTTGCGCGCCTCGTTATACAGCCCGAAATTGCCGGTCAGTAGAATTTCTTTCAAAAGGGAATCGCCTTCCTTCACATTCATAGGAACAATCATATACTGTTCTTCCAGACCGAACACCTCATGCAATACATACATCACAGCGGCACAGAATCGGGTCAGCCCTAAAGAGGACAAGGTTTGGCGCAGTTCTTTCAGACACACAGCGTCCCTCTTCTGCTCCTTCATCACATAAAAATAGTCAAGACACTGGCGCAATCCAATCCCTTCATCAAACAGATGGCGATAGATATGCACCAGAATGAATATGACATTGAAGGTGTTGGTAGGCATGAAATAAGTAGCATCCGGAGATTTCCGGATAAAGTTGTATTGGCGGGCAAACCATTTCTGCAAACGAAAGTTCCTAAGAGGAGAATAGAACCATGATATGCGATAATGAAGTTCCACTTCAATCTTATTATTCTCACTAATCGGCAATGTCACGACCTTGCCATCGGCAGTCCGCGTTGTCGCCACTTGTATATCCACATGATGATATACAGCCTCCGCATCCTTGTCTATTCCACGGGCATATCGAACCACACGTCTGGCAAACGAGGAAACAGGCTCTGCCGTCCTCCCCTCTCCCGGAACCACCAGCACATCTATGTCCCCGCTCTGCCTCCTCAAAGGTTCGGGATAGAGCGAAGCCATACCCTGTCCTTTAAGCATACAGCTGCCGAACCCTGCCGCCGACAACAAGGCTGTTATCTCTCCGCATTTCAGATTCAGCCACTTGTTCCGTTGCTCAATCTTTCCGGCAACGAAAGCCCAATGTCTCATGAGTTGTTTGGGAGGGCACTGCACTTCCGGCAGCTTTTCAATGGCAGAAACGCATATCCCTATCAGGGCCTGAAGCTTTGCCATGTCCATCATATAAAGCCAGTCGGCATACGTGGGAACTTCCGTAAACCGGTCTCTTTTCCCCAATGCTATCTGAACGAGCTGAAAGAATTTATCCATAATATTATATATAAGGTAGGACTGAAAGGCTTCTGTTCGAGAAAGAAGCCCATGAGGATACAAGAAAGCGGCAAGGCGATGGACACTTTGTAACAAAGCAGTTCACATCATCTTGCCGCTGTTTTTTTTATTTTTCAAACCAGTCTTCAAGCGACGGCGAATACCATTCAGCCGTTTTGTCTTCTCCCACAGAATAAATAAAGAAAGCCTTGAGTTCCTTATGACGCTCAAGCACCTTCTTGGCTTCTTCAAGCCCCATCACCATGAAAGAGGTGGCGTAGGCATCTGCCACAGCGCAATCGTCGGCAATTACGGTAGAGGACAGAATGCTGTGCTGCACAGGATAGCCGGTGCGAGGGTCAATTGTATGGGCATACCTTTTGTTGTCTTTTATATAGAAGTTACGGTAATTGCCGGAAGTCGCCATAGAGGCATCGGAAATTCTCAGTATCTGCTCAATGTCGTTCTGCATACACAAGGAATCGTCTTCCGGCTTTGTTATGCCTATCTTCCATAACATGCCGCGGGGATTGCACCCTCTCACTCTCACTTCTCCTCCTATCTCAACCATATAGTTCTTTATGCCCTTGCTTTCAAGAAATTCTCCAACGGCATCCACTCCATAACCTTTTGCAATGGCACTGCAGTCGAGCATACTCTGCGGGATTTCCTTTATCACTTTTCCGTTCTCCAGTCTCACCTTGTCCATGCCCACCATTCTCTTCAGACTGTCAATCAGCGCATCGCTCACCCCATCGATGTTCTTGAAACCGAATCCCCATGCGTTCACTAAAGGTGCCACGGTAATGTCGAAAGCTCCGTCTGTCTCTTTCGATATAGTCTGTGCAAGGGTGAACACCTTGACAAAATGTTTATCCACCACAGTGTCCCGGTTGTTGTTCACGGCTGTGATGACAGAATTTTTATTGAAAGGGGACAGAGAGTTATCTACACCGTTCAACACACTCAGCACACTGTCTTTCAAGTCCGCGTCATGTTCATACGTTATATGATAGATGGTTCCAAAGATAGTGCCCTCACATTTTTGCAGCATCTTCTGTGACCATACTTCTCCTTTTGCCCCTTTTTCTCCAGCCTCATTTCCGGTGGAGTTTGTACGTGCCACATACACAGTACCCACACACAGAAGAATAATAAAAGGAATATGCCACCATTTACGCTTACGGCTTTTTTCCGTTATCTCTTTTTCTTGTTCCATTGACTCAAAGTTTTATTGTAAATTATATTTCATGCAATATCTGCCGGAAGAAACACCGAAGCTTCATGCCTCACGCGTTCAAATGCTCTATAAGCACCTTCATGCCGATAAGAATCAGAATAACCCCTCCGACAATTCCCGTAGGAAGTTTGAACTTCCTGCCTGTATATAGACCTGCCATATATCCTACATACGACATCACCACAGATACCAGTCCTATAATCACAACAGGGCGCAGAACGGAGACAACCGTCTTCATCCCCATACAGACAAAGGAGACTCCGACTGCCAGCGCATCGATACTCGTAGCCACGGCAAGCGTCATCACAACCCACAGATTGTAAGGATTGAACGTATGCTCCTTTTCCGGTTGCAAATCGTCCCATATCATTTTTCCGCCAATACCGGCAAGAAGAATAAAGGCAATCCAATGATCGAAACTTTCAATGTACTTTCCCAGTACGACAGTACAGCCCCATCCGATAACTGGCATAGCTGCCTGAAAAACACCGAACATGAGAGCCATCAGCGTTATACACTTGTAGTCGGCTTTCTTCAACATCATTCCGGTTGCAAAACACACGGTAAAACAATCCATTGCAAGTGCCAGTCCGAGAAGCACATTTTCCACTATTGTCAGCATTTTACTTTCTGATTTTCAATTTCCCTTTTTCTTTAATCACATCCGGGAAGATATAATAAAATAAAATCAAACTATCGCCATAAAAACAGTGCACAGAGAAATTAAAATCATAAACCTTCGGATTCACCCTCGGCATCCTGTTCAACAGTTTTCTCTGTGGTGTTTTCGCTAGAAATAGCCTCACGCACTTCCACATTGACAGGAGTAGCAGTGACTTTGCCCTTCTTTTTTCCCCAGTTAAGGTCGAAGATAAGATTGTAGGTTCCGCCCCACACGGTTCCTCCAGTGGTCGTTCCATATCCGGGAATATAATAAGGTTTGGCATACAAGCTCTCTTTCGTGCTCATTTCGCTCTTGAATCTGACACTCCATCCCATGTGGAAATTTCGCCAAACTTTGACTTGAACACCTAAAACAATCTCTATCCACTGGCTGGTGGTACTTATTCCATCAAAACCAAAAGGCTCAGCCCCTCCGTATATAGGGTCTTTCATGTCCGGACCGGATATGTCATAGTTAAAACTCGACACACCGTAGCGAAGCCCGACAAAAAGTCGATTGTCCTGAAACTTGTCTTTCAAGAAATTGACATCGCATCCGATTCTCAGATACGGAGCCGATGTCTTGTACTTGATGTAAGTATTCAGGTCGGTCTTATCGCACAGACCATATCCCACTTCCGCAACCGGGAAATAGGTATTCTTCAGATTCAGCCTCAGTGCAGCCTCTATGTTTCCATAGTCGGAGAAAGCATACACTAACGGTCCGAACACATCAGCAGAAAGGGTAAAGCCCTGAAACAAGAGGAGCTTCGGCTTCTCCACCTCCACAGCCACATACTTTGTCGGCTTCTGCGGTTCACCGGGATTGGCAGTCTGTGCCAGAACTCTCATGCCGCCACAGCACAAAAAAGCCACGGCCAAGGCAATTC
This sequence comes from Bacteroidaceae bacterium, assembly GCA_017621515.1. Lineage (GTDB taxonomy): Bacteria > Bacteroidota > Bacteroidia > Bacteroidales > Bacteroidaceae > RGIG8745. The sequence continues at coordinate 40,942 of JAGASY010000034.1, forward strand.
TTCTATTCCGCCACACCATTGAAATATATTCTGATATTCTCATAGCCCTCATAATTTACAGTCGGATTAGCTATCTCTACATGATCAATCCCAGCTTCGGTAGATGTGACCCCGGTCAGAGTGTGAAAACGATAAGCGCCGCATTCGGGCAAATCCACATGCGGATAGCTCTCGTGCATAATCTTTATAGTATCGGAAGAACTTATCTCTGAATAGCTGAAAATAAGCGTGTCGCATTTCTGGAAATATCCGAGACCGATTTCTATATTTCCGCGCGAAGAAGCCCGGTTCACAAGCACCGTGTCACGTCGCGTTTCGCTGACTGTTTCCGTATAGCCAAGCTCCACCAATGATTCATCCCGCCATTCTTTCACTACAGTCTGTTCGCCCAGTTTTCTGTATGTATAGACCGTTTTCATTCCCGGAAGAAGAGTTTTCACCGTAATTTCACCCATATAGCTGATGGGAGTTCCCTCACTATCATAAAAATAGAAGTTACAGCTTACAAAATTTTCCAGAGGACAATTGTTGGAAGAGCAAGAAGCAAGCCATCCCGTTGCGGAAGAAGACATAATGAACAGGGCTGCATAAACTACAGCCCTGCGAATATCTTTTTGACGAATAACCATTCCCGAATATTTTTATCATTGATTCTTATCAGATAGTTTTTTCCACCTGATATTTATTTCTCTCCTGAGAATTGCGACTGACAAGCTCCGCCACAAAGCCACCGACAAAAAGCTGTGTTCCGAGTATCATCATGGTGAGAGCAATATAGAAATACGGAGAGTCCGTCACAAGAGTATATTCTCCTCCATTATATAATGCGATAAGCTTGAATATGCCCACACATGCGGCAGCCAAAAAACCGATTATAAACATCAGTGTACCCACCAGACCGAATACGTGCATCGGCTGTACACCGTATGTAGAAAGGAACCACAGTGATATCAAGTCGAGATAGCCGTTCACAAAGCGGTCAAGCCCGAACTTTGTCTTTCCATACTTTCTTGCCTGATGATGCACAACCTTCTCTCCAATCTTTGAGAATCCGGCATTCTTTGCAAGATACGGAATATATCTGTGCATTTCACCATAGACCTCTATATTCTTCACCACTTCCTTTCTGTAAGCCTTCAGTCCGCAGTTGAAGTCATGCAGATTCTTGATGCCCGAAACTTTGCGCGCCGTAGCATTGAAAAGCTTGGTCGGGATTGTCTTTGAGAGTGGGTCATACCTCTTCTGCTTATATCCGCTGACAAGGTCGTAGCCCTCCTCCGTAATCATACGGTAAAGCTCCGGAATCTCATCCGGACTGTCCTGCAAATCTGCATCCATTGTGATGACCACATCGCCCTCCGCACGCTCAAAGCCATGAAACAAAGCCGGGCTTTTGCCGTAATTGCGACGGAACTTGATGCCGTGTACTTCAGGATTCTCACTACACAGGTGTTCTATAACATCCCATGACTTGTCCGTAGAACCATCATTCACGAATATGATTTCATAGCTGAACTTATGCTGTTCCATCACACGCTTAATCCACGCATGAAGTTCCGGAAGTGATTCTTCCTCGTTATATAGTGGAACGACAACAGATATATCCATTTTATTGATAATTTATATTTTTTCTTTTTCTATCCTTTTCTCTTCGACTTCATTGATGCAACAAAGGCTGTAGGAAAACTCAAGATGATAGACATAAAAAAGTTCTGGTTAAAAAGCATCAGAGCCATATCCAAAGGAGACAACTTCGACATTTCGTCAAGACTCTCTCTGAGTACACCCAGCGTCTCCGACAGCCCCATCTGCTTATACAACTTTATAGTCTCTTCATCTTCAAGCACAGAATAGAACTGTCCCAACAACGCTCCGTCATCCATATAGGCAAAATAAACATATTCAGCCGCTCCTGTAAGCAGACAGGCATATACGAACATCATTATGGAGAACATCCACGCAGAAAAGAACGGCAGTTTCTCTCCCGGCTCAAGATGCTGCTTATATCGCCAAGCAAAGTAGAATGCGACAAAGGGTAACATACAGATGCCTATGCATGCCATAAACATGAACAACATATTCATATTGCATATTCCCAACACATAAAGTGCAAAGACAATCACCCATGCTACTCCTAAAAACGTGCCATATTCCGTTGCGTATGCCCTTGAAGGCATAATTGGCTTTTGTTCCGTCATTTTTCAGTCAATGTATTTTTAACTTGGCAAAGTTATACCTTTATTCCGACATATCACAATTATTTGTGTACTTTGTCCGCATTCTTATTTATAAAATCCTTCCAAGACGAAAATGAATGTTCTGCAACGGGACGTCCCATCTGTATAAAATGGCAGTATGCTGCTCCAAGTGCATCAGTGGCATCCATCTGCTCGTTCATCTGATCCTCCGGTATCTTCAGCATTCTCTTCAGCATACCGGCAACCTGCTCCTTGGATGCCGCACCGTTTCCTGTTATAGCCACTTTGATTTTTCTCGGCTCATACTCCGTGATGGGCAAGTCGCGCTCTATTGCAGCGGCAATTGCCACTCCCTGTGCCCTTCCGAGTTTAAGCATCGACTGTACGTTCTTGCCAAAAAAGGGGGCTTCAATAGCCAGTTCGTCAGGATGATAGGCATCGATAATGTTTGTCACCCGCTCAAAGATACGTCCCAGACGCAAATAATGGTCAGCGTATTTGTGCAGCTCAATCACTCCCATCGCTATCATCTCGGCTTTGTTACCCACCACTCTCAGCAAACCGTACCCCATGACATTCGTGCCGGGGTCTATTCCGAGTATAATCTTTTCTTGCTTGATTCTGTTCATGCTTCCCAAGGTCATTCCACAATCACCTCCATCAAAGTAGGGAACCCGATTACCTTGTTCTTGAAAGCCTGAAGCAGATTCTTTTCCAGTGACGCGCCCACAGAAGCATACCATTTATGGAGCGAAGAAGTATCCTCTGTCTCAAACTGTACGGAGAAACATTCCGATTCCTCGTCCTTGTGACTTATGATTCTCGACAAACGCGCATTTTTCAGTTCTCCAGACTTGACCGCCTCAGGAATAAACATTTCGTTCATGAATATCACAAAATTCCGAGCATCGTCATTGCTCACATGATAGGTTGTGTTGTATATAAGCATATTGATATTACTGTTAAATCTGATTTGTCTGCAAAATTAGACAAAAACAATGATTCAACGATACTGGCAGGACAAAGAATTTGTTTTCTGTTTTACAATTCCATTTTTAACTCTTCATACAAATCCACAGATCCCAAATGCCAATATTTAGTACTCTCGGTTGACAATTTCTTGTAGAGTTCAGAATGATAGATACGGTTCAAGCACTCTTGCAATGTGAAACCATAATCGTCGTGCAGATATTCCACCAACCAGCTTATCTTTCCCGGCAAGAGCAGATGGAGATTACTTTGATTAATCTGGAACATATCATTATCCTATTTTTATTGCTTCAATAAACTTCCATGATATACCTTCATGTTTCTTTATTTTTTCTTATTTCAATAAACTCATCAATCTCTTCTATCAGCCATTGACGTCCTTGGGTGTGAAGCGGTTCAAAGCACTCACAAAGATAATCAGTCACACCATATTCCGAGAACAAGTCAAAAACCTGTTCACCAGTCATTCCTTTGGCTGCTCCATATTCTTCAATGCAGAACGCAACGAAGAGGGCTATATCTTTATCTTTCTTGTTCATTGTAAACTACCTTTCTGCAAATCTGCCACACATATTTGTCCTTGTATGCTGACGAACACTGCCCAAACTATATTTAAGCTTCAATGGTCTTATTGCGCTATTCGATACAAAATTACTGTTTTATCGTGAATTACCATGACAAAACAGGAAAATCATCATGAACACATCCACAAAAAGGACAATAAAAACCATTAAGTATTGAGTCTCTGAGACAGAAGAGTAGCCGGTTTTTATTTTACAAGACAAGCTGTAACTTTCGTCATTGTGGTCTGAAGCGCGGCATTTGCCTGTACCGACGAAAGCATACCATACTCTATATGCACAGACAATGCCTTGAAAACATATTATCTGTGCATAGAGGAATCGAAAACAGTTCGCTAAAAACTCAAATCCACACTGTGGATTATAAAAACCACACTGTGGATTTTGTAAACAGCACTGCTGATTATAAAAACAGCAGTGTTGATTTGAGTTTTCAGTGAACTGTTTTCGATTCCTCTATGCACAGATTTTTTCATTTTATAGGCAAGTTCAAAACTATAAGCTTGACATTGATAATCTTACTGATTCGTTGAATATTTTCAAAAATCCAAATAAGTGTTTCAATTGTTAATTTCCGGCGGAAGGCGAAAATCAAAGTGTCAGATTCCGGCTGTATAAACTCCACATCCACACAAGCTCTTGGCGGTATCAGCAAAAAAACATAACTTTGCAGAAAATGCCCGGAAAGCGTTTGTAAAACCCGGCGCCATTTGCAAGATTCTCCATTATCGGCAATGACGCATATAATAATTCCTGCATGAAATCCTTTCTTCACATAGTCGCACAAGACCTTTACCAGACTCTCCACGGAGATTTCCGAGGAGTCACTGTTATCTTCCCAAACAAAAGAGCAAGCATATTCTTCAACCGACATCTTGCCGAACTGGCGGACAGTCCGATATGGACACCTTCATACACCACCATCAGTGAACTGTTCGCTTCGCTCAGCCGAAGAAATTTGGCAGACCCGATATTGCTCATCTGTTACCTGTACAAGGCATTCATCAAGGTAACAAACAGCGACGAACCTCTCGACAAGTTCTATTCATGGGGAGAAATGATGCTCAGTGACTTCGAAGACATTGACAACAATCTTGCATACACCGACAAACTGTTCGAGAACATAGAGAATCTGGAAGAAATGACGGACTACGGTTTTCTGCAACCGGAACAGATTGAAGTTATAAAACGGTTCTTCACCAACTTCAACCCGCAATCCACGACCAAGCTGAAGGAAAAGTTTCTGAACGTATGGAATGCCCTCAACGACATCTACAAAGAGTTCCGCAGTCTGCTCACGGAAGCGAACTATGCCTACGAAGGTATGATGAAGAGAGAGATTGTGGAAGTGCTGACAAGACAAGGAGAAAGCGGACAGGAGGTGCTGAAGGAAAGCGCGCTTCTGCAATCGCACACCTACGTCATAGTGGGATTCAATGTACTCAACGAAACGGAAAAGGCACTGTTCAGATACCTGAGAAAAGAAAGAAGGACTTTTTTCTACTGGGACTATGACGAAGCATATACAGGCATCGCCGACGGAAGAGCATCAAAAACCGTATATGAAGCGGGACAGTTCATTCAGGAGAATATCCGCATGTTCGGCAACAAGCTCGACGGAAAAGAATGCTACCGCAATTTCAAGACTCCCAAGAACATCACCTTCATCGCTTCGCCTACAGAAAATGCCCAGACACGCTATGTGGCAGACCTGCTCAGACAAACTCTGAACCCGGACGAACCTCTGAACGAGACTGCCATCGTACTGTGCAACGAGAACATACTGCAACCTGTGCTCCACTCCATACCGCCAACATTTGAAGCATGTTGCGGAAGTGAATATGCAGACAAAGGAAAGATTCTGCTCAATGTCACAATGGGCTATCCTATGTCGGAAACTCCTGTAAGCAGCTATATCCAAGCACTGCTCGACTTGCAGACACACGGAAAAGCAGGAAAAGGAATATGGAAGTATGCTCAGGTGGCAAACATCCTGAAACATCCATATACACTGCGCATGGCAGGAGAACAGACTCTCGCATTATTGAAAGAGCTGAAACAGAACAATGTCATATTCCCGACAGAAAGATTATTTGAACAGAATGAGTATCTGAAGAATGTATTCACGGAACAGCGTTCCAACCACGAACTGCTTGAATACCTTGCCAGCATCATAAAGACTGTCGGAATAAGCTATAGGAAAGAGGACAACAGCAATTTTCTCGTACAGCTTTATGTGGAATCGCTATTCTGCGCGTACTCAATGATTAATCGCCTGAGCGTCATACACGAGACCGGACTGTTTACGGTTAATTCCGACACATTGAGCCGTCTGCTTCGCCAGATAATCAACGAAAAATCAGTGCCGTTTCATGGTGAACCAGCCATAGGACTGCAAGTCATGGGAGTACTCGAAACCCGTAATCTGGACTTCCGGAATCTCGTCATGCTCTCCGTGAATGAAGGACAACTTCCAAAGTCCGACCACCGCGCATCTTTCATACCATACAGTCTGCGCGAAGCCCACGGCATGACAACCATGGAAAAGCAGAACAGCTTGTATGCCTACTATTTCTACCGCCTCATACAAAGGGCGGAAAATGTCAGTTTGATTTATAACAGCACATACGACGGACTGAGCAAAGGAGAAATGTCACGGTTTATGATGCAGATGCTTGTCGAATCGGATAAGCTGATGTGTCCCAAACAGCGCATAGAGCTGAAATCGCTTTATGCGACAAACGACTCCACGACAGCCAAGAGCTTCTGTGTCCGAAAATCAGACGAGGTGATGAAACTGCTCCGTCGCCGCTTCGACCTTGCCCACGAAGAGGAATACAAACAACGGCACAACGGCAAGGAAATGCTACTTACTCCTTCCGCCATAAACTGCTACATAAATTGCGGATTGCAGTTCTATTTTAAATATGTAGCAGGAATGAGAATTGATGATGACGTGACGGAAGAAGTCGATAATGCCATGTTCGGAACCATATTCCATGCCTGCATGGAGAAAATATACGGTGCTAACACCGGACGAGTGTTGCAGAGCAATACGCTGAAGGAATGGGCAAAAGATACGGAAATGATTGGAAGATTAGTAGATGAAGCGTTTGCCAAGGAATTCTTCAAAATCAAGACCGGAAAAGCCGAAGGCGCATCGTCCTATCACAAGCCGCACTACAACGGAGAGCAGCTATTAAATAGGCATGTCATAATAAGCTATGTGAAGAATCAGCTGAACTATGATGCACAACTTTGTCCGCTTACCATTCTCAGTGTGGAAACGGAAAGATATATGGAAATATGTATCGGCACCGAACAGCCGACCAGAATCAGAATCGGAGGAATTATAGACAGATACGACAAGATAACGACTGAAAACGGCGAAGTTCTGCGTATCGTCGATTACAAGACAAGTTCAAATGTGCAGAAGGCCAAAAGCATACGCGAACTGTTCGACTCATCATTGGGAAACAGAGCGTACCATATTCTTCAGGCATTCTACTACTCTGACGTAATGACGCAAACAGAGCACAACCCCATCGCTCCTTCTCTCATGTATGTGAAACAGGCAAAGAGAAACAGCGATGTCATTGTCAAAATAGGAAAAGAGGAGATAACAGATTTCGCGAAACAGTGCAAAAAGGAATACCACGAACTGCTGACCGATACCGTCAGCGACATCTTCAGTCCTGACATTCCTTTCACTCAAACCGCGACAGAAAAGCACTGCGAGTACTGCGACTTCAAAGCGTTTTGCGAAAGATGAGTCACACAAACAGTCTGACGGACAAGTTTCGGTGCGAATGAAACTTGTCCGTCAAATTATTTTTAAAACTGTAATCAACGGAAATCAGACTGTTTCTTACCGAGTCCGTTTATTCTTAATTCACCAAAGGATTAAGATACTGTCCTTTGCCACGAGTAAACCACCCGTATTGTATGGCATGTGCAGGGCACACATGATAACACCGAAGACATCCGGCACAATTGTCGTGCCACACAGGACGTTTGTCGTCAGCGGAAGAAATGTTATGCAACGGACAGGCAGCGACACACTTTCCGCAAGCAATGCACTTGTCCGTATATCGGAACGGCTTCGGAGACATAAGAAAGCGGTTGAAGAAAGGACGGACTACACGGCTTTTCAACCAAGGGAAAGCACCGGGAAGAATATCGAAGAAGCCACATTTCCTCTGCCTGACAGCATCAACCGCTTGCTTCATGCGTTCTGCCGCCGCCCTAAGTTTCATTCCTTCCTTTTCTTTGGAATCCACATCAAAACCGGGAAGGGAAATATAAGATTCCGGCATCTGAAAATCAAAACCAAGGTTGCACTGCCAACCTTTGCTCTCGACAGAACGACAGAATATCTCTTTTGTCATTCCCGTATCGTCTCCACAAGTACACAAATAATAGACATAACTCACATTGCGGACAGACAAACGGCGGATAAAGTTCTCCACCAACAAAGGAACACCCCAAGCATAGCAAGGAAATACGAACCCGAGACACTCACCGTCCTGCATCGTATATTCCATGCTCCCGCAAAGTTCATCGGGCATGAACCTCAGTTCGTCACCAAGGCTGGCAGCAAGCTCACGAGCCGCCCACTCTGAATTACCGGTTCCGGAAAAATAAAAAACCATATTACAGCCACTGTCTTTTCTTGAAATATATCCACGACAAAATAGTCGTGACTACCGAAGCGCATATAGCTACAGGAAATCCCCACCACACACTTTCCATGCCATTCAGAAGGTTCATGCCGAAAAGACTGGCAATAAGCGTCGGAAACATGATAAGCATGTTCAAGGAAGTAAGCAGTCGCATCACCGTATTCATATTGTTATTGATGATGTTTGCATACGTATCCATCGTGGAGTTCAAGATGTTTATATATATAGCAGTGGTTTCTCGCGCCTGATTCATCTCGATATTCACATCTTCGATAAGTTCAGCATCAAGTTCATCGACAGGCAGACGGAACTTCAGTTTTGACAACAAGGTTTCATTACCACGGATTGAAGTAGCAAAATAAGTCAGACTGTCTTGAAGACGAGAAAGACTCACAAGGTCTTTATTGTCAATCTGACGGTCAAGGTTGCGTTTAGCCTTCTCTATTATCCCATTAACCTGTTTAAGGTATTTCAAATACCACACCGATGCCGAGAGGAACATACGGAACACCAAGTCGGCAGCATCGGCAAACCCTTCGGCGCGCCTCATCTGATGATTCACAAAGTCCATCATCATCCGAGTTTCCTGATGACAGATAGTTATGATTTTATTGTTCTTGATGACAATACCAAGAGGGATGGTCGTATAAGGAGAGCGTGAGGACACACTTTTCAGATGGGGAATACGCAGAATTATCATGAGCCATCCTTCATCGTAGTCATAACGCGCCCTCTCATCAGCGTCCGCCACGTCCGAAAGGAAATAGTCGGGCATGTGAAGCTCGTTTTCAAGAAATCTCACATCATCTTCTACAGGACATGTGACCTGTACCCAGCATCCCGGCTGCCATGAATCCATCTGCCGTATGCCTCCGCTAAAATTCCAGAATGTTCGCATTGGTCTGAATCTTTGCTTGTTAAACAATGAGAAAATACAGGGTAAAGATTCAGACGCTTTGCTAATAGAAAGCAATGAATCTCTATCCTAACTTTTCGTTACTATTCGCCGGATAATCGTCCATTTAATTATTTTTTTGATTTGCGAGTGCAAAGGTAAACAAAAAATTTATTTCATGGTACATTCTTTTTGAAAAAACACAAATTGGAAAAGCTTGTTTAGTATATAAAATTTTAGTGTACTCATGAAAAGCAAGAAACATGCTAAACCATCACTTTCCAATTTGACAAAATGATATTTTCGCCCAAAATGAAGATTTAACACTTCAAGCGATTTTTTACCGAGGACAAAGAGATAAAAATTTTTAGTCAAAGATAAATTATTGATAATCAATCAAATACAAAATTCATCAAAATACTCAAAAAAGTTCGCCGGACGCTTTTTTTTGAGTATTTGGAATATTCTGATAACATATTGATTATTAATATTTTACATATAAATTCACCGTTTTTGCCTCCAAATGCCACCTGAAATCCCCTCATTTTTCAGTTCTTGTTTTGACACTCTTCTGAAGCAGCGAATTATACACTTCTTAACATTTCAACCGAACTCAGCTGTCGTTTTCTTCGCTCCTCAGTGCTTTTTCAAAAACTCTACGCTGAAAATTTCTCCAAACTACTAAGTTTTTAAAATTGTAGCGCACTGAAAAGAAAATTACAGTGCGCTGGAAATTTGACGACAGTGCGCTGAAAATTTGAAAACTTAGTACTTTTTTCCAAAATACTCTTCGCCGAAGATAAATAAATGTAAAAGAACTGCTTAAAAACGAAACACTATTTCACAATTTGCAGAAGCTTCACGAAATGCGCACAGAATCCCCGTTCTTCGAGAAAAGTTCGATGAGCTTCATTTTGAAGCGTGCCAGAGGGGTTGGAATTTTAACATTTGGCAAAATCAAAAAGACAGTATCTATTACACAAAACAAGCAAATTAAAGTCAAAAACAACAAAACTAATATCATTTTGTCAGAAAACAAAAGTGTTAAAATATATATATAAAAAATTTTATTATGGGGACATTTGCAGACCGTTTTTATGAGCATATTCACAGCCATCCCAATGCCATAATAAAAAAACAAAATCCTATTTCAATAAAAAAACATTTTTTGAGCATAAAGTCATAATAAAAGAGTAAATTTGCGCAGTTAACAAAGGAATATAACAACTAATACACTACAAAAAATGGTTATCAAGAAAAAAAACTTGCTCACAGCATTATTCTTGGCTGTTTCATTCTTACCGACTACAGCGAAGAGCCTTGTATTGACTCTTGCCGACGGTAGTGAAGTATATTATCTTCTCGGAGGAGAGACGAATCCGATGATGAAGTTTATTGATGGGGCTGTATATATCAATGCAGACGAGTATTCATTCAGCGGAATAGAGAAATTCAGAATTTCACAGACCGACGACCCTAATGGCATTGAAGCGATTGCATCCGAAAAGGGCGGCATCAGCATCGAGAAGGGGGCTATATATATTAAATCTACAGCCAACTCAGGGGACATCAGTGTGTACGCTGCAAACGGCGCAAAAATAGATGCTCCGATTGAGAAATCGGGAGATATAATCGTGGTAAACACCGTGTCTGTTCCGAAAGGAATATACATCATCAAAGCAGGCAACTCATCCGTAAAATTCATCAAACACTAAGACTACATGAAAAAGACAATTATACTTTCAGCATTAGCCCTGTTATCCGCCTCACAAATGCAGGCACAGGATATATTGTACGGAAAATCTACAGACCGTTTCAAGGAGAATACGGTAATAGACATATCCGGATACGACTCTATCGAGTTCAAAAAAATGCAGATGACAATGTACAAGACCAACGAGTCGGGTACAACCCTGAAAGTTCCAAGAACATACGCTTCTACCATAGACTATTATACATTCACAGACCCGGGACGCATTATCTATCGTCCTAACGAGTTCAATAGCATGGACTTCACAAAAGAGACAAGCCGCTGGTGCTGGGCACGCAGCCGTGAGTCGGAGCACTTCATCGTGTTCTGGGAACCGGGATTCGGTCTCGACCCTTCTAAAAGCAGCATCAAACTTGATGTGGATTTGCTGTTGCAACGTGCTGAGGTTCTATTCGACTTCTATGCAAACAAATTAGGTTTTGTCATTCCGGGAGATTCAAAATCGACGGATAAATATAAAATAGAAATCTTCGTCAACTACAGTACCGACTGGTTGGCTACAGGTTCGGGATATGACGACAAAATCGGTGCGCTGTGGTGTACACCGTGGGCACTTGAAGCAAGCGGCGGACATACGGTAGGACATGAAATCGGACACTCGTTCCAGTATCTTGTGTCATGCGACCTCGGAACCAACCACGGATGGAGATACGGATTCGGAGATGGTGCCTCAGGCGGATGTGCATGGTGGGAAAGCTGCGCACAGTGGCAGGCTTTCAAGGTGTATCCGGAACAGCAGTTCAACAACGGATATTATTCGGAAGCTATCAACTGTGCATACATGAACCTGCTACATGAATATTGGAGATATGCCAACTATTTCATACAGGACTACTGGTGTCAGCTTCACGGTCAGAAATTCATCGGAACACTGTGGCGCGAATCAACTCGTCCGGAAGACCCGGTAGAAACTTACCAGAGAATCACAGAAATCAGCCAATCTGAGTTTAATGACGAGATATTCAACTTTGCCTGTCGTTCTGCTTCGTGGGATATAGATGCCATACGCGAATACGGCAAGAACCATATTGATGCCTACTCTACCAACTTGACACGTACAGACGACGGATGGTGGCAGGTTGACAGCGCGAACTGTCCGCAGAACTATGGATTCAACATCATCCGTGTGAACGGAGCACCGGAAAGAACTGTGATAAAAGCCAACTTCAAAGGCATTGCCGGAGCAGAAGGATACCGTACATACAAGGCAGACAAAGCCGGATGGAGATACGGCTTCTGTGCTTTGAAGAAGGACGGCGAACGCGTATATGGACAAGCCTACAGCAACAAAGAAGGAACTGCTGAATTTACCGTACCGGAGAATTGCAAGATGCTGTGGTTCGTCGTAAGCGGTGCACCGACAGAACACTGGAGACACCCTTGGGACATGGACGGAGACGATTTGCAGACTGGACTTGACAATGACGAGCAATGGCCATACCAAGTTAAGTTCGAGAATACGGAACGTCTTGGATACTATACATTCCCTGAAGACTATGTGCGCAAAGACACTACTGTGGTCTATGATATTGACCTGACATACGACGGAAGTGGATATGGACGAACAACAGTCAGTCTCGATGTTGACCCTATATGTCAGGCACTGGGTGTGACAGCCGATATGATAAAGAAGACAGCAAGTGCAACAGGAAACGGCACCATTAAGTTCTACAGTGTATCGCCATCCGGAGTTCTCGGAAGCAACAACACAGCCAACGGACTCGGACACTGGTTTAACGCAAGCGGAACAGTGGTCAATCATGGCGGCAGCGCATACGTATTTTCTGAATTTACAGCCAACAGTTTGACATTTGCCGTAGGACAATATCCGGCACGACTCAGGGTCGGAAAAACCTATACAGTGCGTCAGGCATTGCAATACACACATACGGACGGAAAGAAATACACCGCTACTATTGTATTCAATGTCACTGTGGTGAAATAAAAAGATTCTGACAGATAAAAAGCAGAAATAAATCTCCGGAACATACGTTTCGGAGATTTTTTACGTTATAAGTCTATATAAGACTACAAAAGCTGTATATGTCAACAAGAACCACTACATATATATATAAGAATAAGGAAAAGAGAATCCGATTTTTGACATCCCGGTACAACCATATAATATCAAAATTGGTTTGTGCGCTCTTCTTATTTTCCATCGCAGCAAGTATGTATGCACAAAGTGTGACCATACGCGGAACCGTCACAGACGACAAGAAATCGCCTGTGGAGTTGGCTATGGTACACATAGAAGGGCAGATGGCGGGAACCACATGCAATCTGAAAGGCAAATACGAGCTGACCTGCCAATCTTCCGACTCTGTGGTTGTCGTATTCTCCATGATAGGTTATCAGACACGAAAAAGAGTGCTGAAGAATCCGACAGACACTGTTACTCTGAACGTAATGCTTCCTTCTCTCGGTGTGGAACTCGGTGAAGTGGAAGTAAGCGACATACGCAGACAAACCGGCAGCATGACAGACGTGAACATAAAAGACATGAAGCATCTCGGCAGTGCATCGGGAGGAGGAGTTGAAGCTATAATCGCCACACAAGCCGGAGTAAGCACGCACAATGAACTGAGTTCGCAATATAATGTCCGCGGAGGTTCTTTCGATGAAAACAGTGTTTATATCAATGGTACAGAAGTATATCGTCCGTTGCTCATACGTTCCGGACAACAGGAAGGATTGAGTATCATCAATCCGGACATGGTGGAGAAAGTAGGATTCTCCGCCGGAGGATTTGAGGCCAAATACGGAGACAAGATGTCGTCTGTGCTCGACATAGAATATAAGAAGGTAAAAGGATTTGAAGGTTCTGTATCTGCCAGCATGTTAGGTGCAAACATATATGCGGGCTACGGAACGGACAAATTCAGTATGACTCACGGACTTCGGTATAAGACCACAAGCTATCTGCTCGGAACACTGGACACCAAAGGAGAATACGAACCGAAAGATTTCGACTACCAGACCTACATAAGCTGGATGCCCACACGGAAATGGACATTCGACTTCATTGGTAACATTTCAAGGAACGACTACAATTTTGAACCGTCAGACCGAACAACCAAATTCGGAACCGCAGAAGACGTAAAAGAGTTCAAAGTATATTTTGACGGCAAGGAGCAAGATAAATTCCACACTTATTTCGGAAGTTTGTCAGCTACACACCATTTCAACACCACAAACGAAATATCGCTGAACATGTCTGCCTTCAAGACAAACGAAAGGGAGACATTTGACATAAGTGGTGAATATTGGCTGAACAATGAAGGAGAAGACGAAAGCCTCGGCATAGGAACATACATGGAACATGCGCGCAACCGGCTTACCGCCGATGTAAAAAGCATCGGACTGAGTGGCAGAAGCAGATTCACGGCACACGACATAAGATACGGCATATTATATAAGTCGGAACATGTGGAAGAAACGATGCGCGAATGGGAGATGCGAGATTCTGCCGGATATTCCCTACCTCACTCCGACAGCCGTTTGGATTTGATATACAATCTGGCTTCAAAGAATGAGGTCAACAGCAACCGTTTCGAGTTGTATGCACAGGACACATACCGCCGTACCTTCGATGAAGGAGAAATGATACTCAACTACGGTGTGCGACTTTCTCACTGGAGCTGGAACAAAGAATGGCTTTTCAGTCCGAGAGCTACAATGGCATTCGTACCGGCATCTAACGACAATCTTACATTCAGGTTCTCCACCGGACTCTACTATCAGGCTCCGTTCTACAAAGAGATAAAGGACACAGTGACTGTCAACGGCAATACTTCTGTGATTCTCAATGAGAATATAAAGTCGCAACGCTCCATACATTTTGTGCTCGGAGGAGAATACAGATTCAAAGTGAACAACCGTCCTTTCAAGGCTACAGCAGAGATATATTATAAAGCCCTCAGCAATCTTATTCCATATAATGTTGACAATGTGAGAGTCAGCTATTATGGAGAAAACATAGCAACAGGCTATGCTATGGGACTTGACATGAAGATATACGGTGAGTTCGTGCCGGGAACAGATTCTTGGATCAGTGCCGGAATCATGAAGACTCAGGAAAAAATCAACGGTAAGTCTGTGCCCCGACCTACGGACCAGAGACTGAATCTGTCCATATTCTTCAGCGATTATTTTCCGAATACCGACAAATGGAAAGTGACTCTGAAAGGTCATTATGCCGGCGGACTCCCATTCGGACCTCCTCACACAGGAAGAGACAAGCAGGTTTTCCGTATGTCTTCTTACCGCCGTGTTGACCTCGGAATGTCCTATCGCTTACTGAACAACGAGGATAAACATGCCACAAACGGCATCAGCAAACATCTGCGCAATGTATGGCTCGGAATCGATGCCTTCAATATTTTAGGAATCAGCAATGTCAATTCATATTATTGGGTAACAGATATAACAAACAACCAATATGCTGTACCTAACTATCTCACTGGAAGACAAATCAATGCAAGGGTTCTCATAGAATTTTAATGGTTTGGAAAGCTCTGATTAAGGGCAAGAAGTTCTTGATTCAAAAGCAAGAAAATGCTCAAATCAGGGATAAAGAAATTTCTTGGACTACTCATTCAGAAAAATTTCATAAGCCACAAGACAGAAAAAAGCAGACCCGGAAACAATCCGAGTCTGCTTTTTTCTGTGGACCTGGGGAGAATCGAACTCCCGTCCAAACGAGGAAACCATACGCTTTCTACATGCTTATCTTTGACTGATGTTTTCGAGTGTAAGCAAGACCAAAGCCACCAACTCACACCTTATCCTCTAAAATTTCACAAGAACTGCGAGGCGAAGTCCAAGCTATTCCCGATTTTGCTGTGCCGCTTTATCAAACGCTTCGGAACAAGAGCTTTTGAGCGACATCTCGTTTCCACCACTATGGCAGAAATAAAGCTAATCTACTATACTTCGATTAGGCAGCGAGAGCATAAGAATCGTTGCCAGATAATTCTTTGATAACTGAGATTTAAGTGGAAATTACCGACCCACTGCATGCTTACATACCATTCCGACTCGCTGTCAAATCCAGTCAAGCCCATTGATTTATTGTGCAAAAGTACGTATTCTTATATAGAGAAACAAATTTGAGAAGAAAAAAGATTAAAGAACATGCAATATTCAGACATAAAACCAAGTACATGACTATTCTCACGGCTTCTTAGGATTCTTGCTCCAGTGGTAAACCACATGCAACATCACATAATGAGGAAGTGAACGGAACCATGTCTCGGTACGTCCCTGCGCATTGACATCATACTGAACAGAAGAAACCTGATGGAATAAGTCGAAAGCTTCAATCCGCGCAATGAGCTTTCCTTGCAAGAACGGTTGACTGAGTGAAGCATTGAGCACAAAATCATCTGTATTCAGCACTGAACTGCCATAGCCTCGACGGCTATACATGACAGCATCAGCCGAAACAGTGGTCTTCAGCACAGGTATGGTATATCGGGCGGAAAGACCATAATTGAAATCAAAAGCATCAAGCGTCTCGAAATCGCGCATTCTACCTTCCGAATGCCGCCACCGTATGTCTCCGGAAGCACGGATGTTAAGCATATCCTTATTATATTGAATATATGCCCCATCACGCAAAACAGTAGTGTTGACGACATTCTCATGACTTTCCGTCTCCCCTGCCAACATCGTATAATCTACGGAATGCACATAATCGCCATCAATATTCATCTGCCACATCCAATAACGCTTCTCGCCAATGTCGGAAGAAATATCAAACCGGGCTGTGGCGGAATAGGCTCCGCTCACATTCATCGGCTTGTAAACATACACACCCGTAACGGGGCTGTAAGTTACCGACTGTGCCACATCGCGATGGCGATAGTTGAATGTCGCCCCTACATGCCATTGCTTGATTCTCTCTCCATACTTTTCGGCATAATCAATATTAGCAGATGTCACGGCAGTGCCTTTCAAATCAGGGTTTCCTTCCTTAACCACAAGCGGACGGCTGTCATCACGATAGCTTATCCGGTTCAACAAATCAGCGGGGGTACAGTCGTATCGGGCACCAATTCGTAAATCGCGCCCACCGTCAGGCGACATACAGCGAAACTCTGCATGGGGCGAAACATACACCCATGTGCCATGCGCCAAGGTATCGATGACACCTCGTTCATAATCAAGAGACTGATGAATGACCGGTACATCAACCCCCATCCGCCAACGGTCATACGTAATGTTATAGAAAGAATTTCTCCCGGGTTTGTAACTACCCTGCTTGCTCAATGTAATCGAGGCATTGTTGCGCCAATAATGCAGATGACTGTCATAAGAATTAGAAAAGTCGGTAATGGCAGTCAGCATGTCAAGCTGGGATGCCAACAACAATGTGTCGGGATGATAAAGATAATCATGCGTCTTTGTATTTAAGAATTGGAACTCATCCCCTACAATCAGATTTACCTTTCGGAACAATTCAGACATTGTATGGTGTGTACTGAACATGAAGTTTGTGCTCCGGTTAGACACGTCACTGGCATTACGGCGAACATCATTGGTCTGCATAGCAGCTTGCCATGTATTGAAACGGCTGGAAAGCCACGACTGATCATCGCTGTGCCTAAAGAAAAGATAATAGTTGCCATACCAATGTTTTTCCTTGTCGGTATTAAAAGTGCCTGTCACTTCCTGAACCACAGACCACGACCGCCCTTCACTCAAAGCATCGGTGCACATGGAAGCCGTCAGTCCGTCATCCCATTGTTCGAATTGCGATTTACCCAAGGCATTTCTTTTTCCATATTCAAAGTGAGATTTGAGTTCCAAATAAGTTGCTTTTTTGAGAACCAACGTATTGTACAGCTTCAAATGCCAATTATCAGACTCATTGCGGCTCTCAGACAACGACACAGGCTTACTGCCTTCAAGAAATTGTTCATAGCGTTGGCGAGTTTCCATATCGACACTTGTAGAAGTGAAATCGGCATTGAAATTATTCTTCACCTGTTTATCTCTCGATTCATAATCCAAGTCAGTTGCCACACTACGAGTCGTGACAAGCGACTGAGGCATCGTAGCAGGAGACCAATGTCCGCGCTCTCCGATGTGGCGGCTTTCGTTCACATTATTGACATTGCCCATCAGCGAATAACGCCAACGGTCGGTAAAGCCCAACAGAAAACCGCGCCCCATCCAACGCTCTTCCGTACCGACAGCTCCTTCCACATTGGCAATATATCCCCGACTGTATTCTTCTTTCAAGTTTACATCCATCACATATTTTTTCGCTTCCACATCATACCCCAAGACCTCGCTCTTGTCAGTCCGTTTGTCATACACCTTGATATTCTTCACCGTATAGTAAGGCAGGTTTTCCAAAAGCACTTTCTTGCTGCCACTCATAAAAGAGCGAGAACCCAACATCAGTTCATCCACTTTGCGCCCATTGACAAAAATCTCACCACCATCATTCATCGTCACCCCCGGAAGTTGACGTATCAACGCATCGAGCATCGAACCGTCCGGCAGTTTGAAGGCATCGGCATTATACACCAGTGTGTCGCCTTTATAACACATCTTTACCTTAGTGGCTTTCACCACCACCTCGTCCAGAACAATATTACGTTCCTTGCGCATCTTGATTACCGGTACGGCTACCGAGCTTGCTGTTTCCGGAGACTGTACAGAAACAGACTGCCATACTTCACTGTATCCCGGTCGTGTGACACGCAGCAAATAATCGCATTTTTCAGCCTTAACAGAAGCAATATATACTTCTTTAAGCAGCTTGCCGCTACGATTCTTCATCGAAACACTTCTGCTGATAGAATCTACCACCACCACACTGTCGGAAGTCAATACAGATACTTTCACACCTGTAAGCGGAACTTTCAAAAAATCATCTTCTACCTCCACCTCAAGATCTATTGTCTGTGCATTCACCTGAATACAAAAGGATATATAAGAATAGCTTTTTCATAAAATGTCGTTTTAATCATACCAATTTTTAAGGTAACAAGAACATAATGCAAAGATATGATTTATATTTAAAAACAGAACTTCTTTTTTATATTTTGAATAATACTTCTCTTTTAGAAATACAAATAATTGATTCTGTAAAATCAACATATCTACTGACAAAAAATCATCCTTAGTCCGGATGTATTCATAAAGTGTTTTGTGGATGCACTTATAAAAAACAATCTATAAACACTCCCATAAAAAAATTTTTGACATCGTTTTTTAGAGGGGTATTTAATTTTGACAAAACGGCAACATATTCAATTGTTTTAGTTTCAAAAATTCCAATTTTACATTATTAATCTATCTTTTTGATTTCATAAAATGTTAAAATTTCAAGCCCTCTGGAACGCGTCAAAATGAAGCGCACCGAACTTTTCTCGAAGAATGAGGATTCTATGCGCATTTTCTGATGACTCTGCGAAATGTGAAATAGTGTTTCGTTTTGAATCGGTTCTTTTACATTTATTTATCTTTGGTGAAGAGTCGTTTGAAAAAAACTACTAAGTTTTCAAATTTCCGGCGCACAGTTTTTTTCTTCGCAGCGCACTGCAATTTTATTTGCAGCGCACTGGAAATTCTCTCACTGTGCGCTGAAAATTTCAAAACAGCGCGCTGAAAATAAAAAAACAGTAAGAAGCAGAAAAAAATACAGTTTGCATCGATCGGAATGTTAAGAAGTGTATAATTTATTACTTTGAAAAAGTATCTAAACATAAACTTCAAAGTGAGTGAATTTGAAGCGATGTTTGAGAGTGGAAATGGTAAGATTTGCCTTAACACATTAATAATCAAGATATTACCAGAACACTCAAAATACTCAAAAAATTATGTCCAACGCGTTTTTTTGAGTATTTTAAATAATTTTGTATTCTACTGATTATCAGTAGTTTATCTACACATTAAAATTTTCGTCTCTTCGCCTTCGGCAAAAAATAACCCGAAATGTTAAATTTTCATTTTGACCGAAAATATCATTTTGTCATTTTGAACAATAGCATTTTAGCGTGTTTTCAGTGGATTCTATCGACAGACTCCTCCATCGCTATCGCGCTTAAACAAACATGAAGAATCCAGTTGAGTACACCCACATATTCCCAAAAATGTCTGTACCTCCATATCCCCAAAAACAAATAAAAATCTACAAAAAAGAACAGGTCAAAAACTCTTTCAATTGAGTTTTGGCCTGTCCCATACAAGCACCGACAAATTCACCTTCTTAAAGCTGGTGAAAATTCATTGCCGGAATCTATTACCTTACAATATACTTCTGACCATTAATGATATATACTCCACGACGAAGATTCTTGATATTCTCTATTGTAGCTTCCGAATAGAGCAATATGCCTTCAATGCTATACACCTTCATCTTACGTTTATCATGTTCGAGAGCAGAAATGTCTGTTATATCATCTTCTATTGTGATTGTGTACTGCGATTTATGACTACCTATCACATCTTCACAGAAAGACAATATTTCTTTTGCCTCATACTTGACACCACTATTACACTCTTCCACAATGAATGAAACCGGTACCGGTTCATCGCCATATATTGTCATGTAGTAGTTTCCATCAATATAACGGCTTTCTCCGCAACATTCGTCTCCCACCATTGCATAAATGCGACAGTCGGACTCTGCATGATTAGACTTCAATTGCGTCAACTTAGCTATCACGTTCATCGTACACGGATATTTACGCATATCGACTGTTGACGAAGGCATTGTCTCGTCATCATCCGGCATCACAGAATTTCCGATAAAATCAAATTGCAGTTGCTTGTCTGAATTAGATTTATATAAGTATCCGCTACCCGGTACAAGTCCTTTAAGAGTGCCTTTCCAACATCCATCCACATATTCAGAGAATCCTGTCTGCGACACCACACAATCGCCTTCTTCAGCATTTGACAGCACCTCTATCGCTCTTTTTTCCTGATGAGGATATGAAATCCAGTTCCATCCGCTCTTCAACATGATAGGCATGTTCTCTGTGTCATGAATCCGTCCTTTGAAAGACTTCATTGTGGCATAAGAAGCATTCACCTTATAAGCCAAGCCCGGGAGCAATGCTTCAATGTCACCTGCCATGCCATAGTCGGAATCATCCACCCATTCTTTAAACTGACTGAGCACATGAGTCACATTACCAAGAAGATCACTAACCGACACAGGTTCGTCAACATAACTTGAAATCCAATTCCATCCTCTTGCAAGTGTTATGTTCTGCTGATAAATATTGCGCTTGAAGTTTGCCGAAATATTCTGAATACCATCGATATTGACCGTGAGATTCTTTTCCGTACCGGCATCTCTGCCATTCACAATCCAGTTTTCAAAAACAAAATCATCTGTCGGACAAGCCGTCAACTTCAGTTCTTCTCCATAAGAATAGATACCGGAAGATGCACCTGCGATTTCTCCACCTTCAGCAGTGTCGCCAATTGTTACAGAATAAGTCTTCAACGCATACACAGCCTGCACATCCATGTCGCAAACCGCCGTACATTCAAACTCCGGTTCATCGGAAATAACTTCTCCATTCAATGTCCAATTTTTGAATTCATAGCCTTCATTCGGAACGGTTGTCAATATTACAGTAGAGCCATACTGCGCTCCTTCATCAGATGCAACAACTTTTCCAGCCTTCCTTTCTAACGGCTTCGATACACGCTGTACTGTTCCAGCCTTCTCGGGATAAACAGATGTAGCAAGAACAACCTGCCCGTCACGGAACATAATCCATCCGACCGTTTTTCCGTTCTTGCCGTTATATCCTTCATAGTCTATAATGTCAGATGTCTGCACGGAAAGAACAAAATAACCGTTTCCTACCGTCTCGTTCAGTGCGGAGAAATCAAGTTTAAATGTTTTATTGTCATTGGTAGAAAGGGCAACACTGCTGATGTCCTGTTTCACACCCTGCACAGAAAGAGCGATGTCGTCTGTCGTAAATGTGGCAGAATTTATAGGCTTGTTGAACACCACGTTCACAGCCTCCAAAGGTTCAACAGCGAGCTGTCCCTCCTCTGGAGCACCTTCTATCGACACAATTTCAAGCAGCAACTCCGGTGCAGGTTCAAAAGTAAGGATATATGTTTCTTCCTGCAAAGAAGTGAAATCGTCTGCAAAATGTATCCTATTCTCATACAGAGGGTCTTTACCATCACGCAGTGTCCTGTCTGTCTGCCAGAAATTGCGAAGAGGCATCACTTTTCCGTCACTCTGACGTGTGACAGACTTCAAAGCTGAAATACCATAAGTAGGGTCAGAAATATTACCATAGACCCATCCTTCACTTCCGGGAGCGACATTAAGCAGATAATCTGTTTCAGACACTTTCTGTATGGTTGCTCCCTGAGCGATATTCACATTCTCCACAATTCCATTGGAAAGGTAAATCATATCCGGAGCATCTTCGGTATCAGCAATATCATTAGTCATAAAACCTATGATTTTATCCTCACCGTCTGTGGCATCCAGACTTCGTATCAGTTCATGTACCGTAACTTCGTTGAGCAACGACAAATCAGGATTATCATAGCTTGTAACATGAGTGGCTTCCACATTATAATCCACGAAATGTCCGAGCAATGAACTCTTAATCCACCATTGAGCACATGCTGAAGTTTTCGCAGGTATAGTTCCAAAATCCGTCGTCACACTTTCGCCCAGAGCCAATATCTTATCGGCACCATTCAACTGACTGCTCATCAATTCAAAGTCAACCTTCAATCCTTTTTCATTGTCAATAATCTTAGGTTGTTCAGTCACCATCTGTACATTTTTTGCATCTCCATAACCGACATTGTTAATCAAGAGAGAAAACTCTGCTTCCTCACAAGGTTCAACAGCTTCGGTCAATGGGTCATCACCTATAATATCACGCTGTACGAAATAAATCAAATCAAGATTTGGCGAAGGTTTTACAGTCAATGTTACAGGAGAAAGTTCACGGACAACTTCAAATCCAGTAAACGGATCGACATACGAAAGTGTACCGCCAAATGTATAGCGAACATCATTCAATGGTGCAGCATACTTCGTTGGTATAAACAAAACTTTCGCAGTACCATTCTCTTGCGCATCCAGCGTCCATCCATCCGTCAAACTGAGTTTTCCCGTAAAACATTCAATAGATTCAGGATTTATTTGAAGTTCATGACTTGTTGCCATATTGCCGTTCTCATCTTTTACCATAAGGTTGAGCTTAACATCTTTCATGGCATCGGTGTCGTGCCCATTAAAGACTGTAAGCGTACCACGGAATGCCTGACGAGTCATCACCATAGACTGTGAGAACTGCAATGTAATCGAAGCACATACGGAAGAAGAAATCTCACCGTATTTCTCCATGCAAATATTATATGCATTCTGATACTGGTCTGCCAAAGATTCAAATCCTTCACTGACTGATTGTTCATCCATTTGTTTTGATATGTGGACAATTTCATCCACACGGTCCCAATGAATGCAAATTTCAGTGTCAGTTCCCTCCACAGTGTTGTTAATTCTATCCAGCAAAGCTATGACTTGCTCATCTGTGACCGACAAAGGTTTTACGGCAAGGGCTTGTTCCACTGTGACATCTTCATTCTCTGCCAACAGTCGGAACAATGCTGCATTCTCTTCCATATCGCCAAGATACCAACATTTATCTCCAAAGAACTCAAGCAAAAGACTGTCATAGTTCAACATATAGTCCGCTGTTCTGCGTGCCACATTGTTATAATTGGCTTGCCAACTCCTCAATGAAGTTCCCGATTTGCCTCGCCCTTTCGCATTTGTACTTTCAGGAGCAGGACATTCATCTGTAATAATATCAATTATCTCCACAAAATCCTCAACCCATCCCATTACCTCTGAACCATGTTCACCAAGAACACGTTGTCTTCTCTGCTCACTAATATGCTCACGAAGCTTCTCAAATGCTGACATTGTAAGCCTCTGACGAATTTTCGATTCGCCTGTCTCTCTCATATTCTGAGCTTCTTGAGCCGCCATATTCATTCCGTCATTGATTGGAGCAAGGAATGTCTTTCCAAGGAAAAAGTCAACCAAAGCTTCCGCCCTGTTCGCATCACATGTATCACACATGTTGAACGATTGTTCGCTGACAACAGGATAATTTTCCAAAGATTTAATGACACCGCCGCCACCGCCGCCGGGTCCGGACATACCGCCACCGCCACAGCCTCCTATCAACGAAGAGATAGCGTCAAAAACAGCAGCACCTGTCGCAGCGACTCCGCACATCTTCAAAGCCATACGTTCCATAGCCTTGTTGTTTTTCAACTCATCGCCGCAAAGGGCTTCATATTCGGCGGAAACTCCTGCCATACAGTTTCTAAAATCATCGACGATATTCGCCTTTCTTATTCGCGGTTTCGTCTCTGCCGAGTAGTCATCTTTCAGTCGTGTAATTCGTACCGGTATAACCACGGCCTGTTGTGACGGCAAATCAAACGGTTCGAGACTGGTCAACGCTTCAAACTTCCATTCATCCGTATTTTCCGGAATATTGACAGTTACATTTAAAGCCGTAATCAGTCCTTTATTGGTAGCAGTAATATATACAAGAGTGCTTTCGCCAGCCCTCATGTTGTCTCCGTCAATTCTTTCAGGAACACCAAGTACAACACACGGCACAGGGACATTGGTTTCATAAACAACTTTTGTCACAATCTTGTATTCATCCTTGACTTCAGTCTCTTCAACTACAAAATTGTACGTAATAGCAGTATAGCCCAAGTTTACAGTAATACGATTTTCCCTTCCCGCATCTACATATATATTATTGGAATAAGACTCGTGTTTGTTAGCTGTGATACTAACCGCATAATATCCTTCAGGAAGAGTAACACCGTATTTTCCATCAGCATCAGTAACTCCTTCTGCAATAAGCGCACCGGTCACAGGATGCTTTATCTGCACTTTGGCATCAGCTACATGCGGTGCTTCCGAAGTATAATAGGTAAATTCATCACAAACATCAAACGAAAGACTACCGGTATGCTCCGAAACAGGCTCTACACTAAAAGGAATTGACACTCCGTTTCCTTGACTGCAATTAATGCCAATATGTCCCGTCACCGGCACATTTGCCGACATCTGTTCATTGGTTGAAATAGACAAAACAATGGATGCCGACTCACCACTTGCCAAAGACGGTATATAAGTGGAGGTAGCCAGTTTCATCCATGACGGCAAAGACAAAGTTATATCACCGGTCTCACCTTTTCCTATATTTGTAAGCGTAATTACATAGTCACGAGAAGAACCGATTGACACAGAAGTGTTGATTGAAGAAATATCCGCTTTCAACTTTCCTTGCGGTTCACGAACATAATAATATATTACGGTTTTTGCCAAGTTCCCTTCGTCAGCACCAATCTCTACTCCAATCTTCTCCCATGCCAATTCTGGAGATACATTGACACCCTTCAAAGTAAAATGTATTTCAGCCGATTGTCCTCCATCCAATGTGCTGATATTTTCTGCAAAATTGATTTCGCAGTTCTCTGGCACTTCCGTCAATGTAACTTTTATGTTATTCAAAGGAAGGATTCCCGGGTTAGAGACAACAATACTTCCCTCAAAAGTTTCATTCTTCAAAACATCACAGGTTATTGCAGAACGATTATTCACTTGTATGCCATAAATATCAAAACCGCATTGTTCTTCACTCTGTTTCTCTCCCGGGAAACAAGCTCCCACTGCAAAATGTCCCATTTGATTCTCAAACGGCACATAATCTACGCTAAAGCCGCCTTCCGTATCGGTTACAGCATTCAGCACATGGCGGTATCCTTGGTTTATAACATAGATTTCCACATTGGCATTTTGCGTATTGCGACCATCTGCATGGCCAGAAATATGAATAGACTCCCCTACTTCATACAATGTTTTAGCAACACTTGCCGTTACACGGAACGGAGCGGCAACATTAATATCCACGAACTTAGATGTATTATTGCCATAATCCTGTTCCTGAGCTGATTTGTTCTCATTGACAATTGCATATATTGACCAAGAACCCACTTCATCAGATACGACAATCCGCATCCTAATATCAGAAGATTGCCCCGGCAAAATCGGTGACTCAGTATATACAGTTGATATTGCAGAGAGACGATTGTTATAAAGCTTTACAGGAACAGATGCCGGCAATGTGCCGTTTCCCTTGTTTATCAACGACACCACCACATCCACAGAATCCCCTATTTCAAAAGAGTTCTGCATTACTCTCAATTCAGCCACCTGTATGTCAGGTAAAGTCTTATTGTTCACTGCAAACCAAACATTTCCTGTAGCAAAACCATCAGCCACAGCGGTTAACACAGCTGTGAACTCTTCTTCCTCCAGTTCACCATGCTTAGACTTTACCACAAAAGTATATTCACTACTACCTGCCGGTATGACAACTGTCGAAGGACATTCAATGCTTGCATCATGGTCACAACTTACATATACAGTCAAAGCTTCCGATGTTTCAGTATTACGTCGTACCGTCACATTCATTTCACCGTCCTTTTTCAGAACCGATGTCGATGCAGCCAAAGTGAGCATCTGACCATCATCGTCATAAACAGTCAAAGGAACAGAAACCACTCCACCGGATTTTCCATTACCAGCACTACAATTACATGATGCAAGATAGACTGATGCAGAGATATTATAAACGCGCTCACCATCAACCATAGCATTATCAACCGGACCTAAATTGACCGTTATCTCTTCAACATCCTTATCCATAACGACAGACTGCCGCCCATAGAAAACAGCTCCATCCGAATCATCAGAGAATTTTACAGTGACAACTTTATCAATATTGTCAGTCCTTCTTAATTTAGCAGTCACAGCCAAAGGGCCGGCAGACTCTGACACCGCATTCGGAGTAAACTCCATCTCCAGTGTAGGCACATCATTATCCACCAACAACACATCCACAGAAGCAGAATTATGCTTTGCCGCAGTTGCCACAAATGTGACAATCTCTTCCGCATTCGGAGTCTCATCATCTACAGCACTCACTTTCACTTCCACACTACGATGTCCTGCCGGAATCACTATACCTGACGGTATTGCAATGCGAATTCCAAAATCACAAGATAGATTCACCTCAATATCCTGTGATGATATTCTTTCTGTAGATACCCACAGTTTGATACTGCCTCCTTCCACTATATCTTGTACCTCAGTCTCTATTGACAGTGAAGGATACACATCATCTTCTATGACAAGACGTGAAGCCACTTCCGGATATTCATTTCCTGAAGCAGTAACATCAACAATGGAATCATTGTCCAAAACTCCATTGGCTGTAATCTGAGCATAGAAATAGGCACCGGACTGTCCTTTAGGGATTGTAACAGATTCCGGAAACAGAACACGAGAATCGGAAAATCCTGTCAATTCAAATGTTTCATCCACTGTTGAACTTCCACTCCTCGACAACTGAAAACGGCATGTTTTCGTCTGCTTTTCATCCACACCAACTTGTTCTGGTGTCAAAGTCAATAGCTTATCCACCCTGACAGTTGTTCCAGTCCATGCAACATTGTTGTTCTGAAGCCATGAAGGTTCACCGGCATCGCTATTTGCAGTCAGCTGCACACGAACTTTCACGTCACCGTCCAATCCTACAACAAACGGAATGTTCAGTTCCACACTCCTGCTCTCCACTGCATTTGAGTTAAGAGTTCCATCATGATATATAGTCCCCAACAGTTTGGTTGCTCCATCGCGACCCTCAAGCAATATCTGCTCTGTCCAACCGGCAGTTGTCGGCAGACCGCCAATGTTAGCCACCTGCCAACTTACTCCGATTTTGCCATTTGGAGCCACCGTCTCCTTGTCAACAGTGACACCCGAAACTTCCAAATCCGGTGATTTCGCAATTGTAACCTTACCAGCGGAAAAACCGGTCAACAGATTCGAGCCATCATGTCCACTAATCACTACATCGGAAAGAGACAACGGCAATTCAGCACCTTCCTCAAGATTTGTCGCTGCATTTAAAGTCACAGTCAACAATTTTCCTGTTCTTCCTATAATAGGTTTGTTCTTGGAAGAAAAAATCATCGCCATGTATCGATTGTCTCCAATCTGTTGAAAAGCAACGGAATGCTCATCAGAACGCTCCGACAATGAAGCAGAAGAAGCATCCAATGTAATGCCTTCCGGTACAGTAAGCGTAAACTGCACGGCAACCACATCTTCCGTATTATCCAAATTAACCGGCATACTTATTGATTTGCCCTGTGCCACCAACAAGTCCGGTATGGACAATGTGTTATCCCGAGCAACAGCAACAGCCGACAGGAAAATACATATCAGCGTGAATAAATGTTTTAGTTTCATATTTCTTTCTTTTATTTATTAATCACTTTTATTGTTCTATCCTTGTATCTGATAAGATTGACACCCTTCATCAGTTCCTTCCTTTGCATACCCGATATTCCATATATCTTGAATTCTCCCGATTCAGCATCGACAGACTCCACCGTTGTGGCAGGACTATTAAGAACTGCGGCATTGACAGGACGAGCTTCTACATCCGACATCGATACAGAATAGATTCTCGTATTGTCACCACATTCTCCTATCACAACCTCTTCATTCGAAGGCAATGTAGCTCCTGTAAGAGAATAGCTCACCAAATTACCTTTGCTTACGGCCTGAGACATTCCGTACTGCTCCGTATTCCAGTTTATGTCGCCCGCTGCTTTGACCGACAACGATGCAACCGGAACATCGGAACGGAGAACAATGCTATTGCCTTTCTTATATATATAAGAGGAAACGTCGCCGACAGACTCCGCTGCCCTTCCGCTCCTGCCCTTCGACATGGAAGAGTTCAGTGTGTCCGCCATATTTTCAAGAAGTATATTCACCGTACACACCACATCCTGTACATTGATATTGAAATCCCTATACGTATCGGCTGCCGTATAGTTGAACGGACGATTATCTTCATAAAGTCCAAAAGCATAAAGTATGGTTGCCTGTAAATCCGCCACATCAACCCCGTTTATAAAATTAGCGTCACCTCGCTCAAAATAAATGGTAGCCTTGAAAGAAGTTCCCTCCACAATGTTTTCCTCTGTCACATTCAAGTCACCCCATACTTTCAACGTGTCGCCACACTCTCCATAAAAAGTGTTCATAGACAAAGCAAAGCCACTGTTCTCCTCTAAAAATATCATCATAACCCATTCATCCGAATCTTCATCATCGGGATTATACGATGACATATCAGCTGTTGTTATATAGAGAATAGCATCTGTTTTGAATGCTTGATTTTCATGGTCATAGAAAAGAATGCTCGGAATCTTTGCAACCATATCCTCTATTGATGCAGTATTCGACAAATTCACTTCCACAACCCTTTCCATATCCTGACATGAAATGTTCAAGTCGGTCACATCAGGAGAAATCATCGGATATATATCCTCGAATTTATTGTGAGACGCATCCAACGATATAAGTTCAGGCATACAAGATGCCAACACTCCGAGATTTCCTTTATACTGGTTGTGACTTATATTCAACACTTTCAGATGTTCAAAAGCCTGCGGATTCTGCATCTTCAAGGCAGCCAAAATACCGGAAATATCACCGGACAGATTGTTTGAAGACAAATCAAGGGATTCAAGACGGGTGAAAGCCGCTATCGTGGCAGGCAATGTGCCGGATAGATTCTTTCCCGACAAATTAATACCGACCAGATGCCCCTGCTTAACAGAAAGTCCCTCGAATGAGGACACAGCCTTTATGCCATCCGCCATGTTCCAATTACAACTATACCCCATCTGGAGAAGCTCCTCATACAAAGCATTCAGCGAAGCCCATTCTATTTCATCAAAACGATAAATTGTAAAGCTTCCCATATACTCTCTCGGTCTGCCATAGTACCAATCTCCGTCTGCAACCTCCATATACACATCATAGCATCCCTCTTCCACTGGCGACTCGACAACTGTCTCTGTTTCCCCGTGTCTGACATACTCAATGTGTACAGCACCGACTCCCTCTAATGCCGCGAAAAGAAGTTTATGTTCATTGCCGTCATAACAAATGTCCTCCTGTGGCAAAATTGCTACATACAAATCGTCAGAAAGTTCAGCCTTGTCTATATAAAAATCCTTTGTCAATGTCGAAGTGTAGTTTCCTATACCTGTTACAGAAATAGTGGCTGTACCCGGATAACGGTTATTATCCAAAGACACTGTATAATCCACATCCTGAACCAGCGAACCATTCGACTCTTCTGTAAACCACCAATCAGGCATAATATCAGCCCCATCATACACAAAATTCAAGTCTGACAGTTCTATATCTCCCATAAGCGGTGCAGGATTAATTCTAAAAGAACAGGCCTTGCGTCCTATGGTATATGGAAAAACACCTTCTATATAAAATGTAGCAATACCTGCATTGACATTATTGCTGTAGCCGGAAGTGGTGATATGGGAAGATTCCATACCGTCGCACTCCACAGTCTGAAACAGCGAATCACCGGTATATGTCCGGTCTGTCACACCATGATATTCACGATAAGCCACATCCAGATATTCTATCGGATGGAGCATTGTGGCATTGCCCACGTTATCCACAGTACGGAACCTTATGACATGTTTTTCTCTGTTCACATCAAATGTCGCCACCAGACTTTCTGAGAATGTACTGCCGGAAGGCATCATTTCTGTCAACGGCAACCACTCCTCGCTGTCCTCCACCGCATACTCTATCATTCCGTCAAGCCCGGCAGGACTTTCATACGTTCCCTCAAGCGTCAGACGATGAGGAAGCAGAAGATTATTCCAACCTTCAGGATCGTCCGGAGTAACTTCAAAAGACGAATTCGGTTCGAGGTTGACTTCTCCCACACCTATCAGATATGAAAAAACCATCGTCTCACCGGCAGGAACAGTCCTGTTCTTCCAGCACCATCCCATTCCGCTATCGTATGAACCATTCTCCTCCATATAATTGCTGCCGGAAGAATAATTGCCCACCATATTATAGGCACTGTTATTTGTGCCATAATAGCCAAACCAATAATCACTGACACTGGTCACTCCCGCAAGTCCGCTTCCAAACAACACACAGAGCTGCGAACCATTGCCGTCTTTCATCGTCACACCGTATGTACTGCCGACAGTATCAATCCTTCGCGAAATCGGTGCTCTGTCGTTACTTCCAATCATCACATCGGCATGTGTACCCAACGACACCGATACGTCTTGCTCCGTGGTATTGGTAACAACATAGCATATTCTCGCCAGTTCTCCTTGCGGCTCCACAACAGCAGAAAAGGAAACACCATCAATCGTACTTCCGTTCAAACAATCCACCTGAGTAGCACTACCATCATTCACCTGCATGGCAACCTTATAGCCTCCGTTACCATAGGTTGAACCATAATACATACCATTGTAACACCCTTGAATGTCAATAGAAGAAGATGATTGGTAAAAGTAAAGCATGGTATTCCCCACTTGCGTATATCCATACGGAACACTGGAGCTAACAGAACGCGCCTGAGCTAACTTATTCTTTTCCTGTGCATAAGCCGACACAGACATGCCGACCATCACCACATAAAAAAGAGCAAACAAAATCCTTTGCAATGACAGCCTTTTCATCTGTTGCAAACCTTTCTTGAATCTAAGCATAAATTATTCAGTTTTTATAATTATAATCATCTTACCATATTACAATAAAAAAATACGGAAACGAATGAAAGAAACATTAACACCACACAACAGTCTCACACAAAGGCAAATGAAAGTTCTATTATTCCAAAACATATTCACCTCACACCCGATTATGTCTCCCACTATATTCATGAACTCCTTATGGCATAACCGTCTTAGCAAATACTTCTTTATCTCCTTGCGATTTATCAGCCTTCCCTTTCAACAACTCCAAAAACCTTTCATCCCTTTTTTCAATCAATTATCTCCATATATTTACAATAGTCATACAGACAAATGTAAACTCAACAGCAAATGTAAGACATTATTTACTATAAACAACACTTGATTTCATGTTATTAAACATTAATATACAATATTCTACAAAATGTAGTTAAACCATATACACTTCTGATAAAAACAACTCTGAGCTGCGAACTGATAAAACAGTTTTTTAAGTCCCCATAAAAAAATTTTTAACATCGTTTTTTAGAGGGATATTCAATTTTGACAAAATGATTAACATCTCAGATATTTTATTTCTCATTTGCTAAAATATTACTCATTTACTATCTTTTTGATTTTGCCAAATGTTAAAATCCTAAGCCCTCTGGCACGCGTCAAAATGAAGCACACCGAACTTTTCTCGGAGAACGGAGATTCTGTGCGCATTTTCTGAAGACTCCGTGAAATGTGAAATAGTGTTTCGTTTTTGACAGTTCTTTTACATTTATTTATCTTCGGCGAAGAGTCGTTTTGAAAAATCTACTAAGTTTTCAAAATTCCAGCGCACTGTCGTCACTTTTTCAGCGCACTGTAATTTTATTTTCAGTGCGCTACAGTTTTAAAAACTTAGTAGTCTGGAGAAATTTTCAGCGTAGATTTTTTGAAAAAGCATTAGGAAAGGGAGAAAAAGACAGCAGACTCTTGTCAAAATGTTAAGAAGTGTATAATTCACTATCTTGGAAAAGTATCTGAACAGAAACTTAAAAGTAGATGGTTTTTGGGTGGTGTTTGGGAGTAGGAACAGCAAATTTAGATATAACATATTAATAATCAATAGATTACTAAAATATTCAGAAATTTCAAAAAATTGCTTCCAGTGCTTTTTTTGAGTATTTTGAAAATTTTTGTATCTTATTGATTATCAAATAATTATCTTCAAACTAAATTTTTCGTATCTTCGCCGTCGGCAAAAAATTGCTCCAAGTGTTAAATTTTCATTTTGAGCGAAAATATCATTTTGTCATTTTGAAAAATGGCATTTTAGCGTGTTTTAGTGGATTCTATCGACAGGCTCCTCATGTGCTTAAGCACATGAGGAGCCTGTCGAATATATCCAATAAAAATCGAGTACACCCACTTAAAGCTCATGAGACATACTTCAAGAATCATGTATTTCTGAACTCCAACGGTCCAGTCCCGGAATGTTTCTTGAACCATTTTCCGAAGTAAGATTGTGTGGGAAAATATAGGTGCTCCGATATTTCCTTCACGGACATATTGGTATCGCGCAACAGACGTTTTGCTTCCGTAAGCAGAGCATTGGCAATCCACCAGCTCGGTGTCTTTCCGGAACGACTCTTTATGATTGAAGAAAAATAGCGGGTGGTGACAAACTGCTTTTCCGCATAGAACGACACTTCATGCTCTTCCTTATAATGTTTATAAAGCATGGATATAAATTTCTGTACCACCTCATCATTCCTACAGATATGCACCTTTTCGTCACCAATCCTGATATAGAATGAAACTATTTCCAAAAGAAGACAATTGCTCAAGAGTTCAGCCTGCAAATTGCTG
Organism: Bacteroidaceae bacterium; assembly: GCA_017621515.1. Lineage (GTDB taxonomy): Bacteria > Bacteroidota > Bacteroidia > Bacteroidales > Bacteroidaceae > RGIG8745. The sequence continues at coordinate 74,571 of JAGASY010000034.1, forward strand.
ATTTGTGCTGCATGTATTTCTTCTGCCCCTCCTATAAATATCTTGTGCCGCTCTATATGTTCGTAATAGAGCTTGATATACCTTTCCAAAGAAGACTTCTGACATTCCGTCAGGGCTGCCACCGGGTTTCTCTTGATAAGCAACAGACGATTGATGTCGGACACTTTGTATAACAAAGGCTGTACTATTTCAAAATCGGCATCAAGCATAAATCCAGACAAATCGGAAGTTTTGTGCTCTATGTGAATCAGTGAATACGGGAAATGAACTATCATCATATTGGGTCCGAGACGATAGTCAATGCCATCAATATTAAGTTCCATATATCCGGAGGAACAAAAAATAATGCCTGAAAATTCTACTCGCACCGGATATTCCTCCGCACCGAGAATATTCTCATCCGCATTTCCAAAAATCCTATACACAATGTTACTTGCCATATCTTCATTCATTTATCAAAAAGAGAAAAACAGGGTGGAAATTGTCCTTTCACTACCTCACGATGTACAAAATAACCAAAAAGCGATGTTTTTCACAACAAAAAAAATGGATATTTGTTATATTAGAGTACATTCTGACCAATGAATAGTATATAATAACCTTTATATAAAGCCAGAAGTGATATAATTTTGTAGCAAAATAAATAAAGCAAGACATAAAATATGAAAAAGAACTTCTTAGGACTGATTGCCGCAGCCACAATATGTACGTTGTTCGGTTGTGGAGAGAAAAAAGAGAAAACGGCAGAAGCTGTATTTGTCAATACGGCAGATGTGGTAAGTACGGACAAAGCCGGAGAAATATCATGGCCCGGACGCACCAAAGCGTCCGAGGATGTCAATGTGGCATTCAGAGTAAGCGGTCCGATAAAAGCAGTATATGTAAATGAAGGCGACCACGTGAGAAAAGGACAGATAATTGCAGAACTGGACGACAGGGATTACCAAGTGCAACTCGGAGCAACACAGGCCGAATATGAACATAGTAAAGCCGATGCAGAAAGAGTCATTGCGATGTACAAGGAGGGGAACACTACGGCAAGTAATTATGACAAAGCCCGCTACGGTTTGAAACAAATTACGGAAAAGCTGAATAATCATCGCAATCAGCTTGCCGACACCAAACTGAAATCACCTATCGACGGATACATACAGACAAAGATTCATCAGGCAGGAGAAACCGTAGGGGCAGGTATGCCGGTCGTGTCGATGTTTGCGGACGGAAACACAGAAGTGGAGATTTTCATTCCTTCGTCCGATTTCTCCAGAATGGAGGAGCTTCACGGATTCAAGTGTTCATTCGACATATTTCCGGAAACGACATTCCCGCTCGACATTGTGCGTACAAGCAAGGAAGCCAATGCAAGCCAGCTTTACACGGTACGTCTCCGCATAAAGGGTGACTACGACATGAAAAAAATCACTCCGGGAATGACTACGATGGTCTATGCTTCTGTCTCAGAAAACGGAAACGAGAATGTATGCGTGCCTTCAACAGCCGTATTCAACAAGGATAATAAAACGGAGGTATTTGTGTTTGACAAGGAGTCTGGAACCGTGAAAGAAAGGGAAGTAGTTGTCAGCGCACTAAAGACAGACGGAACGACCCTCATCACTTCGGGACTGAAGGCGGGCGAAACTGTGGTTGCGACAGGTACACGTCATCTTACCGAAGGACAAAAGGTGAAACCGATTCCGGCTGCCACAGAAAGCAATGTGGGAGGAATGAAGTGAAATTCATGAAGCAACAGGACTATCAGAGCATAAGAAATAAGTGTGGAGCGAAATCCACATTTTCTTGCTCCGGTAACTCCATTATCCATCTATTATAAACAGACAAATTATGGCAGACTACAGCAAATGGGCATTGAACAACAGAAAGCTCATCAACTTCTTTATAATATGTCTTGTTGTCGGAGGCATACTCTCGTATAATGCGATGAGCAAACTTGAAGATCCGGCAATCAAAGTAAAACAAGCCATGATCGTAACCACATATCCCGGTGCATCAGCCCATCAGGTTGAGCTGGAGGTTACTGACATGCTGGAAAAATCCATCAGGGAAATGTCGGGGGTAGATAATGTACAGAGTCAGTCTTATCCCGACTTAAGCATCATCACTGTGGAACTGGAAACCACTGTGCCGGACGACAAGGTGGAACAGCAATGGGACATGCTGAGAAGGAAGGTAAGCAATGTCCACCCTAACCTGCCCGCCGGGGCAAGCACACCTATGGTCAAGGACGATTTCGGGGATGTATATGGCATGTTCTATGCCATGACCGGTGACGGGCTGAAGGATAGAGAACTGGCAGACTATGCGGAACTGGTAAAACGGGAAGTATGCAACATCGACGGAGTGACACGAGTAGATATCTACGGAAAGCGTTCAGACTGTATCAACATTGAACTGAAAGAAGACAGAATGTCCAGTCTCGGTGTGATGCCGACGGAAGTCATACAGACACTCAACAACCAGAACAAGACTACCTATTCAGGGTATTACAACAACGGCAACAACCGCATACGAGTGACTGTGAACGATAAGTTCAAGAATGTGGATGACATTGCCGACATGCTTATACAAGGACACGACGAGGATCAACTTCGCATACGCGACATTGCCAATGTGTATGAATCATACGAGTCTCCTACACGCAATGAGTTCAAAAGAGATGGAGAACGTGCACTCGGACTGTCTGTGGCATGTTCGGCAGACCATGACATAATAAAAGTAGGCAAGAAAGTTGAAAACAAAATCAGTGAGCTGACAACCTCCATGCCTGCCGGAGTGGAATTTCACAAAGTGTTCTTCCAGCCAGAACGTGTGTCCGATGCACTCAACACATTCCTTGTCAATTTGCTCGAATCAGTCATAATAGTCGTTGTCGTACTCATCTTTGCCATGGGATTCAAGAGCGGCATGATTATAGGTGCAAGCCTTGTCGTCATTGTGTTCGGTTCGTTTCTCGTCTTGGGCGGATTTGACGGAACGCTGCAACGCGTATCACTCGCTGCATTCATTCTTGCAATGGGTATGCTGGTTGACAATGCCATTGTGATTGTCGATGGAATACTTGTGGATTTGAAAGCCGGCAAGCCACGCATGGAAGCCCTGACAAGTATAGGACGCAAAACAGCCATGCCGTTGCTCGGAGCCACTCTCATAGCCATACTGGCATTTCTGCCCATATTCCTCAGTCCGGACACAGCAGGAGTCTATGTGCGCGACCTTTTCATTGTCATGGCGGTTTCGCTCTTGCTGAGTTGGTTGCTTGCCCTGCTGCATGTCCCAATCATGGCAGACAAATTATTGAAGCCGGAAAAGAAAGGCGACAATCAGGAAATGTACTCAGGAAAAGCGTACAGCGTACTGACCAAGATTCTTAATTTCGGACTCAGCCACCGCCTGTTGATTGTCATCGCCGCCGTCATACTGCTGGCAGGAAGTGCCATAAGCTACAAATTCCTCAATCAGGCATTCTTCCCAGATATGGAATACGACCAGCTTTACATGGAATATAAACTGCCGGAAGGCACTAACTCTACACAAGTGGAGAAGGATTTGGACGAAATAGAACAATATCTGAAGAAGCGCAAGGAGGTGAAGCATGTGACAAGTTCTGTGGGAGGCACTCCAAGCCGCTACAATCTTGTACGCAGCATTGCCACGCCATCGTTGTCTTACGGAGAACTGATTATCGACTTTGAATCTCCGGATGCCCTTGTTGACAATATTGAAGACATACAGAACGAACTTTCAAAGCGTTATCCGGACGCATATATCAAACTGAAACGCTATAATCTGATGTTCAAGAAATATCCGATAGAAGCCTGTTTCCACGGTCCCGACCCGGCTGTGCTGCATGAGTTGTGCGACAGTGCGATGCAGATTGTGCGCCACAGCGACATGGTATATTTGCCGACCACAGACTGGGAACCAAAGGTGCCGGTTCTCACAATAAACTATGATCAGCCTTCGGCAAGAATAAGCGGACTCAGCCGTAGCGATGTCAGCATGTCCATGCTTGCCTATACAGGCGGCATACCTATCGGTACGTTCTATGACGGAATACATCCGGAAAACATCTATATAAAATGTACGGACGATAACGGAAATGAAATCGAAAGGCTTGACAATGTGGCTGTATTCGGACTTCTCCCTAATATAAATAAGGTAATGAACCGTTCTACCATACAAAAGCTCATGGCGGGCAGCATGAAAAAGGAAGATGTCATTGAATCTCTCGTTCAGACCACCCCGATGAGACAAGTGGCAAACGGAATAGACATTAAATGGGAAGAGCCGGTGGTGATGCGTTATAACGGACAGCGTACACAACGAGTACAATGCAGTCCTCGTCCGGGAACTGGTACGGAGGCTGCACGCAAGGCTATTGCGGAAAAGATTGAGAAAATCGAACTTCCGGCAGGCTACACATTGTCGTGGGAAGGAGAAAAGAAAGCCAGCGATCAGTCCATGCGTTACCTGTTCAACAATTTCCCGATGTCGATTGTGATAATGATTATGATACTGATTATGCTCTTCAAGGACTATAAGAAGCCGGCTATCATATTCTGTTGTATTCCGTTGATACTGGTCGGAGTAATACCTTCAGTACTTCTATCCGGAAAATCCTTCGGGTTCGTGGCTATAGTCGGAGTTCTCGGACTGATAGGCATGATGATAAAGAACGGTATCGTACTCATGGATGAAATCACACTTGAAATCAACAGCGGCATTGCACCGAGAGAAGCTCTGATAAACAGTTCAAAGAGCCGTCTCCGCCCTGTGATGATGGCTTCACTGACCACCATCCTTGGCATGATACCGCTGGTGCCCGATGCCATGTTCGGTTCGCTTGCCGTCACCATCATGGGAGGACTGTTCGTCGGAACTCTCATCACTCTCATATTCATACCTGTACTATATTCATTGTTCTTCAAGATAAAATAACATTGTCATGAAAAGATATATATCACTCGCCATCATAATCGGCTTAAACTGTAGTCTTCACGCACAGACCCGACTGTCATTGAAGGAATGCAGGAACAAGGCTATAGAAAACAACAAAGAGCTTAGGATATCTCACATCAAGCTGGAACAGACGGGATATGATGTCAAAGCATACAAAGCAAACTTCTTCCCCAAATTCAGTTTGATCGCGACAGACCTCTACAGTTTCGGGAAAGGTGATCTTACCATATCAGGAGGGCATCTGCCCATCTACACGCTTGATGCAGCCTCCGGCAATTATCTGCCAGCTGTACGACCAGATGAGAACGGACAATACACGCTACTCCAATACGCGGATTTTCCGGACCAGAAATTAGAATACAAAATAAAGAATGTATTCGTCGGAGGCATCATGTTCGAAGAGCCGATATACATGGGAGGCAAAATAACAGCGGCATACAACATGGCAAAAATCGGCAAGCAAATGGCTTCACAGAATATACGGCTTTCCCGGAGCGAAGTTATCATGAAGACAGACGAAGCCTACGCATTGGCTGTCAGAGCCAAAGAACTCGGGAAAGTGGCAAGAAGCTATAAGCAGACACTTGACGAACTGTTGAAAAACGTGGAAAGCGCAGTGCGGCACGGCATGAAAACCAGAAACGACATGATGAAAGTGCAAGTAAAAATCAATGAAGCGGAACTTAACATCCAGAAAGCGGATAATGCTTACCGGTTGGCTTGCATGAACCTGTGTCATGTGACGGGACTGCCATTAACAAGTAACATAGAAGTAGATGAAAATGAATTTTCTGCATATAATGCCAACGAATACATCACTGTCGTAGAAGACATCAGTGCCCGCCCCGAAATGGCAATACTTGCCGACAAAGTGGAACTGGCGCGCCAAAAAGTCAAGCTTGCAAAGAGTGATTTTCTTCCCAACGTGGCACTCACAGGAGGATACACCTATAACAACGGCATAGAGCTTGCAGGAAAGAAATTGCTCGACAGCGGCACTGCTTCGTTTATGCTAAGTGTAAAGATTCCTATCTTCAACTTCGGAGAAGGTTCCAACAAGATACGTTCAGCCAAAGCACAACAGAGAATCACCGCACTGGAGCAAGATAATGCCAACGAACAGATGACGCTCGAACTGACACAGTGTATCAACAATATCACTGAAGCAACCACAGAATTGCAACTTACCCACAAATCATTGGAACAGGCAACAGAAAACATGAAGATGTCAAAACAGCAATATGAAGTGGGATTTGAACCGTTATCAGACTACCTTGAGGCACAATCACTTTGGCAACAAGCCTTTGCCAATGAAATAGAAGCTCGCTGTCAGCTTTTCCTTTCTCATACCAAATATCTGAAAGCAACCGGACAACTTCAGGCGGAAGCAGAAAATTGACAAAAACAACCGGACACATAAAGCCGGGAAAGTGGAAATAAGTTCCAACTTTCCCGGCTTTATGTGTCCGGTTATCTCCTAAAAGAATTATGTTCAATTATTCCTTGAAAGGAATTACACTTAACTATCTCTTCAAGAAGATTGTTCACTTACTTTTTTACGATGAACTTCAAAGTCTGTTCATTACCGAACTCATCTTTCACATAAGCCACATAGACTCCTGAAGGAAGATGTCCGACATAGACAGAAGATTTACCGTCAGAAGAAGCCATGCGGTTCGTCAGACAAGTCTGTCCGGTCATAGTGTATATGTTCAATGAGATATCGTATGCACGAGCACTATTCACCACAATTGTCCCATTATAATAAGCAATATCATACACATCTTCATCACCTTCATAGAGTTTATCTATTGCATTAGGTATCACTGGCTCATCATACTTTTCCGCATAACTTGTCATGATGTTCGTGGCACCAATTGTCGGTTTTGACATCACATACACATCTTTTCCACCGTCAGGATATAAGCCGACAGACATGTCTCCGCTGTGAAGAGGATAAAAGAGCGTGTCGCGCCAAGCCTCATCCGGAGCAGACAAAACCACACATCCTCCGTCTTTGTCAAGTTTGAAAGAAGCATGAAGCTGATTCATCGGCACAAGTTTGTCACACCATATTACAAGATATCCGTGAGGAGGAATGACTGTATTTATCTCCGAACCTTCAGCAGATATTCTATACTTCGTCAGTTTCGAAATATTGTCACTGATATACATTCCTTCCACATCTACCGGCTTATCAGTAGTATTATACAACTCAACCCAATCATTCTTCTTATAGTAGTCGTTTATATATATACTGTTGTCGCCGCTTATCTCATTCACCTTCACCGGCACACCTCCGTTTTCTGCCAACTCCTCATCGGACAGACGCTCATAACATGCCACCAGATTAAGTTCTCCGTTTGAAGGCATATCAAACACCTCTTCCTCACACACGACATTGCCGTTACCGGAAGAAGCCATTGTGGTAGAAAGACAAGCATCCCAATATATGTCGGTTGAGCTTCCGCTATTGTTATGCACCTCTACGGCTATTACATTTTCTCCTTCAACAAATAAATCCGAAGGCAACACGACAGACCCTCTGTCAGGATTTCCTGCTGCGTATGTAGTTGAATAAGTATTGAAACCGACATCTCCGGAAGGCATATTATATCGTACCGCCTCTGTTCCGTTCACATAGACAATGAAACCATCGTCAACCACATATCCGAGTCTGAACACATCACCGGCTGAAGGTGCGCTGTCCAAAGTCACAGTCTTCTTGAAATAATAAGTAGGTCGCTTACTGTTCGCATTGGTTCCATAGTCAAGGAATGTAGCATATCCACGTTCATTATTCCGGTCAGAAGTGAAGAATCCAAGCGGAGCATCTCCCCTGCTCCATACGTCAGCATACGAAGCGGACTGCCAATCCTTACCATCAAGCGAACCTTTGTCATAATATTCCCAATCCGAACCGTATGAGAAAATATCTTCCATATCCCCATTCAAATTCTTCCAGCCCACAAATCTGTAACCCGCAGGTGCTTCCGATGCCAGCTGTACAGGAGGGAACAGAGTGCCATTGAACTTTCCTGTCGGAACCGGCAGACCGTTCACGGACAAACGCGCCTCTGCTATATTTGAAGAAAGGCACACGGAAACTCCTTCCGTTGAAGAGAGCTTGAAAGACGAGTAGCGTTTCAAAGCATCTATCATAGTACCGTTTCTATTCGACAACCTGCTTTTCAGATCGTTGGCAGTACCATAAGGAGAAGCTCCTTCGTATGCCATCATAGCTGCCACATTGTTCACAAGGCTATCTATAATCTCCGTACAACGTGAAGGCTCGAACACACTACCTCCCACAAGGCAATATGTATCTACAAACTGCTTACGGAAACTATCATTCTTCAACATATTGAGGAATATAGTCACCAACTTTATTTCAGCCGTAATACGAGAATCCGTATCATAAATATAGTCAAAAGTATAAGTCTGCTTCCATGCAAAAGTATTGAACGGATCTGTTGTAGCGAATGTACCGTCAAGGTCAAACAGCACAAACCTGAACTTGCCTCCGTCAGCCTTAGGCTTGAAACCTTTGACATTGTTCTGAGGCCAGTCTGTAGCTCCGAGCCAAAATTCCGTCGCCATATAGCTAATGAACTCATCAATATCCACCATCTGCCTTATTTCCTCATACACATCATCATCAGCCGCATTTGCAGAAAGGTCATACCAATGTAAAAAGCTGTCCTCCGTACCGCACATCTGGCAATAGCCGGAATCCGGACTCATCTCAAACTGGTCGATATCCTCAGTGTCAAGTCCGTAGTTGGCATACGCAAAATGCTTGTTATTCGGTTCACGCATGTTTATCACCCCGATGTATTGTCCGTTGATAAAGTGCATAGTCGGCTGATATGCCTGACCATCTATGTCGATACCTGAAGTAGCCACAATGGTCTGAAGAGCCGCATCCTTTATTCTGCAATAAGTATCATTACCTCCATTACGTATCTGCAACGTCTTATGTTTCAGATACGGCTTATCCGCAAAGAAAGGATATTCATAGAAATTACGTCCTTCATACACCTTGCTGGCCTTGAGCTTGAATGAATGAGGAGTCCATGCACGGCTCCATCCGCCACACATGGCAAAATCCACCTCCTGATTAACAGCCATCTTACCGTCTGTCGTGATGTACTCAAAGTTGACCGGTCTGTCCCAATCCATATTCCAGTTGCAAGGTGTTGACTGTCCGTTACCGGTACGTCCGTTGACACCCTTCACATATACTCCCAGACTGTCATCATAAAGATTGACAGGGTCTGTCACCACAGAAATCACAGGCAACTTATAATCCTTGTCCTCATAAAGGAAAGAGCGTGTCACCACCTCACTTGGCAACATACCGTCCTTAAAGAAACGGAAGCGATAGATGGATGTTTCCCGCACATCAAACAGTCCCGTAGCACTTGTCTTACCATTCGCAAGAGTCGGAGTAGTTCCGTCCGTGGTATATCTAAGCACCACACCTTCCGGAATATCCACATACACAGACAAAGCTCCGGTAAAGAAACGAGAATCATGATTCACTACAGGAGCAGACAATCTCTCTGTAGCAAATGCAACTCCTGCATTGCTGCCCTGCGGAGTAGGTTCCGCCGTCATCCCCCACTCTTGCGCTCCATCGGTGACACGCGCATACGATGTTCTCGCAACAGCAGCCGGATAACTTTGCTGCGCCACCAGAATTCCGTCTTCATCCGATATGTAAATCGTACCGCCATCACAGTCCAATTTAAAGTTCACTTGAGAGTTCTTCACCTCATTGTGATCAAACCAAATATTCTTGAAACCTCCTGCAGGTATGGCGCCTGCATTAAACGGAAGTCTGAACTTTTTCAAATCGTTAATGTCGTCACTCACATAAAAACGGTTAATGCTGGCAGACTTATCTGTCGGATTGTAAAGTTCCACCCATCCGCCGTAGTTGAACGAAGGATCCACAAACATATCTACGTTTGCCGACTGAATTTCGTTGATGACAAGAGAAGAAGCATCAGCCGAGTTCTTTGACACTCTGACAATGCAAGACTTCCTGACACCGCTTCCATCCTTCGCTTCAACTGTAACCACGGCAGTTCCGACAGAAAGAGCCGTCACCGTTCCGTCGTCAGACACAGTTGCCACATCGGTTTTGTTGCTTCTCCACGATAATGTTTTGAAGGTGGCATTCTTAGGTACCACCTCTGTTTCTATTTTAAAAGTCTCGCCTTCGATAAGAGAGCAAACACTTGGAGTAACCTTGATTTCCGAAATATGGACAAGTTCCCCATAATATTCCAAACGGAAATTATCGAACATACACCAGTTGTTCGATGCCCATTCCTCATTCACCAGTCCGAAACGCAACATTCCGTCAGTAACGTCCGTCTCCACACTGTTCTCATACATTCCATTCCCAAAACAATAGGAACCACTCGCCATTCCATTCGGGAAATAAGATTGTGAGCCCCAACCGGGAGTCCAACAGTTATTAGATATGTTCTCCGACAGAGATTCCGAATAAACATTGGCAATCTCTTTCTTATCGGAATTGGCATACAGATATCCGGTCACATTATCTGAACCCGATGTATAGCGGTTGTATGCATCCCAATTATCCCCCGTGCGGAAATACGATTGCACAGACACCCTGTATTTTCCGGAAGGTACAGCAACAGTCTGCCAAATGTCAAAAGTTCCGTTCCAGAATTCCATTGCATCATAGTTCAAATTCTGTCCCCACGCATCACTGGTAAATGTCCATCCGGCATTTGAATTATTGTCAAAGCTGGCATTCTTGACATATTCGGATGTCACATCAATCCATCCCATCGTCTGTCCCATCATCACAGACGGCACAGAGAATAATGTGCACATCATCAGACTTAAATTTCTTTTATTCATGGTCACATATTTAAGTATTCATATTTTTTCAATTCAAGATTCTCCTCGCGCCCACATATCTCTTTATGTAATATGCGACATGAGAAAAATCGTCAACCACAATGCCACGGCTCGGAGAAGCATGTATGAACTTGAATGTCTTGGCTTCCTTATCCACACTCACCACCATACCCACATGCCCAATCGAGCGCGAAGAGGCAGAGCCTTTGAAAAAGACAAGGTCGCCGGGCAAAAGATTGTCTTTGCTCACAGCCACTCCCTCCGTATATTGGTCGCGGGAAGACCGCTTCAGCTTAATGCCCAACTGCGAATATACATAGCTCGTAAAACCGGAACAATCGAATACCATCGGTCCCATAGCACCTCCACGATACCGCTTGCCTTTATGTTTGTCAGCCTCATCTATAAGTTTGAGTGCCAAGACTCTTGCACTCATAGACCGCGATTGCATATTTCCCTCGTCAGAGATGGTCAGTTCTGAATTTGGGAACTCACGCTCCGTCAGCGTTTTCATGTGCTTCACAGCCTCTTTCCCAGCATCAAGAACAAGGCGCGGAAGCTGTTCGGAACGACGATACGAATGAATAAAACCTTCCTTGAAAGTACCGTCATCAAAAACAGACACCTCCACGACGGGAGCGCATCTCAATTCTCCATTGGCGGAAAGCACGTATGGTGCACAAAAATGCCCCATCCCATAGATGATAAGCCTGTCCTTGTACAAATCCACAGGATGTATTTTTCCATCTCCATTGCCATACACAATGTCAGCACCTGCATCCACACAGAAATGTGCAAAAGTCTCCGCATCGGAAATATACTGGGTTGTCGCTGAACCGTGACCGCCAATAGATTTAAGACGAAAATTCTGAGGTCTGAAACTGAATGCCACAACTATAATATCGCATTCTTTGCCGAGCACACTCAACACACGTCGTATATCAGCCGTATCTCTCATATCCGGTGCATGGACTGAGGTTCCAAAAGCCGCAAAACCGTACTTCAACCCGCCACGTTCAAACACATCATATTCATGAAGCGACTTGATTCCCGCAAATTTAATTCCATTATCACGCATGGCATTGGTAGTAGAAGTAAGCCCTTCAATGCCAAAATCCGCCACATGTTTGTCAACGAGGCTCATCCCCGTGAATCCGGCACGCGACAGACACCGGGCATACCGCTCCGGCATACGCATCAAACGCTCCATACCGTTCATGTTGCTCTTGTTAGGAGTACCGTCCACATCCATCAACACCGTACCTAAAGTGGCGAATGTAGCCGATGCAGACGCAAATATCTCTTTAGCAAAATCATATTGCCTGTCATATTCAATATCCTTCGGTGTTTTTCGTTGATAATTAGTACCAAAATTAAGTTCTCCGGTAAAAACGATCTTAGACACCCGCTGAGCCAAAACACGACAGTAAGAAAACATTGTCAGTATGATGATTATTATACTTCGAATCATTATTTTCTTATCCCTATTTGACTAATTTGCAAATATAATCATTTTACCCCAATAACCATCCAAGACCTATTTATAATTAAAGGGCTGTTTAAGTTTTATTTATTATTTACTGATATTCGCAAAAGAGAAGTTGGAAAGTTTTCAATGTTTGGGATATTCAACAGATTCCTTTTAATAGTTTTTTAGGGGAATTCACAGACTTCTCACACATCTACCCAAAACAGCAAGAATACCATTTTAAAAATAGCAAAATGATATTTTCGCCCAAAATGAAAATTTAACACTTCGAGCGATTTTTTGCCGAGGACGAAGAATCAGAAAAATTGATTCAAAGGTAAATCATTGATAATCAAGCAAATATAAAATTCGTCAAAACACTCAAAAAAACGTGCCGGACGCATTTTTTTGAGAAACCCGAGTATTTTAGTAATCTACTGATTATTAATATTTTACACGCTTATTTACCGTTTTTACATTCAAACACCGCCTCAAACTCACTTACTTTTGAGTTTCTATTTAGAAACTCTTCCAAGGCAGCAAATTATACACTTCTTAACATTTCAACCGAAGTCCGTCGCCTTTTTCTCGGCTTCCCATTGCTTTTTCAAAAACTCCACGCTGAAAATTTCTCCAAACTACTAAGTTTTTAAAATTGTAGCGCACAGCAAATAAAATTGCAGTGCGCTGAAAATTTGACGACAGTGCGCTGGAAATTTGAAAACTTAGTACTTTTTTCCAAAAAACTCTTCGACGAGGATAAATAAATGTAAAAGAACTGCTTCAAAATGAAACACTATTTTACATTTCTGTGAGGCTTCATGAAATGCGCACAGAAGCCCCATTTTGCGAGAAAAGTCCGACATGCCTCATTTTGAAGCGTTCCAGAGGGCTTGGAATTTTAACATTTAACAAAATCAGAAAGACAATATTTTCAGCACAAAACAAACAAAATGCAGCCAAACACTCATCTTTTACGCTCATTTTGTCAGAAAATAAAATTGTTAAAATATATATATAAAATTTTTTGTTATGGGAGTGTTTTCCATGCAATTCTGCGGATGTATTTACAGCCATCTCTTATGCCCTTTAGTAAAGCACAAGAAATGGCTGTAAATACACAAAATTATAGATCCAAAGATTCAATCCAGCTGTTAATTGTCTTATCAGTAGAGTTATTCAGCAATCTGCCGTCAACCCAATTAATCTCAGGATACGATTTTTTCAGTTGGACTACACTGTTGCGGATACTGCTTCCACCGGATGTGGCAAATGGCACAACCGTCTTTCCATTCAGACTATTGCTCTCAATGAAAGTATTGACCACAGTCGGTGCAAGGTCCCACCAAATAGGATATCCGATAAACACCACATCATAATCAGCCACATTCTTCTTCGGATCTTTGACTGCCGGACGCGATTTCGGATTGTTCATCTCCACCGAGCTACGCGATTGTCTGTCATTCCAGTTAAGGTCGGCATTCGTATAAGGTTGTGCCGGCTCAATTTCCATAATGTCTGCATGGGTTAGTGCAGCAAGCTTTTCTGCCACGCTCTTCGTAGTTCCTGTGGCAGAGAAATAAACCACTATTGCCTTCTTTTCCATATCTTTAGTTTTTGAGTTGTCACGTGTGCAGGCTGTCAGGCAAGACGTTGCGGCAGCCATCAGTATAATCAGAATTTTTCTCATTTGTTTATAGGGATTAATTAGTTATCACCACTTTTTTAGAAACAAAACAACTGCCGGAATTTATCCGTGCCACATACACACCGGATGCAAGCGCAGAAGTTTCAACCACATTGTCAGAAGACTCCAAAACTTTAGTTCCCGACAGACTGTACAGAGCAAAAGAATCAAAATTGCCGTTCAAATGAATGCCTCCCGATGTAACATTCATATCCACCTTCAAACCGGACATGACAACAGACTCCACCCCACTTGTCAGTTCTTTATAGCCTATCTGCTCCAGCCAGTTTGAAATCAAGGAATGACATCCGGAAGTCTGGGAGGAACGAATCCAAAGACTGGGTGCGATAAAGTCACCTCCGGGAATAAGACGGTGCGCATCCGACTCCACACCACTGATTCCGCTGCTTGCACTCGACACGATAAGTCCGATTTTCTTCCCGGACATTTGCGCACCGTGGTGGAAAAGATAGGTCTGCAACGGAGCTGCCATATTGCTCCACCAAAGCGGTGCAGCCACAATCACCATATCATAATCATCCAGATTTACATCCACCGGTTTGATTTCGGGATAAGATGATGCTTCTCCGGGATGGTTCCGTATTGCCGAAATAAGCGCACTTCCGAGAGCATAATTATTAGCGGCATAGTCCAGTCCTTCTTCGGCAGGTTCTATTCTTACCACATCCGCCCCTGTTTGCGATTGCAAATCGGTCACGACGGTGTGAACATTGTTGGTGAAGCTGTAGTAAACAATCAGCGTCTTTGCATTGACTGCGATTGCCGTGAGCACAACAGTCAGTGTCAGAATCAACTTTCTCATAGGCTTATTTATTATTATTGTTGTTTTAATGTTCAGATACTATCAAAATCATTACTGAATGAAGTTTTTTAACTGGCTTGCAGGATTAAGCGGTGTCTGGTCAGACAACACCAATGATTTGACCATGTGAAGTGTTCCTCTCTTATACTTCAAAAAGTGTTCCGATATAATATGCTCTTTATAAGCCTCACTACTCACATAGGTTTCAAGAATAGTTATCCGACAAGGGTTCTCTTTCTCGGCTACGGCATACATTGTCAGTACACCCGGCTCAGTACGCAAAGATATCTCACCGACTTCTATGGCATATTTCATATACTCATCAAGATGCTGCGGATAAACCTCGATTTTCGACAATCGTACAATACCATCGGCTGCCATGGGCTGTTTTGCACACACCAGAGGCCCTTCACTTTTTTTCTTTTCCATTGCTGTCGTATTTTGATGTGGCGGATTGTCCTTATCGGCAGTATTACATGAAGACAGAAAGACAAACAGCGCACAAATTGTATATAATAAATTGTTCATGGTATGTCATTTCAATTAACTTATTCATGGAGCCGGCTCTATCGTCAGTGCCATTCCTGCAAGTCCGAGCGTCTTCAGAAACCCTCGGCGGCTTAAATCTTTATTTATCATTAGCTTCTATCTTTTTGATGAATCGTGCCGGATTACCTGCAACGACAGTCATTGGTTCCACATCTTTCGTAACTACACTTCCTGCACCGACAATAGCTCCATAACCGATTCTCACTCCCGGCAGAATAGTGGAATTGATACCTATCCAGACTTTATCTTCTATGACTATACGACGTCCGTAAGTCGCACTGCGGTTATCAGGATTGACATCATGATTGATGGTTATAAGATTGACCTTCGGACCGATGAAAACATCATTGCCAATGTCTATACCGCCACGTCCGAAAAACGTGCAGCACTGCTGAATGAAACAACGCTCCCCAATGGTTACAGGCTTGCCGTAGTCGATGTATAGTGGCGGCAGCACAAATGTACTGTCGGGCAGATGTTTGTCAAGAATCTCTCCCATGAGTTCATGCACACGCTTCTGGTCGCGTATGCTGACCGTAGCAAGTTCCTGTGCCTTTTCCATTGTACGGAATATCTCATCAATGAGCATATCATAACCATCTTCATTTGGCGAAACCATTTCGCCGCTGAGGTCTTTTGAGAAAATATCATTCATCATATCCATGTCTTAAATTTTGATGCAAAGGTAAAGCAAATGTTGTACAACAGTTTTACCAAGAGGCTCAAATAGCTTTGCCTAAAAGTTCAAATGCAAATCCAACCAATTAGATTCTGTCCGACAACAAATATCACTTCCGCACCAAGGCTGTTATCATTTCAAACACTTCATCGTCTCCAAGCTCCGACATACACGGTACGGCTTTCACCTGCTCCCGGTTAATCTCTCCATCATAGAACATAGGAACACCGAATGAAGAAAACAGTTCAACCAATTTCCGGGATGATTCCTCAACGGAAGAATCAAATCTGAACACATCAAGGAAATATTTACGGATGTCATTTTCATGATGCCGCCCCATAATGCGAAGGAAATGCGGGAAAATGGAAGTCAGACTTCTGCGGTATGAGCTTCCGAACAGCTGTTCCGGAATGAACTCCAGTTCATATATATTATATGCGTACCCTTCTTCCTTGCCAATACCCAGACGTGACGATGTTGAAAGCGAAGCACCCATCATTATTATACCTCGTGCATCGAGATTATCAGGATTAATCTGTAATTCCTTTATCGCCTCAAGCACATTCTTTATGTACGAAACTCCGGCATCATAAGACATTCTGTTCTTGTCGCCGAGAATGCTTGCCGAAAGCTGCACAAGCGTAACAAGTCCTGTATAGGCTGTCATTTCTCTATCGAGTGTCAGGGAATATTTCGGACACAGAATCGCATAGTCCGCAGCTATTCCATAAGCAGTTCCATAATCGCCGTTACGCGAATCCACCGACACAGCCCCCAGACCGTTTTCCGACCCGCTGGAAGGATAAGTCGGTATCAAGGCGAGTCGCAGACGGTCAAGCCCATATGGCGATTTTCCTTTCAGATAGTCCCAAAGGTTGTCTGCATGGCAGACACCGAATGCTATCAACTTGGCGCTTTCCATTACACTTGCTCCACCAGCACCGATAACCATTGTCACCTCATTTGACTTGGCAAAACTGATTCCTTCTTCTATCTTTTGGAACTCACGCGAAGAACCGCCATACTCCACGAACTCTACACCTGCATCCATTAAAGCAGTCACCACATCGTGATGACATCCGTTATGCTTCACCGAACCACCACCATAGACAAACATCACTTTCTGTCCTTTTGCCACTGTCGTAACCGTCTCACGTATGTCGTTACAGAAAAAAAGACGCGTATCATTTCTGAAAACAAAATCTTTCATGTGTTTTACTATTATTATTTATTGTATGACTCCTATCTGTTGCAACCAGTTTCTCACTCCGGAGGTACTACCTGTAGAGCCGTATCCTCTGAGATGGGAAGCTTTTGGAGTAAGAGCCACAATGCGGGCAAGCGTCTCGTCTCGGTAGGTAGAAGCATAGGTGCAAAACGGAATTACAATCTTGCCTTCAAAATTGTAGCTTTCAGTAAATGTATTGATAATCATCGGTGTAGTGTGCCACCATACGGGACAACCAATAAAAAATATGTCGTACTCCTCAAAATTGTCAATCGCGGAAGCAATATCGGGACGAGCATCATTGTCAAGTTCTGCGCGAGCCACCTGCGTACACTCCGTGTAGTTGGTGGGATAAGGTGTTGCAGCCTCTATCCGGAACAAATCTGCTCCCGTCAGTTCAGCAATATTCTGTGCCATACGCTGTGTTGTGCCTCCCCAACTAAAATATGCGACAAGAATCTTGCTGTCGGTCGGTATTTCTGGAGCAGGTTCGTCACTACCGGGATATTCCGGTTCATCGTTGTCCTCTCCACAACTCATAAACACTGTGGCAGATAGAGCTACCAACAGAAGATACAAAAACTTCTTAATCATAGCTTTTAGAGTTTATTGTTGAAGAATGATACCAGTTTGTTTTTAATCTGCTCTACATACTCAGGCACGAAATAAGTGTTGATATGACGTGCACCCGGAACAATGAGAAGTTCCTTGTCTCTGGTTCCGCTTGCCTTACTGATGCACTGTTCGCTCATATAGAAAGTGTCAGCATTTCCGCCAACAATCATCAGAAGGGGTACGGAGATTAGTTCCATGTTTGCCGCAGCGTCCCATCCCATCACGTCAACAAGGCTGCTTTTAGTATAACGGAACGTAGAATTGGGATGAGCATAATTCACCATGTAATAATCGTAGCCGTCACGGTAAAGGTCAAACGGAAGTTCGGCAGCCTTTTCCGATGTCATGCCACTCATATCGCCCACGTATTCCGGTTCACCGGTCTCTGCTTGACGTTGGCGTGCGGCACAGGCATCCGCCAAACGCTCCTGCACACTGTTTATCTGTGAATCAAGGAAACCATTGCGACGTACCAAACCGGAGTTAAACATGCTCAGTGTGGCAACAGCCTTGAAACGTTTGTCGGTCTGAGCAGCACCAATGGTATAACCGCCACCGCCACAGATGCCAAGCACACCCATACGATTACGGTCCATGCCGGGATACTGTACCAAGATGTCGGCAGCACGGTGTATGTCCTCTATGCGGTTGGCAGGAATATCTGTCTGCCGAGGCATACCTTCGCTTGCCCCCTGATAGGCTGCATCAAAAGCAAGAGTGATATATCCTGCCTCAGCAAGCAGTTGGCTGTAAAGCCCTGATACCTGTTCCTTTACACCTCCATTGGGATGTGCCACAACAATGGCAGCATACGATTTTGTCGGGTCATAATTTGCCGGAGTATATACGTTGGCACGAATCTTCAAGCCTTTCAAGTCATACTCAATGGGATTGATGTTTACTTTGCCTGGAATGTTCTCAACTATGGCATTGTCGTAAACCAGTCCATAGGGATTGGATTTCACTGTCAGTACGTCTTCTACTGAAACTTCTTTAAATACTGTATTCATCTTTTCGTTTTTATCTTGAACTTTAATGAGTGGAAGCATAGCATCACCTGTTGTTTGTGCCTGTATGGCAATTGACATCAAAAGCATTACCATGCAAATGCCTACTGATTGTTTCATATCATACTTTTCTATATTACGAAAACTTTCTGGTTTGACACTTTATCCCCAATCTTTATACTTACAATGTAAAGACCTTTGGACAACGGAACGGAGCACTCTCTAATTATAGATGAAGAATAGGCAATATTGCCAGCCATATCATATACACTCATGTTGCCCACTTTGGGGGTCAATACAGTTATGCCTCCCTTCTGATTGCGTATGGAGAAAAGACCATCGTCACTGGAGGCATCCCCAATGATTCCCGTCGTTTCTTTCGGCGACCATAACTTCATTCTTTCAAGCCATCCCTCCACTTGTGAAGCACGGTTGGGAACGTCAATACCGGCATCGTCATTCTGCGGCTCCCGGATATTGTCAGGGTCGATGTCTTCCGGCAACTGGGCAGGGACATGGATGGAATTAGGGGTACACTTGAAAAGTTTCTGCATCCCTTCGTTAAGATAAGTCGTCGAACCGTAAGTAATGAATGGCACTACCACCTTTCCGCTCAAATCATACGTGTCAAGAAAGGTGCAGACCACCATAGCCGGCTGATGCCACCATAGCGGGGAACCAACATAAATGGTATCATAGCCGGCAATATGTTCCTTCGACGGAAGATTTGCCACAGACGGACGCAAGTCATTGTATGCCTCATTCTGAATCAGCTGGCTGTCATCGTAAGGATTGGCAGCATAAGGTCTTGAAGGTTCAATTTCATAAATGTCGGCTCCAGTCAGTTCGGCAATGCGCGTGGCAACAGCCCGAGTGTTTCCCGTGGCAGAAAAATATGCCACCAGCGTTTTCGTGTTAGAAGACGGTGTAAAAACATCCGACTGAGCAAAAGAAGAAACAACAGGAAGAAGCATTCCCATTGTTCCGATTAATATACTTCTGATTTTTCTCATTGTGATTGTTTTTTTGAGTTTACGGATGCAAAATTACGGCATCCGCAATAAAAACAGATTAGACGGATTACTGATGTGATAACCGAAATTACAGAAGTTATTCCGCTGTTTACCAACGCATAGCACATATTACCGAATAACTAACCAATATTCCGGATATCCCTCCACACTGTTGCCGATGTGGATATAAGTCAATATCTTTGCAGAGAATAAATATATGGGATATGAGCACTACTATCAAACTTGACACAATAGAAAAATATAACCGGCTGTTAGGAACTGAAACTCTACATCCGCTTGTCGGAGTAACAGACTTGTCAAAACTGACAAGCATCAAACACTGCCGGAAAGAATTCGGGTTCTATTGTATATATTATAAGGAATTGGAATGCGGCACAATCCAATACGGGCGCAGCAAGTACGACTATCAGGAAGGTACATTGCTCTTCATATCGCCCGGACAGATAGCAGGAACAGACGATGGCGGGGAGACACTCAATCCCAAAGGCCTTGCGTTGATGTTCCACCCCGACCTACTCTACGGAACCCCTCTTGCCCGCAGAATTAAAGACTATACCTTCTTCTCATACGACTCCAATGAGGCTCTGCACATGTCTGAACGTGAGAAAAGGATTATATTGAACTGTTTCCACGACATTTCCGAAGAACTTGAACATGCCATCGACAAACACACAAAGCAGATTGTCGCTTCAAGCATTGAAACGCTGTTGAACTATTGGACCCGTTTTTACGAGCGTCAGTTCATCACACGTGAGATACCGAACAAAAGTGTCCTCAGTCGTTTCGAGAATCTTATCCGCGAATGGTTTGAATCGGGAAAAGCCAAGAACTATGGTCTGCCCACTGTTCAAATGTGCGCAAACGAAATATGTCTGTCACCCAATTACTTCGGTGACCTGATAAAGAAAGAACTCGGCAAAACAGCGCAAGAATATATACAGCTGTATGTAGTAGGGAAAGCCAAGGAACTCATTGCCGAAAACGAAATGAATGTGAGTGAAATAGCGTATGAGCTTGGCTTCAAATATCCACACCATCTGACAAGAATATTCAAGAAGGTTACAGGACTGACACCCAATGAATTCCGGTCAAAAGCAGGATAATATAGAGCAAATCAAGCAACTGTTTTTTTTATTTTTTCTTACTATTACAGGTGCATATTTGAAGTTTATACAGTTGTCTTGGCAACTTTTCAAAGAGCAAGACAACTGTAACTTTTACCCTAAATCAGCAACTACAAAGGAACAGGAGCAACAGGAGAACTGACGATGAAGGTATTTGTGAATATGCCCAATTAAAAACGACTCATAAATGCTCCCATAAAAAAATTTTTGACATCGTTTTTTGGGAGGGTGTTCAGTTTTGACAAAATGATAAAGATTTAGTCTTTTTCATTCACCAATTCACTTATTTGTCGCCAAAACACTTTCTTTTTGATTTCGCCAAATGTTAAAATTCCAAGCCCTCTGGAACGCTTCAAAATGAAGCGCACTGAACTTTTTGCGGAGGATGGGGATTCTACGCGCATTTTCTGAAGCCTCCGCGAATTGTGAAATAGTGTTTCGTTTTGGAACAGTTCTTTTACATTTATTTATTCCCGGCGAAGAGTTTTTTGAAAAAAACTACTAAGTGTTCAAAATTACAGCGCACTGTCGTCATATTTTCAGCGCACTGTAATTTTATTTGCAGTGCGCTACAATTTTATTTTCTGTGCGCTGAAAATTTGACAACAGCGCGCTGAAAATAAAAAAGCACTGGGAAGCCGAAAAAAAAAGCAGTTTGCATCGGTTGAAATGTTAATAAGTGTATAATTCGCTACTTTGGAAAAGTGTCTAAACAAAAACCTAAAAGTGAGTGGATTTGAGGTGGCAATTAAAAGTTGGAGTGGCAAGTTTAGATATAACATATTAATAATCAACAAATTACCAAAATACTCAAAAATATCGAAAAATTGCGTCCGGCACGTTTTTTTGAATGTTTTGGAGAATTTTATATCGTATTGATTATCAACATATTATCTTCATACTAAAAATTTTACTTTTTTGTCCTCGACAAAAAATCGCTTCAAGTGTTAAATTTTTATTTTGGGCGAAAATATCATTTTGTCATTTCAAAAAGTGAGATTTCTGCATGTTTCTTGCAGTTTTTAAGAAGCTGCAAAAAAATATCCTGAGCAACAAAAAATTGCTCAGGACATTTTCGGTTTAGTTCCGCAAAGAAAGCGTTTTTACCGATTTACAAATAAGGTAATGCAATAAAAAGGTTACTTTCACTTACAATACAGTTTAAATACATCTGTCGTACCATCGCTGTGTGTCCGTCGCACAATGTTCGTGCCTCGCTGCTTTGAAGAATGTGCACGTCCATCGAGAGTGAAATATTCTATCTTGACAACATCGGTCTCGCCCACCGTGTCCATCTCTACACCGTTTATACCAACCGGAGTCACACCGTCGTTGCTAAGGTAAATTTCAGAGATATAGATGGCCTGTGTACCGTTAGTCCAGAATCCTGCCATGTAGATGTGTGACGGATCGATAGGTTCACCCTTGCTGTTGGTCATTGCATGTATGTCGATAACAGCCTCCTTTGCAGTACCCATCTCGTGAATATAGCAGTCGCTCCAATAGTTGTTCGAGTCGAACACACGGAACGAAGGGGTACAACTTGCACCGCGACGGAACTTGATGACGATATACTTGTAGTCGGAAATGTCAAGACCCGTGGTATATTGCCATCCGCCGAAGCCATACAGACTGGTCTTCAATGCACCGGTTTTCTCTGTGAATGTGCCGTTACCATAAATAGATGGGTTCACAGCATCCTGAGTCAGCGGGAATGTCGAAACCTTCACAGTGAAGCTGACACTCTGACTGTTGCCAAACATGTCGGTGTAAGTGGCGGTGATACCTGTCTCACCCTCGATTTTCGAAATGATTCGTCCACCTGTTATTGTAACAATGTTCGAGTTCTCGATGTTGTATGTGCAGCTTGACGCGATATTTTGTCGGAGTCCCGATTTCGATATACTGATGATTTCCAAGGCTGCGGCCGAACCCGTGGTGATATTAATGACATCCTTCTCCATGCTCAGGCTTTCCATCGTCAAATCATCCTCCGTGTATGTCTTCAATACACCCGGAGCATAGAACAATTCTTCCGAGTACTCAGGTTCAGTAGAGAACCAGTCAATGTCAATATATCCTCCGAGCTGTTTGGTAGCATAGTTGAACAGATAGAAACGCTGTCCGACAAATATTTTCAATGTATAGCGCATATTCATCTCGATACCAAACGAGGTGTAAGTCTCATTGTCATAGCTGTAATAGTATCTTGCCTTATTCGTTCCGTAGTTTACAACCGCACGGAGGAAAATGGTGTCGGCAGTTACCTCATCGCCCAAAATTTGCTTCGCAGCCACAACATCCGCACCTTCTGTATATGCGCTCTGCATACTGACAAGCATTCTCTTGCCGTCTTTCACCGTCACTCCTATGAAAGAATACGGGTCTTGGAACACTGCTATTCCTGCCACATCGCCTTCCTGCATGTGAGCCGTGGCCATCTTGATAGTACCGTATGAGTCGATATAGTTGGCAGAGGCTGTACCCTCGCAGTTGTATCCGAATATTCGTTGTGTAAGCGAGTTGCGTGCACGGTCAAGACTGTCAGTCACATTCACCGTATGAAGACGGAGTTGTCCGGGGCTCTCCATGAGTGACCATGCCGAGTTGTCTGGATTGTGGTTCCACTGCCACTGCATTCCGAGCTGAGGTTCGGTAAAAGTATCATTTGTCGGCAAATAAGTACGCTCATAGCTCCGACCGACATTAGGCTTTGCATGAGCCTTGCCGCCTTTGGTCACATCAATGCCATTGTTGCCAATTACAGGCCAGCCGTCAACCCACTTCACCGGCTCCAGATAAGGAATGCGCCCTATTGCACCGGCATCCTTGAACAGCACTGTCCACCATTCACCCATCTGTGTCTCAACAAGTGCGCCTTGGTGTATATGCTGGTTCGCAAACACTCTGCCAACATGCTCCTCGTATGGTCCGAGCGGATTCTTTGATCTGAAAATAGTCTGTGAACCCTCTGTTCCACCGTATGTGGCATATATATAATAGTAATCACCGATGTGATAGAGGTGGCTGCCTTCGAGTCCGTTACCAAGCGACAGGACTCTTGTGCTTTCTATGCGCTTGAAGTTCCTATCAAGCTTGTTCATATAAATATCGCCGATACCACATGCCACATAAACAAATCCGTCACCATTCTCACCGTCATCGAACAACCATCCGGAGTCATAATAATGATCCGTCATTTTCGTCATCTCCCATGTGCCTTCAGGGTCTTCAGTCGTAAGCATGATGTTTATGGTCTCATCAACCCCCGATTTGCCGTAAGCAATAAAATAGAGATAGAACTTGCCTTTAGAATAATTGAGACTTGCCGCCCATTGTCCCTGAGAATAATGATTGCTTGTCGTGAGATTATAAGCCGGATTGTCCGCAATCTGAAGAAGCGGGTTGGAGCAATATTCCCAGTTGACAAGGTCTTTCGACTTCAAGATTGTCGCCCCCGGGAAATGGTGCATGGTTGTTGTCACCATATAATAAGTGTCATCCACTCTGATGACATCTGGGTCAGGGAAGTCCGCATTCACGATAGGATTGACAAATGTGTTATTACCCAAGTCGGCTGTCCACTGGCGAGTGTATGCCTTGTGCGCATAATTCACTTTGGCATAGTCGGCATACCAATCGAAACAAGCCTTTGCACAGCATTCCGGATTGGCATCGAAAGCTGGGGTTACAGTGCCGTCGGCAAGATATTTGTCGATGTCAATATAGTCGGCAGTACCCGTGAGCGTCATACTAATGTTACCGAAATGGTCAAGCAAAGCCTTGTAGGCAGATCCCCACTTCGATGTAGAGGCAGTGGCCCATGTGCCATAGTTAGCTGGCACCCATTCTCCAAACTCGTTATACTTGCCCTCGCCTTCTTTCTCAGGACTCCAGTCAACCTCCGATATAAGTATAGGATTGGTCTTCACCACCGGAACCTGCTTCTCGAAGTTCTTTATATATTGGGCAGAATTGTAGTTGTCATCACTTCCGCCATACCATCCCGGATAGTTGTGCACAGCATAACCTATGTTGTAACCTTCAATAGGACGTGAGGCATAACTGCTATAGTTCGACTGGTAACCCGTTCCGGGCACCCAAATGACACCTGTGAAGCCATTGGCACGAATCTTGTCAACGATAGGCTGGAAATAATCGTGCAGGGCACTTGGTGTATCCTTACCGTCGGCATCGACAAGCGAAACAGGCTCGTTGGCAAGTTCTATAGAAACCTGACCGGAATATTTCAGTATGGAATCATTCTGTGTAACGATGTCCCACACCGTCATGAGATAATCCTGATAATAATCGCCTACCTGCAATTTGCCGGGACAAACACCTGGAGGACGAACAACAACATATAAACCATGTTTGAGTCCCTGTTGGATGATGCGCCAGTAGAGCGTCCTCATGTATGTTCTCAGACGCGTCTCGCTGAAGCGTGAAATATCTGCCTCACCCGATTCCTTTCCATCGGAAGTTTTGTTAGGGTCATTCGTCCAACATGGGTCAAGATGCAGACGGAAAATGTTGCAATAGGCACCCTGACTGTTGTCTGTGATGGCTGTGAACAGTTTGTTGAAATAATTCACACAACTCGAAATGTTGGCATTGCTGCAACTGTTGCCCCATCTTCCGTCATTGAAATAAGGACTCGGTGTGTCCATCACTCCGTGCAGTACAACAGTGTTACCGTGCTGGTCTTTCAAGTTGTTCCCATCGACATGCAACGGTGGCAGCGTTGACTGGGCAATCATGCTGGTTGACATGGCGAGCATGACAGCAACAAGCGTAACGATTGATTTGATTTTCATAATATGTTTTGTTTTTTTTGATTTATTGCGTTGCAAAGTAAACATATTACCAAGAAAACCATTAGCAAACATGTAATCAAACCTATCATTTTTGTAACATGGACGATACCAAAAGTTAAAAACAAAGGGGTTTGCACTCTCGCTCCACATGGAAGAGACTGAACCGATCACCGTTTCAGACATACGACCACGAACAGCACATACAGCCATCACAGGACAAGACATGCCATCACAGGAAGAAAAAGAAAACACATAAGAATAAATACACAATGATATGGGAAAATGGTTCATTTCATAATATGAAATCTTCATTTCAAAGTCTGAAATATAAAATTCATGATTTGAATAATGTATTCTAAACTTTGAAATGAAGAATCAGCACGTGCTATAAGATGTTTGGAGCGAGATATTTTATATGTCCCCTCACATCTATTCGAGAAGTTTCTCCAGTGTCTCGTCGTTTTCCGAATAGTAGGCAACAAAATCCTTTGGCGACATGCCGAAGTAGTCGCGGAAGCTACTGGTGAAATAGCTGTGGGAGGAGAAGCCGACTTTATAGGCCACCTCAGAGATATTGACATTGTTGTTCACCAACAAGTAGGCAGCTTGTTTCAAGCGGAACGACTTGATGAACATGTTCGGCACTACACCGTAACGCTCTTTCAGCTTGCGGTTGAGATGGACACGGCTGATGCCGACTTCCTCGCTCAACTGTGTCACACCAAATGACGAATCGTCTATATGCTTTTTCAGAGCCTCCTTGATGCGAGCAAAGAGCTTGTCGTCCGCCGATTCCATCTCCACCTCCTTATAGTCATACCCAATGTCCATGCGGCGCATCTTGTTACGCATGTTTTCCCTCACCTTCAAAGTCTGCTCTACAGCTTGTTTGAGCAGCATTACGTTGAACGGCTTCCGGAAGAAATGGTCAACGTGCAGGTTGAGACTCTGCAACTGGAGTTCTTCGTCACCTTCACCCGTAAGCATTATTATAGGTATGTTCTCAGTCTCGGTATTGCTCTTGATGAGACGACAAAGATCCATACCGTCACCATCAGGCATACGAAGATCGGTAATCACGACATCAGGACGCTGCATAACTACCATGTTGTAGGCGGCATTGCCGCTGTGTGCCAAAATAATATTATAGTCCGCCTCAAACTCGTCCCTCAGATAGTTGCACACATCAATGTCGTCATCGACAATGAGGAGCGTCTTCTTCACCGCCGACATAGCATCGGTATGGGCATTAGCAGCCTCGTCTTCCTCTTGCTGCCTGCTCTCCATAGTTCGTGTGAGTCTGATAACACTCTCACGCACGGCTTCGGTCTCGGCAAGCTCTTGACGGTTCTCGTCGGGCAACATTTCCTCCTTCGTGAGATGGGCATTGCCAAGGGGGATACGTATGACGAACATCACCCCATCGTTCACATTGCGTGCCTCAATTGTACCGTGGTGGAGTCGCACAAGTTCATAGACAAGGTTAAGTCCGATGCCGGAGCCGACATTTGTTGTGCTTGCACTTCCACTGTAGAATCTGTCGTAAAGATGAACAAGGTCGCTGTCGCTTAGGCTTGAACCGCTGTTATAGAACGTGCATTCAAGCATATCGTCACGTCGGTTGCTGACTGTTCCCGAGGTCACGGTTCTGATGCTGACCACCACCTTTCCATCGTTAGGGGTGAACTTGAAAGCATTGGACAGGATGTTGACGACAATCTTCTCGAAATGAACAGGGTCGATCCACACATAGAGCGCATCCTCGGGGGACTCGATGGTGAAGGTCATACGCTTGATAGCCGCCATTCCCATGAACGAAGCAAAGATATTATTGGAATAGGCCACGAAATCAACCTCACTGAAATGGAGAGAGAACTGCCCGTTGTCTATCTTGCGTATGTCGGTTATCTGCTTGACAATATTGAGAAGTCGCTGGCAGTTGCGGTACATCACGCTGTAAAGCTTGCCGCGTTCCTCGTCTTTGTCAGATGTCTGCAACTGTTTCAACGGTGAGACAATCATAGTGAGCGGTGAGCGTAACTCATGCACAATACTTGTGAACATACGGAGTTTGGCTTCCTTCATACTTTCCTTTTGCGCAATGCGGCGGAGCATCTCACGCTGGCGAAGACGTTCCCTATAAGCACGTACCGCAACAAAAATGATGAGAGAAAGGCACAGCAGATAGGCAATCTTAGCCGGAATAGAGGCATACCATACCGGTTCTACCTTTATCTTTATGTTGTTCTCGACTATACTCTGTTCGTTGTCCTCGAAATAGGCACGCACACGCAGAGTATAAGTTCCTGCCGGCAAACTTGCATACGAGGCTTCATGTCCGGAGACATTGACATGCCACTCCTTCTCGTAGCCTTCGAGGATATAATCATAGCGCAGGCGGTCAGGAGCAGTAAAGTCTATCACATTGAACGACATGGAGAATGAATTTGTGTCGTGGTGGAGGTGGACGGTGGAAGCATAGCTCACACTTGCATCAATGATGTTGTCATCGCCCTTCGAATCGTCATAAACGACAGGCTTACCACCAATTTTCAGTCCTGAAAACAGCAATTGACCAATAGTATTACTACGTTCCAGAATATGTTCGGGTGTGAAACATAGAATGCCATTATCGCCTCCGAACAATATATTTCCCTCGCCGGGCGCAAGCATGGCGTTACGGTGCAGCTCACCAGTGTAGAATCCGCCAAACGAGGTATAGTTCTTCACCTTATGTGTAGTCTTCTCAATGCAGGCAATGCTTGCAGCTGTGGCAAGCCACACATGGGTCGGTGTTTGGGCGATAGACCGTATTTGTTCGTTGGCAAGTCCCTCTGCTTTACCAATCAATTCTGCCTTTCCCGTAGTCTTGTCATAGATCAGAAGTCCGCCACTCGTAGCGACAAGAAGTTTCCATGTCTCGTTCTCGGAGAACATCGCCACATTGTCGATGCGCCGGTTCTGATGACGGAGTTCTCCGCCACGATTTTTCTTTCTGTCATAATAAAATGTTCCGAGCGCGGTTCCTATCCACAGTGTACCGTCATGGTCTATGTAGAGAGACGAAATCCATGTGCCAATAAATTCGGGTACATGGAGTTTCCGGCATGAATGCGCAACAGGGTCAATGGTGTAGATACCGTTGCCGTTTGTACCTACATATATAATATCTTCACGAGAGTCGTAGAACATCGTCATCACAAATTCGCTACTGATAGAGTCGAGCCACTCGGGCGACACGAACCTGTCTCTTTCCCGACACTGCACCCCACCGCCGTATGTCGCAGCCCATACAGTGCCGTGTTTGTCAATCAATACGCTCTGCACAAGGAACGAACGCAATCCGTCGTTTACGGGACGAACAGTAGCGAGCCTCATGCCATCAGTGGTATAGACACCTCCGCCATCAGTTCCTATCCAATAATTCTTATCGTTGTCTATGCAGAGCGATGTGATGCACGACACATTTCTACCATCGTGATAAGGCGACACCGAATGGTAGCGGAAACAGTCGGAATGGGCTGGTATGACGAGCAATCCTTTCTGATAGAGCACTGCTATGATGTTCCCACTGCCATCTTCCACCATGTCATGAACCTTGGCAAAATTCATGTCGAAGTCGGAATACAGATTGAGATAAGGTTGCATAATACCACTCTTCAAGTTCAACGTCCACAGTCCACGACCATCTGTACCGAGAAGCACATTGCCCTCCCGGGTCTTCATCGCCTTCATCACGTTCAGCTGGCGGTTATTACCAAAAAGTTCGTGGACTGTCTTTGTCGCCTCATCGAAGTAAAGCATTCCCATACCCGTGGCGATACATATTCCGAGGTCGGTCTCAAACATAGAGTTCACATTACAACTATTGAGAATGTGCCGGGCCTCGGGAGACACACTGATGTCAATACTTTCGAACTTGCCTCCCAACTTCAAACATCCGAAGTCCTTCGTGTAACAATAGTACCACAAGCGATGTTTACTGTCAATAAATGAGCATCTGATGAACGGATCTTTAATTTTAGCATGCAGGGTTGCAGTACTTTTCTTCTCCACAGCCAAACTTTTTGTGTCCAGCACAAATGTCCCATACCCCTCAGTGGTGACAAGAATCTTATCGGGCGACGGATAGTCAGCAACGCTGTTGACTGAATAGCCATAAATGGAGTCCTCTGTCTCCTCCAGCCTTATCCTGCGGAAGGTATCAAACCGCGCGTTAAACAAATAGAGTCCACTGTTTGTATATACCCAATAACAGTCGTCCTTGAATTCCTTCACACCATAGACCACCTTGAACATGCTGTATCCGGAACAGAACTTAGGTATAGGGACATATCCGATGTTGTTTCCATCGAACATGCCAATCATATTCTCACCCGACAGCCATGCCATTCCACGACTGTCAATGTCAACAGCGTGCATCTGACTGGTGGAGATTCCTTGTCTCGTGGTATATAAGCGAGAATTTTGTGCCGACAGGCAGAAGACGAGGCATTGTATAAGTGCCAGTACGTATAGTTTCACTTTCATGTTTGTTTTTCGTTCTTTAAGATTTCGTTTGGGTTAACCCGGGAATTTGCATCATCCGCCCTTCCCCGACGGTCAATTTTATCATGCCGCAAAATTATATATAAAAATTCAAACCGCCAAAGCTGCAATATTTAAAAGACTATGCCATGCCACATAAATCCACAATTTTGATATATCCGCAATAGAGCCAAAATCATACATGTGCTGATGTTTCAAAATCAGAACATCCACACATAAACAGCATATTCTTTCGGCAAGCGCACAATCAGGCAATAATTTTGAAAAAAATCGATGACCAAAGATGAAAAAAGAATTCTATTTGTTAGTCCTTTGAAGCTCCCATAAAAAAATTTTTGAATTCGTTTTTGGAGGGGGTGTTTCATTCTGACAAAATGATTAAATATTTCCACAAACAAAATCCTTTCTTCTAATTTTACATGCAAATACTATCTTTTTGATTTTGCCAAATGTTAAAATTCCAAGCCCTCTGGAACGCTTCAAAATGAAGCTCGCCGAACTTTTCTCGAAGAACGAGGATTCTACGAGCATTTCGTGAAGTCTCTGAGAAGTGTGAAATAATGTTTCGTTTTAGAACAGTTCTTTTACATTTATTTATTCTCTGCGAAGAGTTCTTAAAAAAAACTACTAAGTTTTCAAAATTCCAGCGCACTGTCGTCACATTTCCAGCGCACTGCAATTTTATTTCCAGTGCGCTACTTTTTTATTTGCTGTGCGCTGAAAATTTGACAACAGCGTGCTGAAAATAAAAACACACCGTACTTTAGAAAAAAAGACTATGGAGATTAGATAAAATGTTAAGGAATGTATAATTTATTGCTTTGGAAAAGTGTCTGAATAAAAACTTAAAAGTGAGGAGATTTGAAGCGGTTTTTGAGGGTAAAAACGGCTACTTTTATTGTAATATATTAATAATCAGACAGTTATCAGAATATTCAAAATAATCAAAAAAAATGCGTCCGGCACGTTTTTTTGAGTATTTTGAATATTTTTATATCATTCTGATTATCAATAATTTATATTTAGCACAATTTTTTCGTCTTTTCATCGTCGGCAAAAAAACACTCCAAGTGTTAAATTTTCATTTTGGACGAAAATATCATTTTGTCATTTCGAAAAATGGCATTTTTACAGTTTTTAGTGGGCGTCTTCAACAGACTCCTCCGTCGCTACCGCGCCACCTCCTCTAACTTAGAGGAGGAGCCTATATACCTCACCTTGAAAAGACTATGATGCGGGTGTATAGCACAGACAACCAACATGGTAACTTGGCTCCTCTAAGTTAGAGGAGGTGGCGCGGTAGCGACGGAGGAGTCTGTCGAAGACATCTGCTTAAAGACATTGAATATATCACTTGTTAATACACTCATATAAATTCTAAACAACATCTTACAATTTATGCACAATGGACACCG
>JAGASY010000035.1 GCA_017621515.1 Bacteroidaceae bacterium
CAAAAACTCCACGCTGAAAATTTCTCCAAACTACTAAGTTTTTAAAATTGCAGCGCACTGAAAATAAAATTACAGTGCGCTGTGAAGAAAAAAACAGTGCGCTGAAAATTTGAAAACTTAGTAGTTTTTTCAAAAAGACTCTTCGCCGGAGATAAATAAATGTAAAAGAACCGCCAAAAAACGAAACACTATTTCACAATTCCCGGAAACATTTAAAAATGCGTGTAGAATCCCCGTTCTTCGACAAAAGTTCGGCACGCTTCATTTTGACGCGTGCCAGAGGGTTTGGAATTTTAACATTTGACAAAATCAGAAAGACAGGAATTTACCCATAATACAATCATTCTGATTTATTTTACTCTATATTTATCATCTTTTTGTCAGAAAAATATTTTAGTAAAAAAACGTATTCAAAAAATTTTTTATGGGAGCATTTTCATCCCTGTTCAAATATCTTCAATAAAAACGAATTGTCATCATTGCGGCTGTTTTCAACAAACCTAAAAGGCGGAAAAAACAGTCCAAAAGAATACATAACTGACTTTTTTTCCTTTCTCATTTTTTTTTGTAAAGTCGAGTTTGCATTTGTTATATAAAAAACATAACTTTGCCCTGTAGTTTGGCTAAAGCATTTATACATTCAGAAATATATGGAATCGTTTTTCCGCACACACACATATTTAATAGAGCATCTGCAAGCGCCGGTGCGGCGAGATCTTATGGACGAAATTGACTGGAGTGCCAGAATGATAGGTATCAAAGGCACTCGCGGTGTGGGAAAGACGACTTTTCTGCTTCAATATGCCAAAGAACATTTTTCTCCGGAAGACCACTCATGCCTTTACATAAACACCAACAATTTCTATGTACAGAATGTAGGCATATCCGAGTTTGCAGGCGAGTTCTATCATTCAGGCGGAAAAGTACTACTGATAGACCAAGTATTCAAGCAGCCGGACTGGAGCAAACAACTGAAAGAATGCCACAACAGATATCCGGGCCTAAAGATTGTCTTCACCGGTTCGTCTGTCATGCGCCTGAAGGAGGAAAATCCGGAACTGAACGGAATAGTCAAATCATATAATCTGAGAGGATTCTCATTCAGAGAGTTCCTCAACTTGAAGACAGGCAACAAGTTCCACTCATATACATTAGATGAGATTATCGACAATCATAGGGAAATTGCACAAAACATAATTGAGCAGACTCATCCGCGCGACTTTTTCAAGGATTATCTTCACCATGGATTCTATCCTTTCTTCTTGGAAAACAGCAACTACTCGGAAAATCTGCTCAAGACTATGAACATGATGATTGAAGTAGATATATTGCTCATCAAGCAGATAGAGCTGAAATATCTGGCAAAGATAAAGCAATTGTTCTACCTCCTCACCACAAGCGGCAGCAGTGTGCCCAACATCAGCCAGTTGGCTCAGGAGCTGGGCATGTCGCGCGCAACGGTAATGCACTACATCAAATATCTGATGGAGGCCCGCCTTGTAAACATGATTTACAGCAAGGGAGATGAGTTCCCTAAAAAGCCGGCAAGAGTGTTGCTGCACAACTCCAACCTGATGTACAGTTTCTATCCGAAACGCTTCGACGAGCATGATGTGCTGGAAACATTCTTCTGCAACACGATGTGGAAAGACCACACAGTGAACAAGGTCGGCAACATCGGTTCTTTTCTGATAGACGAATCCATGGAGTTCCGCGTTACAGAACATGCCACCAAACTAAAAAGCAAATCAAAGACCACCTACGCGGTCAACCAACTGGAAATAGGTGAAGGCAATCAGATACCGCTATGGCTTTTCGGTTTCCTCTATTAACCATACTTTCGGTTGGGGCATTTGTAATTCTAAAAGACAAACGAGACTAAAGAATATACTTATTACAATACATTTTAAATTATAACTAAAAATGGGTAAAGAAAAAAAATTCATCACATGTGACGGCAACCAAGCAGCAGCTCACGTAGCCTACATGTTTTCAGAGGTAGCAGCAATCTACCCTATCACACCTTCGTCTCCAATGGCAGAGCACGTTGACGAGTGGGCAGTGGCAGGTCGCAAGAACTTGTTCGGCGACACTGTGCTGGTACAGGAAATGCAGTCTGAGGCAGGTGCTGCAGGTGCAGTTCACGGTTCATTGCAAGCCGGTGCCCTCACTACCACATTTACAGCTTCACAGGGTCTTCTTCTGATGATTCCTAACATGTACAAGATTGCAGGTGAATTGCTCCCAAGCGTGTTCCACGTATCGGCACGTACGGTTGCAAGCCACTCTCTCTGTATTTTCGGTGATCACGGAGACGTCATGGCATGCCGCCAGACAGGTTTTGCGATGCTTTGCGAAGGTTCAGTACAGGAAGTCATGGATCTCTCAGCCGTAGCACACCTTTCTGCTCTCAAGTGCCGTGTTCCGTTTATCAACTTCTTCGACGGATTCCGCACATCACACGAGTATCAGAAAATAGAAGAAATAGACCAGGAAGATCTTCGTCCGCTGGTTGACATGGAAGCAGTTTCAGAGTTCCGTGCCCGCGCATTGTCTCCTGAGCATCCTCAGGCAAAGGGTATGGCAGAAAACCCTGAAACATTCTTCACTCACCGTGAGAGCTGCAACGCTTACTATGATGCAGTTCCGGCTGTCGTTGAAGAATACATGAAGGAAGTTTCCAAGATTACAGGCCGCGAATACAAGTTGTTCAGCTACTACGGTGCAGACGACGCAGAAGAAGTAATCATCCTCATGGGTTCTGCAACAGAGGCAGCACGCGAAGCTATCGACCACGCTAATGCCAACGGCAAGAAGTACGGTATGGTCAGCGTACACCTCTACCGTCCGTTCTCAGTAGAGCACTTGCTTGCAGCAGTACCAAAGACTTGTAAGCGCATCGCAGTTCTCGACCGTACAAAGGAGCCGGGAGCAAGCGGCGAGCCATTGCTCCTTGATGTTAAGGATGCATTCTACGGCAAAGAGAATGCCCCTCTCATTGTAGGCGGCAGATACGGACTCGGTTCTTCTGACGTTACTCCGACAATGATTCTCGGAGTGTATGAGAACCTTGAATTGCCACAGCCGAAAGATCGTTTCACTATCGGCATAGTCGATGACGTGACATTCCTTTCACTTCCTCCGAAAGAAGAGATGGCTCTTGGAGGAGAAGGCATCTTCGAAGCAAAATTCTTCGGACTCGGTGCAGACGGTACAGTAGGTGCAAACAAGAACTCTGTGAAGATTATCGGTGACAACACAAACAAGTATTGTCAGGCATACTTCTCATACGACTCAAAGAAATCAGGCGGTTTCACTTGCTCACACCTTCGTTTCGGTGACAACCCAATCCGCTCTACATACCAGATTAAGACTCCTAACTTCGTGGCATGCCATGTACAGGCTTACCTCCGCATGTACGATGTGACTCGTGGTCTTCGCGAGAACGGAACATTCCTCTTGAACACAATCTGGGACGCAGAGGATTTGGCAAAGAACCTTCCTAACAATATCAAGCGTTACTTCGCTCAGAAGAACATCACTGTTTACTACATCAATGCAACAAAGATTGCTCAGGAGATTGGTCTCGGCAACCGTACAAACACAATCCTCCAGTCTGCATTCTTCCGCATCACAGAAGTTATCCCTGTTGACCTTGCAGTTGAACAGATGAAGAAGTTTATCGTGAAGTCTTACGGAAAGAAGGGAGAAGATGTAGTCAACATGAACTATGCAGCTGTTGACCGTGGTGGTGAGTATCAGAAACTTGCTATTGACCCGGCATGGGCAAACCTTCCGGACGAAGAGAAGCCGACAAACGACGATCCAGACTTCATCAACAATCTTGTTCGTCCTATCAATGCACAGAACGGCGACCTCCTTCCGGTATCAGCATACAAGGGATATGAAGACGGTGCATGGGAACAGGGTACAGCTGCATACGAGAAGCGTGGTGTAGCAGCATTCGTTCCGACTTGGGATTCAGAGAACTGTATCCAGTGTAACAAGTGTGCATTCGTATGTCCTCACGCATGTATCCGTCCATTCGTAATGGATGAGCAGGAAGCAGCCGGCTTGAACGCAGACAAGCTCGACATGATTGCACCTGCACAGCTCAAGGGCATGAAGTTCCGTATGCAGGTAGGTGTTATGGACTGTCTCGGATGCGGCAACTGTGTTGACGTATGTCCGGGCAAGAAAGGCAACAAGGCACTCAAGATGGTTCCGCTTGAGAACGAACTTGACGAAGCTGCAAACTGGAACTATTGCGTGAAGAACGTGAAGAGCAAGCAAGACCTCATCGACGTTAAGGCAAACCCACGTGTATCTCAGTTCGCCACTCCGCTCTTCGAGTTCTCCGGCGCATGTGCAGGTTGCGGTGAGACTCCATACGTAAAACTCATTTCACAGCTCTTCGGAGACCGCGAAATGGTGGCAAACGCTACAGGATGTTCTTCAATCTATTCCGGTTCTATACCTTCAACTCCTTATACAAAGAACGAGAAGGGACAGGGTCCGGCATGGTCAAACTCACTGTTCGAGGACTTCTGCGAATACGGTCTCGGTATGACTATCGCTAACAAGAAGATGCGCGCACGCATCAAGACTATGCTTGAAGGCGCAATGGCAGCAGAATCAACACCTGCAGAGTTCAAGGCTGCAGCACAGGAATGGATTGACGGTATGAATGATGCAGAAGCTTCCAAGAAAGCTGCTGCAAAACTCACTCCGATGATTCTCGAAGGCAAGCAGAAAGGTTGTGCTACTTGTGCACAGTTGGCAGAACTCAGCCACTACCTCACAAAACGCAGTCAGTGGATTATTGGTGGTGACGGTGCTTCATACGATATAGGTTACGGCGGTCTCGACCATGTACTTGCATCAGGCGAAGACGTGAATATCTTTGTTATCGACACTGAGGTTTATTCAAACACTGGTGGTCAGTCTTCAAAGGCAACTCCAATCGGTGCCATTGCACAGTTCGCTGCCGGCGGAAAGCGCATCACAAAGAAAGACCTTGGTTTGATGCAGTCAACTTACGGCTATGTATATGTAGCTCAGGTTGCTATGGGTGCAGACAATGCACAGTGCTTGAAAGCAATTCGCGAAGCAGAAGCTTATCCGGGTCCGTCACTTGTCATCGCTTACGCTCCATGTATCAATCATGGTCTTAAAGCTAAGGGAGGCATGGGCAAGAGCCAGGCAGAAGAAGCAAAGGCTGTTGAATGTGGTTACTGGCACTTGTGGAGATTCGACCCACGTCTTGCAGAACAGGGCAAGAATCCGTTCCAGCTCGACTCCAAGGCTCCTAACTGGGACAACTTCCAGGCATTCCTTGACGGAGAAGTTCGTTACCTGTCTCTCAAGAAGGTTAAGCCGACAGAGGCTCAGGAACTCTTCGACGCAGCAAAGAAGGCAGCACAGCACCGCTATGCAACATACGTTCGTATGAGCAAATTGGATTATTCAGCAGAATAAATCAAGATGTATAGAACATAAGACATCAATAAGTAAAGTGGACCCTGAAAGTTATACAAAGACTTTCAGGGTCTGTTTTTTACTTCAACAAAAAATAATAGCGCAAAAAGCATCCAAAAGACCGTCATCCCCATAAAAAAAGTTAAAAATAATTGTGTATATTAGGAACAGATAATTTTAATATTATATTTGTTATAAAAAGAGTCAAAGGGAATATTCTCTATAAAACCAAAAGCAAATAAATACCGATTCAACTATGTCAAAGAAAAGTTTTTTACGTTCCAACCATAAATGGATATACATGTGGATAGCTTTTAAGAAAAGAACAACACCTCAACATGTATATAACCTGGCACATGGAGAAGAAATGCATGAAAAAGATCGTCCGATTATGCACGAACTTGTAAAATATGGCATCATTCACCATAGGAAATAAATCGAATACGTCAAAAACATTAAATATATACAAACATTTCCACAGGAAATAAAAAGGTGACAAAAGATTCCCCAAAAAGGAAAAATCGGAATGTTTTGCAATAATTTTACAATAAATGCTTAACTTTGCGATAGTAACCAAAAAACAAGTGAAAATGTTTGCAAAAAGCACATATTCAGAGCGCAGAAATACGCTCAAAAAGCTCGTAGGAAGCGGTCTCATACTGATATGGGGCAACAATGATGCTCCTGCAAATTATCCTGCCAATGCATATAAATACAGACAGGACAGTTCCTTTCTTTATTATTTCGGACAGCAAAGAGAAGGTCTTGTCGGTGTAATAGACATTGACAACGACAAGGAATATCTTATAGGCAATGACATCGACATCGATGATATTATATGGTTCGGATATGTACCGTCTGTGAAAGAACTTGCAGAACAAGTCGGTATTGCAAACTCTGCCCCGATGAACAAACTAAAACAACTTATCGACAGAGCACAAGCAAAAGCACAACGCATACATTATCTGCCACCGTATCGCCACGATACAATGATTCAATTGGGAGATTTACTGGGAATACATCCATTAAAAACACGCGAATGTGCATCAACCGACTTGATACAGGCGGTAGTAAAAATGCGTGCAGTAAAGTCCGATGAAGAAATAGTGGAAATAGAAAAAGCAATGGAAATAGGTTATGAGATGCACACAACCGCCATGAAAGCTTGCAAACCGGGGGTAACGGAACAACATATAGCAGGACTCCTCGAAGGCATTGCGCATGGCAGAGGATGCAAGGTCTCATTCCAGACTATTCTGACCATGCACGGCGAAATACAACACGGTGTACCTTCCATGAATCCTCTTGAAGCCGGCAGACTTATGTTATGTGATGCCGGAGCGGAAACCAACGAGAACTATTGTTCAGATAATACACGAGTTACACCAATAGGAGGAAAATTCACACAACGTCAACGCGATATATACAGTATTGTCGAATCATGTCATGACTTGGTAATAGAAAAAGCACGTCCAGACTTGAAATGGCTTGACATGCACCTTGATGTGTGCCGCATGATGACAGACAGACTCAAAGACCTTGGGCTGATGAAAGGCAATACAGAAGATGCAGTGCAAGCCGGTGCACATGCTCTGTTCCTGCCTCACGGATTAGGACACATGATGGGCATGGACGTACATGACATGGAAGGACTCGGACAAAACTATGTCGGATTTGACAACGAGGTACAGCCATCAACACAATTCGGCCTTAATTGCCTGCGCTGCGGACGACGTCTGCAAAAAGGATTTGTTATGACAGACGAACCGGGAATCTATTTCATTCCACACCTCATCGACTTATGGAAATCCAAAGGTATGCACACAGATTTCATCAACTATGACAAAGTTGAAACATTCAAGGATTTCGGCGGCATCCGTCTGGAAGATGATATCCTCATCACAGAAACAGGCTGCCGTGTATTAGGAAAGCAAATTATCCCATATCATATAAACGATGTGGAAGAATTTATAAAGAACAACTGACAAAGCATACCTGCACATCATAAGAAGAAAATAGAAATAACAAGAATTTCAATTAAAGATAAAAAGATGAGAAGAACATTTATCGCTTCAACGCTCATTGCGTTAGGTCTTTCTGCATTTGCACAAGAGACTACGACAAAAGAAGAAGGGTTTGTTTTTACTACAGTAAAAGAAAACCCAATTACATCAATCAAGAACCAAAACAGATCAGGAACATGCTGGGCATACTCAAGCCTCGGATTCTTTGAGGCGGAACTTCTCCGCATGGGAAAAGGCGAGTATGACTTCTGTGAAATGTACCTCGCTCACAAAACATACGAAGACCGCGCAAAAGCCAGTGTACGTATGCATGGTGATGTATCATTTTCACAGGGAGGAAGTTTCTATGACTGTGTATATTGCATGAAGAACTACGGAATGGTGCCTCAGGATGCCATGCCTGCACCGGGCACACTGTATGGTGACACATTGCCAAACTTCACAGAGTTCTTCGCAGTAGCAGAGAGTTATGTCAACAGCATTGCAAAAAGCAATCTGAAAAAGCTTAGTCCGGCATGGTTCAAAGGACTTAATGCCATCTATGACACATACTTGGGCGAATGCCCGACGGAGTTCACTCACAACGGCAAGAAATATACACCGAAGAGTTACTTGGAGAGCACCGGACTCAATATGGACGATTATATTTCACTTACCTCATTCACTCATCACCCATTCTATGATACATTTGTAATTGAGGTACAAGATAACTGGCGTTGGGGAGAAAGCTACAACCTTCCGCTCGACGAGTTCATGGAAGTCATGGACTATGCTGTAAAGAACGGATACACATTTGCATGGGGAGCAGACGTAAGCGAAATAGGATTTACACGCAACGGTATCGCTGTATGTCCGGATGCTGACAAAGGTGCAGAACTGACAGGAAGCGACATGGCTCGCTGGACAGGACTGACAGCTACAGACAAGAGCAAAGAACTGACATCACGTCCACTTCCGGAAATCACTGTCACTCAGGAAATGCGCCAAGAAGCATACGACAACTGGGAGACAACAGACGACCACGGTATGCTTGTTTACGGTATTGCAAAAGACCAGAACGGCAAAGAGTATTTCATGGTTAAGAACTCATGGGGATATGCAGGACAATTCAAAGGCGTATGGTATGCTTCAAAGGCTTTTGTGGCATACAAGACCATGAATATTGTCATCAACAAACATGCACTTCCAAAACCGATTGCTAAGAAACTCGGAATAAAGCTCTAATCCGATAAAACAACAAAGCACGACATAAGCCGGCTGATTATTCGAATGTAATAATCAGCCGGCTATTTTATCTATACAATGCTAACTCTCCTCTCATACGATGTGCCTCAAACCAGATATTTGCGAGACTTAGAAGCTGTTTTAAATTTATTTTCGTGGGATTTAGAGAGGTATTTTTGAGTTGTTTTCTCAAGTTGATGAGGGAGCATAGCGGGCTATGTGACCGAAGAGACTTGGAGAAAACAGCCAAAAAGACACTCTAAATTCCCGAAAGACGAGCCATAATAATTTTTCGTAATAAATTTAAAACAGCTTCTTAAATCTTTATTGTACCTTTGCGAAAACATAAACATAAAAATAGAAACAAAATTATGATGCACAGCAAAGAAGAGAAAATGGAAGCATTCGGGCGACTGCTCGACGTTCTTGACACATTGAGAGAGAAATGTCCATGGGACAAAAAACAGACAAATGAAAGCCTGCGTCC
This sequence comes from Bacteroidaceae bacterium, assembly GCA_017621515.1. Lineage (GTDB taxonomy): Bacteria > Bacteroidota > Bacteroidia > Bacteroidales > Bacteroidaceae > RGIG8745. The sequence continues at coordinate 9,214 of JAGASY010000035.1, forward strand.
AAACACCATAGAAGAAACATACGAATTATGCGATGCCCTGATAAAAGAAGACCAACTGAATATATGCAAAGAACTGGGCGATGTGCTTCTGCACATCTGTTTTTATGCTAAGATTGGAAGTGAAAAAGGAGAGTTCGACATTGCAGACGTATGTAACAAACTATGTGACAAACTTATATATCGACATCCGCATGTATATGGCGACAGTGTGGCAAACACTGCCAAAGAAGTCATACAATCATGGGAGCAACTGAAACTGAAAGAAAAAGACGGAAACAAGACTGTGCTCAGCGGGGTGCCTGAATCACTGCCCTCACTAATAAAAGCATACCGCATTCAAGACAAGGCACGCAATGTTGGTTTCGATTGGGAGGAACGCTCACAAGTGTGGGAGAAAGTCAAGGAAGAAATCAGTGAATTTCAGACGGAAATAGAGAACATGGATCAGCAGAAAGCAACAGAAGAATTCGGCGATGTGATGTTCAGCCTTATTAATGCTGCACGTCTGTATCACATCAATCCGGACAATGCTCTTGAACACACCAACCAGAAGTTCATCCGACGTTTTGGATATGTAGAGGAAAAAACCATCAAGCAGGGACGTTCACTGCAAGACATGAGTCTGGAAGAAATGGACCAGTTGTGGAATGAAGCCAAACAAATGGAAAAAACAAAAAGCAATTAATAAAGAGGGAATAGAAAGCAGCTTTTCAATTTGACAAAATGATATTTTCACCTAAAATAAAAATTTAACACTTGGAGCAATTTTTTGCCGATGGCAAAGAAAACAAAATTTTGATTCAAAAATAAAAGATTGATAATCAACAAGATATAGAATTACACAAAATGCTCAGAAAAATGCGTCGGACGCAATTTTTCGAGCATTTTGTGTAATCTGATAATCGACTGATTCTTAATTCGTTATATATATTTTTGCCATTTTTATCCCCAAAAAGCATCAAAAATCCATTCACTTTTCGATTTCTGTTCAGCAGCTCGTCTAAAGGTGCGAATTATACACTTCTTAACATTTCAACAGAAGTCCACCGTTGTTTTTCTTGCTTCCTATTGTTTTTTTATTTTCAGCGCACTGAAAATTTCTCCAAACTACTAAGTTTTTAAAATTGTAGCGCACTGAAAATAAAATTACAGTGCGCTGAAAAATTAACGACAGTGCGCTGGAAATTTGAAAACTTCATAGTTTTTTCAAAACGACTCTTCGCAAGAGATAAATAAATGTAAAAGAACCGTTCCAAGATGAAACACTATTTCACATTTTGCGGAGGCTTCAGAAAATACACATAAAATCCCCATTCTTCGATAAAAGTTCAGTGAGCTTCATTTTGGAGCGTTCCAGAGGGCTTGAAATTTTAACATTTGGCAAAATCAAAAAGATAGTATTTCAATAAATTTCAAAGCAATAAGATTATCTTTATCAAAAGGCAATTTCATTTTGTCAAAATAAACAATCCACTCAAAAAACGTATTCAAAAAATTTTTTATGGAAGCTAAAAACAGAGTAAAATTGCTTTAAAATCTTATATACAAATTTATCAAGTATCATCAATCCTATAGAGAGTCAGATTGACTCTTACAGCTGTAAATAAAATTCAACAACGGCTTCTAAGAATATTACTTATCTACCGTTGTTTTTAACTTATTTTAGGTCACATCAGAATCCATACTACGTATTTCTTAAAAAGCAGTATAACCTCATAAAAATATAATTTCATGAGCAAACTATCGTCCTTATTACTAACATTTGCCATTACAAACATCACAGCAACAGCACAAGACACATTTACGACCAATACTCTGGTGTCAGACTTCAAGCATCTGGTTCACCTGTTAGAAACAACGCATCCGGATCCCTACACCAACTACGGAGGAAAAGCATGGTTTCACAGAAAAGCATCTGAGATTATATGGAGCATGAAGAAAGATTCCGTCACAACAACCGATGAGTTATGTAAATATGCAAACTCGTTTCTTTCTACACTTCAAGACGGTCACACCTTTATCTTAACCAACCACAATAACCATGACAAAATCAAAAGATTTACCCCTATTTACTTTCGGGTTATTAATGACGGACTGACAGTACGCGGTCTTCCCGTAGAATACAAGCCACTAATAGGCAGTCGTCTTATAGGTATTGAATCAGAGCCCATTAATAAAATTTATGATGCAACTGCCACATTCATGACTACAGAAAATATAATTGGCAAATATGCCAAGACAGCCTATTGCATCAATCAGGAAAGCACGCTCAAACAAATAATCCCCAATCTGCCCGCAGATTCCGTGAAATACAACCTGCTATCACCGGACGGGGAAGAAGTCACCATAACTCTGCCCTTGCTGTCTCCCAACATTACCGAACAGGCAGCTAAAGCATGGCAGCCATTCTCACAATCATTCCCTACCGAAAATCTTACATACGCATTCTTGGATGACAGCAAACAGAGCATGTACTTCCGTTGTACAAGCGTGATGGCAAGAGACTGCATAGAAGCCATGCGAGAAATGGGAACTGACTTTTATGGCAATGTGAAATACTACTACAAAAGCATCAACAAAGAAGTACCATCAGACACCGCCCGGGCTATCGCTGGGATACCTTCATTCTCTGATACTTTTGCGCAGATGCTTACACAAATGAAAAAGCATAAATCCAAGAACCTTGTCATCGACCTACGCGACAACGGAGGTGGATGGACTCCCATAGTGCTCCCTACCCTATATCAATTATATGGCGACGAATATCTGAAGAAGAATATGGAGACAAAATTCTATCGGATATTGTCGCCTCTGTACATGAAAAAAATCAATATGACTCTTGAACAATTCAACAAGAGATGGAACACCGATTATGAATTTGGCGACTATACATACAATGAAGAAAAAGACAAGCCGGAAACTATCACTGCCGAAATCAGAGATAACTTTGTCAGAAACAGCATGAGCAGTGTGAAACAAAAACTGTTCAAACAGAAAGGACTTCCGGTCTATACCCCTGAAAATATATATGTCATAACTAACAGCAACACATTCAGTGCAGCATTTCATTATGCGTTCTATCTCCGAAAAATGGGAGCAAAGATTGTCGGAGTAGCTTGTCAACAGGCTCCCAACACCTATATGGAACAAACCGCTTTTGAGTTGCCAAAGACTCATCTGAAGGGTTCCATATCCAATTCCATGCAGATATTCCTGCCCACAGATGATAAACGTGCCAAAGTATTCTCGCCCGACATAATGATAACATACGATGATTTCAAGAAATATCACTTCGACGGACAAAGCGACATCCTATATCTTAAGGACATGCTAAAGTAAGAAGCTGTTTTTATTATTTGGAGGTCTTCAACAGACTACTCACTTCTTAAGTAGATACATTTGTGAGGTGTACTCACAGATTCCTCACAGACTTAAGTAAATGCATTTGTGGATGTATTCGACAGACTCCTCCGTCGCTACCGCCTAAACATGTAGAGGACATCCGCTTAAGTCCATCAAATACATCTACACAAATACAATAAATAAAGATTCATTCCCTTATGAAATGCGGAAAATCCGGTTCACCAAGATGCGGACAATATTCAAATCCCTCATACGAAAAACCATTCAGCTGTTCAGGCTCGCTCAAACGGTTGCTTACAATAAACCGCGTCATTGCACCACGACACGACTTTGCCCACACAGCCTGCATCTTCAGTCCGCCACCATGAGACACATAAAAAAGCGGTTTCACCACATGTACCTCATCCGTCACGCGCTTCCAGTCGAAAACATGCTGAAACTCCTCCGTGGCAAGATGGACAAGCACACCATCATCAGCCTTTACCGACTCTATCAATAAGTCCGTGAGCCTTGTTTTCCAGAAATCAAACATGTTCTTCCCTTCACCCGAAGGCAGCGACACATTTCCTTCAAGCCTGTACAGGTGGATTCCGTCTAACGGACGAAGCAAACCATATAGGAACGAAATAATCCAAAGATGACTATTGGCATACAGCAGTGCATCTTCTGTCAATGTCTCAGCCTTCAGATGCTTGTATGCCTGTCCATGATAAGCCATCAAAGCAGGCTGCAACAGATTATCTTCATCAAAGAAATGCAAATAACGCCACTTGTTCTGTGCAGCAATCTGACGACTACAGCTCAACATCTCTGCAATCTCTCCCTCACCATAACACATCATATCACGTGCAAAAGTTGCAGCTTCTGCCGCAAAGCGAGGAACAGTGAGGGGCAATCCGGTCTGCTTGGATTTATCGTTCATTATTTTGGCACATGCCAACAATATCTGCATAACTCAAAGCGCAAGTATTTGCTCCGCATGAATCTTCGTCTTGATTTCCTTCGGCCCCATGATACGTTCAATCACACCGTTCTCATCGACAAGATACGTTGTACGAATGGTACCGATTGTTCTGCGACCACATGCCACTTTTTCACCCCAGCAACCAAGCTGCTGCAACAGTGTGGTTTCGGTATCAGCGATAAGAGGGAAATCCAGACCAAACTTCTCCGCAAACTTCATCTGTGCGTCCTGCTTATCCTTACTTACCCCAATGATGACATATCCTTTAGCCTCCAACTCCGCCTTATGTTGCTGCAAAGAACAAGCCTCAGCCGTACATCCCGGTGTATTGGCTTTCGGATAACTGTAAAGAATTATCTTCTTTCCGGCATAATCACTCGCTTTAATCTCCTTTCCGTATTGGTCAACACCCAGAATTTCCGGGATTCTATCTCCTACGTTCATAATCAATTTGTTTTTTTATAATAAATGTAATTCACAGCAAAAATACAACAAAGAAACGAAAATGAGTGCAGAACATAAAAAGAAAGGTGTCACAAAATCTACGAAAAGGCATCTCACGTCCTGCTCCCGTCAAAATCATAATAAGCAAAGCCCCACAGCGTTTCCCTTGTGTACAAAAAAAACACCTGTGCGAACAAGACATGTCCTACACAGGTGCTCTTTACTTAACCAAAGTAATTCAAATTATCATTTTCCAAGCACAGCCTTCAAACGGTCGCAAGCCTTGACAATCATATCCATCGTTCCGCTTCCGTCTCCGACATAGCGAACCACCATTTCCGAATATTCTACTGCCTCTTTCAATGCCTGCTTGTCTGCGACAGAAGCCTCCCGCGCCTCCTTCAGAAGCTTCAGAAGGTCGTTCATGTCTTCAAGCTCCGGAAGGTTGCCCGGACGCATGGTATTTATCGCGGCATTGAGCGAAGAAGTGGCATTATTCACCTCCTCCTGATTATAATTCTTGTCTCGGTTTTCATTGACCACTTTCACCTTCTCGAACTGTTCCATAAGACGAGCATAGCCGTAAGGTGCCCACGGAGAATATTCCGGTACTTTCACTTCAAGCGCAATCCAAGCCTCCTGAGCAGCCTTTCTCTCTTCCACCACCTTCAGAAGCTCTCTCAACTTTGTCTTATCTACTTTGTCAGCTGACAAAAGTGCTGCCACGGCATGACGGATTTCAAGTCGCTGACAATCAAACAAAATCTGTGAAGTTCCGGTTTCACACACACGTTTCGCCTCGTTCAGCACAGTTTGCAAGTCAGCATAGCTGTCCCAAGTAAACTGGTCAGCCTTATTAGCCTCAGCCTCTTTGATAGCTTTCTCAAGTGCAGACTTGTCCAAGCCGGTAGCCACAAGATTGTCTATCGCCCGGGCGATAGCAGACATGCGTGCATTCATCTGCTCTTCCTTGATGTCCGCCTCCTCACAAAGTTTCTCGGCTGCTATTATTTCGTTCTTCAAAGCAGAATACGAATCCGGAGTATAATTGCCGGCCATGAATATCTTGGCATCTTCAATCTTGTCGAGCAACATGCCCTTATACATTTCACTCGGGTCGTCTATAAGATTTATCCTAAGATAATGAGTGGAATTATCACCCAGATAATAGTCCGGAACAAATGTTCTGTCTCCCAGACTCAACGTATAAATATTTCCGTTTGTACCCTCTTCTTTTGTAGGTGCATTGAGCTTCACACAGTCCAGTGCCGCATCAATATTCACTGTCGCCTGTTCCCAGTTGTCAATATGGTCTGTCGCCATAGCAAGCGGGCCGTACATGATGGTACCGACCCACATAGGTTCAAACGCTGTGTTCGTCTGATTCAGTCCGGTTGCAGCAGTCTCCATCTTGTCCGGACCATAGTTGATATGTTTGGTAAACGGCATTGTCACCTCCACCACATCACCCTTCTTCCACTTGCGAGAAGGTATCTCCACATACGATGACGGCTTGTACTCCTTTGCCACAGAAACACCGTTGAGCTTGACGTCAAATCCACTTGTAGCCCAATAAGGAACACGAAGTTTCATGGCAAATGTTCCCTTGCCTTCTATGATTTTTATGGTCGATTGCTCTGCCGGCCACAGACAGTCCTGCTGAATCTTCACTTTCTTCGCATCCCACGTAAGGGTTGTCGGCATATAAAGTCCCACCCATATCGTATTGTCCGATACAAAATAAGCCGCTTCCTGATATTTCACATGGTTTTCCGAACCGGTTCCGCCACAACACGTTGACTGAGGAGTTTCATTTCCCCACGGCTTGGAAGCATTCAGACCTACGGCATACTGGTAGGTGGTCATATAATGAGTCGGATGCACAGAACCTACAATCTGATTATACAATACACGTTCATAATAGTCCATGTATCGCGCATCATCCGGGTCAAAACAGTTGAGGTCTTTCGTAAGCTTTGCCAAGTTGTAGGCACAACAAGTTTCGTTGATAGTAGGGTTAGGACTCAGATTACGGTTCCTGTCAGACATCAGGTTGGTATTCATGCTCAGAATCTGCGTGTAAGGCTGACGGAACATTTCTCCGTTCCCCACACCTCCTGTGGCATAACTGTAACGTCCCTGTATCATGTTCCAGAAGTTAAGAGCCAGATTATAATAGTAAGGATTCTTGTTTCCCCTGTAACTTCTCAGTGCACTGGTAATCTTCGGGATATGCTGATTGGCATGACGTGTACGCACATCATCTATATTCCTTGAAAGAGGCTCATAGAATGCAGGACTGTCAAAACAGCTTGCAGCCTCAAGCAGACGCGCCTTCTCCGTAGGGTCGCTGACCATTTCGGAAAGCCGTGAAAGAGATTCTCCCGTTCCTCCGTCCTCACCAGCAATGTACATGTTCCACATTTCATATCGATTGCCCGGCTTCGCCCTTCTCTCTTCCTGAGTTCCTCCGGTCTCCACGAAAGTGCGGTAGTGCATTCTGTTCCAAATCCACAGCCCCATATCCTTCGCTACAAGCAAGGCTTTTGCCGCCACCTTCTTGTCATCAATATAAGTGGCAATGTCGATGAGTCCCGCTAATTGTTTATGTATCGAATAATAAGGTGCCCACACCCAGTTCTCATTATTATAGCCCCTGTACATTTCTATCAATGCAGCATGGTGCGCCGGTATGGCATTGAGATAGCCGTAGCCGTATTTGGCATAATCCTTCTTGTGCTCATCAAAAGCCTCCCAAGTGCCTTTCATGTCGCGCAACTCGTCTTCAGGGGCAAAGTCGCGCGCCTCCCAATATCTGCCCAGTTGTTCATTCCATACAAATGTTCTCTCCTGACACTCACGCAATTCGTTCACCATGCGTGTGATGTTCTTGCGCAAAGCATCTTTCTGCTCCTTCTTCGTGGCACTCGCAAACGCAAAAGCAAGTGCAGACATATAATGACCGGAGCCATGTCCTTTCAGCTTGGTTGTCGGCGAATCCCATCCGTCCGCTTCCTTATAGCCTTCAGTGCTCAGTCCGTAAGTGTCACGGTAGTTATATAGTTGCTGCGACACATCCCAGCTCAGAATGGCATCAATGTCAAGCTCCCGGTTAGATGTGAGACGGTTGTTTCCATTGATTGTCACCTTATCCAGCGGAAGGGTTTCTGCCACAGGCTTGTTTGAAGGCACACGATAGGCTCCGGCAACCACCTTGACATCCGCCGATACAGGATAGCCGTTTGCGGTGGTGTTATCACCCACAATGAAACCATCGATACGGTAAGACTTGCCCACAGGATAAAGATGCTCGTCAGCCTGTTCCTTCTCTGTGGCAAGAGCCGAATTAGACCATCTCACTTGCCTGTATTCAGACGTGCCGTCCGAATATGTCACCCAAACCTGAAAGGGCAGTCTCGGCACTGTACCAGCCGGAGACTCCACGGTGATTGTTTCTACCGATACAATACTTCTTTTCGTGTCACCGGCAGACACTGCAACAACCGTTCCTGCTTCGGCATTGAAAAGTGCAAGACTCTTCAACGACAACAAAGGTTGTGCCTGCGACGGTACAGCCAACAATAGACATGCAGCCCCACAAACTTTAAGAGAAACATTTTTCATCATTTATAAAAGTGTTAAAAGTTATCATCAACAGATAAAAGGTTAATACCAAAGACTTTCATGAATTGCCAAACTGTCAAATCATTACGGTTCTGTTTTTACATGCGCAAAAGTAAATATAATAAATGAGTTACCCAAATTTTAATAAAAACAAAAAGCCACTTCTTTACTCATATAAAGTTCAGAAACGGCTTCTCAGGACTAAGAACCTATCCTTATGGTCAAAGAAGCATAGTTAAAGTTTATATAGTCTGTCAAGACACCCATAAAAGTTGTCTCTAATGGCTTCCATAACAAAAAATTTTATATATATTTTTTAACAAAATTATTTTCTGACAAAATGCCGGTATTTTCAGTCATTTTTATCCTTATTACTGTTTTTTACCTCAGAATACTATCTTTTTGATTTTGCCAAATGTTAAAATCCTAAGCCCTCTGGCACGCGCCAAAATGAAGTGCTCCGAACTTTTCTCAAAGAACGGGGATTCTACACGCATTTCGTGAAGCCTCCGGAAATTGTGAAATAGTGTTTCATTTTGGAGCGGTTCTTTTACATATATTTATATCCGGCGAAGAGTCTTTTGAAAAAAACTACTAAGTTTTCAAAATTTCAGCGCACTGTCGTCACATTTCCAGCGCACTGTAATTTTATTTGCAGTGCGCTACAATTTTAAAAACTTAGTAGTTTGGAGAAATTTTCAGCGCAGAGTTTTTGAAAAGGCACTGGGAAGCGGAAAAATAGACGGCGAAGTTCAGCCGAAATGTTAAGAAGTGTATAATTTACGGTTTTAGAAGTGCGCCTGAACAGAAACTGAAAATTGAATGGATTTTTGATAACCTTTGGGGACAAAAATGACAAAGTTATGCATAACACATTAAGAGTCAATCGATTACCAGAATATACAAAATGCTCAAAAAATTGCGTCTGGCGCAATTTTTTGAGCATTTTGAGAAGTTTTGTATTCTACTGATTATCAACACATTATCTCTATATCAAAAATTTCGTCTCTTTACCCTTGGCAAAAAAAACACTTCAAATGTTAAATCTTCATTTTAGGCAAAAATATCATTTTGTCAAAATGAAAAGTGCATTTTTTGTCCGTTTCTTATGCTATTCATGTGGACTTTTTGTTTTTCTTAAGCGTATGTATTCACAGACTCCCCCGTCGCTATCATGCCACCTCCTCTAACATCAAGTTTGCGGAAGAAAGCAACGGAGGAGTCTGTGGATACATCATAAACATAAAAAGGAGTCTGTCGAACACCCCCACTTAAACAAACCCAAACAAGAGCATTCCACCTTATTCAATCTTCTTAAACCGCATCAGTTTCATGTCGGGCTTGTTCATGACATTCCACGGCAAGTCCAAATAGTATCGCAAAACAGTCCCGTCATCCCTCATCAACATATAATTTCCCAACAACGGATTCTTCTGATTGCCCACAAGAACACCATCACCCATATAACCATAGACTCTATACGGATTGCTCAAATCGTGTTTCACAATCAGCACATCACGCATGACCATCAGCTGCTTGCCCACATAAATATCCTCATTCGTACACTCAAAATTCAGCCCGGCAGTCTGCTGCCTCAACATATACCTATGTCCAACCTTCGTCAACTCAAACTTACCTGCATATACGATTTCGGGAAGTACCGGATAATACCTTCCTCCTCTCGCATCCCAATACACCACGTTTCCGTGCAAATCATGTCCTTTGAAAAAGTCGCCATGCTGCTCAACACTTCCATATAGATTCGCCTGCAAGTCAACTCCCCTGCCATCTATTATCGTTTTCTTGCTCCGGAACACATAATAAGGATAAGTGGCCATAGAAAAATACGGCGCACCGATGCGTTCCATATTTTCAAATACCGCCCGACAAGTGACATTGCCATCCATCATCACACCGTATTTCCGGTTCTGCATGAAAACCTCCAGACCTTCATGCCGCTCCCCCCGCCGTTTGATATGCACCATTTCAAGATTGACCAGTGTCTTGTCTGACCGGCAATCCCGAAGAACCACCCCATGAAGAGCTTCCTGATTCCCTTTACCTGCTTGTCTTCCGCGAAACATCCGTTCCCAATCGCGGTCATCAGTCGGCAGCCCGAATGTCTGATAAAGCCCTACCTGATCAAGTATGAGCACATGGCTCTTGCCTCTGCTGACTCTCATTCCGCGTCCAACCTGCTGCAAATATTTCGACAACGAAAGTGTGGGACGTGCCAGCTGTATGAACTCAACCTCGGGGCAGTCGAACCCCTCACTAAAACAATCGACGGAAACAAGTACACGGACTCTCCCCATTCTGTAGTCATCCACAAGCCGCACACGCTCCTTCAGCGGAGTCTTACCGTCAATCACACAACAACTGACCCCACATCTGGAATAATATTCGGCAATATGTCCTGCATGTGCACGGTCAATAGCATACACGATACCTTTTCTGCCATCGGCAAAATGTCGGTACGAATCGAACAGATGCCTGACAGAATCCGGAGAGTCCATCACCGTCGCCATCTCCTTCGTCTGGTAATCACCGTCTGCGCCGCGTTTCTCCAATGAAGCAATCTGCCTCATTATCCGGCTGTCGGGGTTCACAGACACATATTCGAAATCGGAAAGCCATCCTTTATCTATAAATTCCGATATGTTCCACGACTGGAGCAGAGTGTCGAACAAATCGGTAAACGGCTTCTCGTTCATTCTGCAAGGTGTGGCTGTCAGTCCGAGAAACCGTGCATCCATCCATTTATCCCACAACATCCTGTAGGTCTTCGCCAAAGCATGATGGGCTTCATCCACAACGACAAGTCCGGGACGGAAACGAATTGTACCGACACGCTTCGCCAGTGTCTGGATGCTTGCCACCATCACAGGGCGACATTCATCCGTAGCGGAACTGCGCACAATCAGTCCGTGTTCGATGCCAAAACGGCGCAGAGTGGAAGCAATCTGTTCAATCAGCTCCATTCTGTGAGCCACAATCAGCACATTTCCCCATTCTGCATTCTCCCTGATGACAGCCGCCATGAGGTGTGTCTTTCCCGTACCGGCGGGCATCTGCACCATCACATGCCGGTGTTTCTTCCATGCCTCATCCAGCCAGGACTTCATCTCAGACTGATAGTCACGAAGATTATAAGAAGGAAAAGAACTCATACAGAAACGAATCTGATTATCTCAATAAATTATACTATCTTTGCTCCATGAATCGTGCCAAAGCAATCATAGCTCTTCTCATCAACGCTGTCGTCTGGATACTTGTATGGGTATTCAGCATACCGGTATTGCTATTCCGGCTTCTCAAAAGGTTTTTTGTAAAGTCCAAGTAATTGTTTTCCGAAATAAAGAAAGAACTTCACATCATCCACAAAATACCGTCTGAACATCCGCTTTGGTTCCATCAGAAAGCGGTAGAACCACTCCATAGCCAACTTCTGGAATATCATCGGTGCGCGCTTCACATTGCCAGCCTCAAAGTCTATGGTAGCTCCGAGAGCCATCCATATATCCACCTTAGGCATATTCTCTTTGTGAGTGAAAATCCACTTTTCCTGTTTCGGACATCCCACACCCACCAGAACCACATTGGCATTACTTTCATTAATCATCCGATAAATACGTTCATTCTCATCCGGCTTCTTCTCAAAACCGTATGAAGGAGAGTACGCGCCGACCACGATTTCCCGTCCAACCTTCCGGTTGATATTCTCCATTGCCTTCTGTGCCACTCCGTCCATCGCCCCAAGCAGGAATATCTTGCAGCGGGCATCATCCTTATGGTACATGTAGAACTGCGGAAAGAAGCCGCTTCCAGGAATGGCTTCCTTCAACGGACACTTCAGCAGACTTGAAAGCAAATAAAGAATCTTGCTGTCGCAGACCACCCATTCCGCCTTTTTCACAATCTCATAAAACTCCCTGTCCTTTTGCAGCTTCACCATCTGATCGACATTGGGAGTAATCAGCACTCCTTCATGCAACTGCTCCAAAAGTTCGGAAGAGGTTATGTTTTGGATGCCTATATTTAATATTTGCACCATTATTCAAGTTCTTTATAAATACTCTTTAAGACCTCAATATTTTTCTTCAAAGAAAAGTCTCTCGTCACCAATTTATATGAAGCATCACTAAACTTATTTCTTAATTCAACATTGCTGATAAGATTGCACAGACACTCTGTCAGATTGGTAATGTCTCCCGGAGCAATAAGACAACCATTCTCGCCATCATGCAATACTTCCGGTATTGAAGCTATGCAGGTAGCTACATTAGGAATACCGTATGACATAGTCTCAAGAATTGTCATCGGAAGTCCTTCATTATACGACGGAAGTACATTCAGCATTGTATTCTTCATAAACTCCAGCTTTTGAACCCCGTCAATCCATCCCACATGAGCTATACGGTGACTAATGCCATATTCCTTTATTGTCTCTTTCACCTTGTCAATCTCACCATCACCGCACATACAGAATTGTATATCCTTCGGGATTCTCTCATCCAGTGCCTTGATACACTTCAATAAATCATACGCACCCTTACGCTCCCCCAATCTTCCAAGAAACAAAATATACTTACCATCTACATTATACGGATTGGTGCTATAAGTATTCACTGCGTTATACAGCACTTTTATATTCGCCCTTGGTGCTTTATCCGTTATCATCGGAACAAGCCGTTCACTAAGCACAATATTCAAGTCTGCTTCTTCCAATACTGCCCTTATCTTCGCCTTCTGATTTTCAGTACACTTCGCATAAAAGTCCTCGAACTCGGCAGCATGATGATGCATCACGACTTTAATGCCATGTCGATGAAAGAACCTCATCAGGAATGCCTTCCGCCAGAAACTACCGCGTTCTGCCGTATGCAAATGAGCTATCTTATATTTTCCGAACCATACGGCACACGCAATCTTTATGAACTGTATGACGAAATAAAACATCACGACATACTTATTTGCATCGAAATGTGTAGGAATAAACTTTATATTGTATTCCCCCCAATTCTTGTAACCAAGATAATTCTTTGTCACACTGACCATGCCGCCCTTGGTGTCAAGGGTGGAACAACACATAAGAATGTTTGTCATAGTTTTGCTCCTTCTTATAATAATCCATTCTTTTCATCTAATCACCCCAAATACAAAAATTGTTTTAAGTTTTTTACATATAAGCACATAGAATTAATATGGCAATGGTATAAATGGAAATACGAAAGATATGCTAATTCAAATCTCACCATATCTTCTCCATTCTTCTTTAATAGCTTTGTCAATTTCTTCAAAGTTCAGATATTTGCTTTGCAGTAATTTACGGTCTTTCTTTTGTAACCAAAGTCCAACCGAATTATCAGCATGTAATAACGTGGTCATTTTAATTTTGAAATCTTCAATACTCTCACATTCTGATATGTCGATTTGAGGAAATATATGATAATCTATCAAATAATGGTTCTCCATTTTCAACATCCGATCTGTATAGATACCATAAGTATAATATTCACTAAAACGATAAGTATTACATAATGCCAATTTCCAGTTCTTAGTTATAGACCTTCTCTTAATTTCTGCAAGCAGTTTCTCTGTATTCTCTCTTACGAAGCAAACGGGAGTATTCATATAGTTCCAATAGCTAATATCATCATAATTTTGTGTTAAGGGTAATAGCTTCATTGCTGCACGACAATATTCATCGTGACTTGGTTCATTCATATTCTTCACTCTGTACATCAAATACCTTCCATCCTTTTTCCACATGTCAACATTAAAGGGTCTCATGAAAACAGTCTCGGAATCTATATTGAAAACAGCATCATACTCATCGCCTATAACCTCAAACACTCCCAGTTTACATATTTGCTGTATAATCCATTCCCTTACAGGTATAGTAAAAAAACTGATATGAAAATGATGTCCCATTATTTTCCACGGCAATCGAACAAGATACCATGGAAGAATTTCACCTTTCTTATACACCTTATGTTTACCATAATTTAAGGGAGCAAACATTTCCAAATCTTCATCATTCACAAAGATAAAATGATCTATTTCGGACGCAAATTTGTCTATGCTTTCACAAAGAAGTTTACATTCTTTATAATCGTTCTTATATGATTGAGTTACTATTGCGACTTTATTATTCATATTATTTTCTTGATTTTATCAACTTTGCGGGGTTTCCCCCAATAACCGAATACTCAGGGAAATCTTTAGTCAAGACTGAACCTGCTGCTACAATACTTCCCTTTCGAACTCGCCTACCAGGAGTCAAAAAAGATCTCATACCAATCCAAACATCATCTTCTATTATAGTTTGTTTATCAGGTTGACTCCCTTGCAATTTTATCGGGATATCCGGATTACTAAAATTATGATTACCATGTAATATATAAACTTGACGACTCACCATTGAATAAGCTCCTACTATAGTGTCATTGGGAATACTCACATTTGCGCCAAGAGTACAATGATCTCCTAATTCCAATTTTTCTCCATTACCAAAATAAACCCGCCTGTTTATTGTATCTATCAAACCAACCTTCTTAGCTATTTTTTTCACCAAAAAGCAACGAATCCAATTTGAAACTTGTCCTAATGGTTTAGAATATGAATCCGGCAGATATTGCGCAAACCCATAATACAATATTAAATACAAAATCCTCATTTATTAAACATTTTTTTTATTTTGGAAACCATTTTATAGTCCATACATTTAGTCAACAAATAATACATATCCACATTTCTATAATAAATTGCTTTAAGAAGCAATCTTTGATGAAAAGGCAGAAAAGAAAGATGATAGATTTTTCTTATCTCAATCCAGACCTCGTCATTCATGATTTCACAAATAACTTTTTTAGCTTCTGATTTTTCTCTACATCTCACCCATTTACGAAGATATGACCTGACATAGCCTATAAAGAGCCTTTTCGCTCTCAACCCCTTCGTATCATAACTTTTGCTTTTTTCTTGAATCAGATAAAAAAGATTTCTTATTTTATAATACCTTTCTAAAGGAAATGCTTTCGTCAAGGATTCCTCATTAAAACAATAAATATACAGCATATCAGGTATGAATGAAACACGATAAGCAAATGACAAGAAATCTATTTGAAAAGGTATATCCTCAGAAGCATATTCTCTTTCTGAAATGAATCTTAAATGATGTTCTTGGATTATTAAACGTCTATATATAGAATGCCAAACTGACATTTCATATTTATATTCAGATTTCCTGTATGGCTCCGAGGTTATGAAATCTGGTATTAAGTTTTTTACTGTTTCGTTAGTAAACTCTGTATAATCATTGCATTCCTGTACATTTATAAAATAATTATGCTTGAACTCTTTTTTAAACCCACAATAGACTACATCGGAATCGTGATTCTTAGCAACTTTATAAAGTTTTTCATACATATTAAACTCTACATAGTCATCTGAATCTACAAATGCAACATATTCTCCTATAGCAACATCTAAACCAGTGTTTCTTGCATAACCAAGACCTGCATTTTTTTTATGAATAACTTTTATTCTTGAATCTTTTTTAGCCCATTCATCACACTTTTCCGGTACTCTATCTGGACTTCCATCATCCACAAGAATAATTTCGATGTCTTTTAAAGTCTGGTTTACAAGACTGTTTAAACAACGGTTAAGATACCTCTCTACATCATAACATGGAACTATGACAGAGACTTTTGGTTTCTCTTTCATTTTATTGTTTTGCTTTAACTGCTTTTATAAAATCATTAAATCCTTGGAACGGTGCTCTATGATTATTCTTCCATATCTCAAACTGTTCTTTTGAAAAAACACGTGAATAAGGATAATCATAATCCTGATAGTTACGACCGTCCACAAAAACAGGATAGTCATCATAAAAATCACTCTCCTCAGGCTCCCTTCCTGATTCAATAATTGCCCACGCATATTCAAAAGCTTCTTTCACATATTGACTCTTTCGTTTCTCGAAATAATCATCGAAATTAGCTATAACCCTTGCAGGAAATCCAACAGCTACAGAATTTGCAGGAATCGATTTTGTGACTACAGCACCATAACCTATCACCACATTGTCACCAATAGTTACTCCTTTTAGAATCGAAACATTCTCACCAAGCCAAACATTATTACCAATCGTTATTTTCCCATGTGATGGAATGAACTCATTGTATCTTGTAATAAAAGCTCTTGAAGCAAAATCGTGTGTCATCAACACGGTTCCACGATGTATAAGGACATGAGACCCAATCTCTAACAATTCAGGACGTGTAGTATCTATCTGAACAGTCCTAGGAGATATACATATTGTTCCGTCACCAACTTTAACTCCCTGCTTCTTTAAATAAGCCAAAAACCTATCGCCAGACGATGTATAATAGAGTCTATAGAGACTTTTTATTATATGCTTAACCATATTTCTATTATTTCTCCGTATTTAAATTATAAATATCACGGAAATAATAATCTCGGAAATATACAAGTGCCCACTTCACGAGATGCATCTTTGCTATAAAGAAATTTCTTGAATGTTTCTTGAATAATAGTTGCCGATCTTTGTAAAGCTTTTTAAAACTTACAGTTGTAGATATTCCTCCATAACACATATTTGTAATTACAAATTGAGGAAACTCTATTAGCATATGACTTTTGAATGCCCTAAGAAACCAATCTATATCCGCCATTATAGCAAATCTATCATCAAAGAAACCAATCGAATCATATATCTGTTTCGGGACTAATGTTGCCGGATGATTCAATCCCATACCAAAATTTTTATATGCATCTTGACAACTTTTTAGTGATGAACCATATACTTTCGAAATCCTTCCGCTTGGAGATATAAAGTTCATCATAGCAGATATAATAGGTAAATTTTCACCTTTGTATCCACGTATCAGTTTTTCCAACTTAATAAGAGCATCCGGTTCAATATAATCATCACTATTCACTATCCAAACATAGATACCAGAGGCCCAAAACACCCCCTTGTTAAAAGCATCATATATACCTTTATCTGGCTCACTTCTGAACTTCATTCTCCCACAGAATTTCGATTTATATTGTTGTACAATATCTATAGTTGTATCAGTAGAAGCTCCATCAACAATCAAATACTCATAATCTTTAAATTCCTGTGCAAGAACAGACTGTAATGTACGTGCAATAGTCTTTTCACTGTTATAACATACTGTTACTATTGAGAATAAAGGTCTATTTATTTCCATATCGGTATTTTTTTATTTTTATCAATATCTGTTTTTGTATTTGACCACATATAATTGAAACACAGAGCAATCATTAAAGGCAATGTAGAGAATGGATAACTAATAGAAATCACAACTATCAAAAAATAAAACATACAATATCGTTGATTATACAATTGGTCTATATATCTTGCATTTTGCATAAAAATAATGTTAATAAATAATGCTAAAATAATCCCAAATCTAGCGAAGTCTTTCATCACACCATTACTAGTAAGCAAATGATCTGACAAGTAATTTGCCACATACGAATTATTTTCCGTTCCATATCCTAAAACAGGTTTATCCATAAAATTGAGATAATCCAAATATAATCCTTCACCACGTTGAACAGTCATATACGTATTGGACATCTCCAAACTTATCATCCCTGCCTTGTTATCAGCCCAAGAACTATCTCCCGCTGTTTTCATCTTTTCACTCATAAAAGACAATGACATAATAGTAAGAAATAAAGGAAGAAATAAAAATAAATATATATAGCGCAGAATTTTACCTTTATTTTGAAAAATAAAATGATTCACGAGAATAAGCATTAGGGCTGAATAACCTGTAGTAGAGAAAGTGCTTAAAAGTCCAAGAACCAATATATAAAATCTCCAATTTCCAATAAGAGTTTTTTTAGAAATAAGATTAAAATATATCGCTATGCATATTATCGAAGCAAATAATCCCGGTTCCCATGCAAAACCACAATTACGCATTAACCCTGCAATACCTTGATTCTCATAAAAAGCCATATTTGGAACATTAAAAATCAACAAAGAGGCAACACTCGTATTCGATGTAGGTTCCATGACCCCCAAAGATTCAAATATTTTAATACCGACAACATGCATTGCCACCCATAAAACAAGACATACAGCCGTGAGTATAGTTATATAACATTCTACTAATTCATAAATATCTTCTCTAAAAACTTTAATCAAAACATATCCTATTGAAACATTTATGAAAAGTATCACATATGGTAATAACTTGAAAGTCTCATCAACAAAATAATGTATAAACATCCACAGAAAAAGAAGAACATATATCCGGACAAGTCTTTTATCTATAAAGGTAATTCTATGTTCTCTCACAAGATACAAACATGGTACAACAAGAAGTAAAAAACCAAAAGGATTTATACGATAATCCATGTTACTAGTAAATACAGTTGCCCTAGCAGCAAAAAGAAGTACGTAAAACAAATATATTCTATCAATAAATGAAATTTCTAGTTTCTTCTGCATTTATATTTTATTCAAGGTTCAACAAAACAAAGTGCCCTCTTAGTTTCTTCTATTTTTTTTATTACGCACTTATCAAGCGGTTTATCTACGCCATACGTACCCATACAGTAGAAATATGTCCGATCTAATTCCTCAAGTTCATCCATTGTCATTCGCTCATCAACTGGATATAGAGCTTTTTCATGTTCTACAATTTGAGTATTAGAAAACTTTTTTTTGACTATACGAGCAGGACTACCAGAAACTACAGAATATGGAGGAATATCATGTGTGACAATACTACCTGCACCAACAATACAACCTCGTCCAATATGCACACCAGCAAGCACTGTCACCCCTGCTCCAAGCCAGACATCTTCCTCTATAACAACATCTGCTGATTTATCATTAACATGGGATGCGCCAAGAACAAATTGAGGAATCGTAACCGTACTACGATGATTATTAGTAATAATAGTACAGTCAGCGGCAAGTACTGAATATTTTTTTATCACAACACGTTCTGCAAAAGTATTAATTATTTTTAATCCATGTGTCAGTTTCACATTTTCATAAACAAATACAGTTGAAGGACTATATATACGCATGGGATAAAGCAGAATAACATTTTTCCCACAATAACCGAACTCATGCGGAAAAGGAAAACTATTCCATACCCAAACCAATGCTTTTTTACATTTCTTTAACCAAAGTATTTTGTTTCTCTTCATAATAGAATCATTTTATCCATATTCCAGTTGCAGTTCTCGATAATATCTTCCTTATTTGGGTTGTAAAAAAACAAGCATAAACCACATTTATCATACACATCGATACTATTACTCCATATATTCCTATATAACAACCCAAAAATATCGATAAAGGAACATGTACAATCAGTCCTATCAAAATAATATACGTTTGAAGTTTCACAGTTCCCATTCCATTAATCAGCATGACTTGTAGCGAATCCCAGCAATGAATCAAAGTATAGATTGAAATAGAAACAGTCAGCAAAAAAGGAATAGAGACTCTATCTCCAATCCAAACCTTATATATTATCGGTGAAATCATCGTTATAACAACGACCAAGAGGAATAAAGCAAGAAAAACTTTAATCATTTTCATATAGATATTTTTCATCCACTTAAAATCTTGTTTAGTATAAGCATCGGTATATGCAGGCCATAATGGATTCAAAATAATCATATATATCATTACGACAACATTCAAAAGCTTATATGAAATATTATATTGAGTCACAGCTTCCGGTCCATCAATATGCGATATTAGTATATTCGTAGCTTGATAAAGTACTATCTGCTGAATCTGAATAATGAAAAATTTCACACCCAGATTCCACAAATCCTTAATATATCCAGCATTCACGAATTTTAATGATGGTGCCACTCTACGCATCGAAGTTTTAAAATATACCACAGAAGATACAAAAACAATGACTATAGGCATCAAAGAATAAGCAAAAGCAAGATTAACAAGTGAAGGTTCCACAAATCGTGTCATTCCTCCAATAATTATCAATGAAAATACTTGCCCTATCACATTAAATAAGGCAGAAAGTGCTGTCTTCTGATGTGCTGCAACTACCGCTATAAACACATTTACAATCATCTGTAGTGCAACAAAAATAAATAATATTTGAATAGTTTTAAGAACAACTTCCTGATAAGTGGAATCTACATTTAAAACGCAGCACCAGTCAATAAAAGGACTAATTCCAAATAGAATAGCCGCCAATGGTATAAAAATAATTATCATTATAAAATATGTCGTAGAAACCAGAATCTTGCCCTTCTCATAATTCCCCTTAGCCAAAGCTTCCGCCAATCGATTCTTTAATCCCAATGTAAAGCCAACATCCATATATGTCAGCCAATGAAGAATAGAAGAAATTGTAAGCCATACACCATATATTTCTACCGACACATATCCTAAAGTCATAGGAACCAGCATAAATGAGACCAAAATACTTATACCCTTTATCAACAACGACCATATTATATTTTTTTTAATCGTTACTGATCTTTCAGACCCTACTCTAATTTTTTTTATTATTGCTTTGAACATTGTTTTATACTAATGTAAATATTCTATATTGTTAATAACCATAACTTTGATTAGTATCCTATTTTGATGTGCTACTTATTTAAAAGTCGCTCTTTTCATTTTTAATTAAAATACTCCAAAAACTTTTAAATCTATCAATTAAAAATACAGGGAATACACATATCGCCTACGGAAACATTTCAGCATAGTCTGGTTACAGTGCCCCCAAAGAACTTTTTAAGATATTGCAATATCGTTTTTTACCCAATAAGTTGTTATGATAATATGAAAATGGAGATAAATTTTGAGGATACGAATATATTATCAGGAACCAAGCTGATAAAAATCTATTTCCTGCCATTCAATGCAGCTTTTATATCTTCCGGCACATCCGAGTCGTCTATATTCTCAAAATGTTCTTTATGTATATTCCCTATCGCCACGGTCATGTCGCCAATCTGCATCACAAGCTTACGGTCACGGTCTATACGCACAATATATCCTTCACAACCATGAAGGATACCGGACGTGAAACGAACCAGTGGACGCCCTTTGGCATAATGGTCCAGAGGATGCATGAGGAAACGGATGCGTGTGGGTTCATACTCAGACACTCGCATAAAGGGCTGCATCACCTTGTGGCTTATAATCGCCACTTCTTTGGTGCTACAGTCTTTCGCAAGATGACAATCTGAAAAATTATGCTTTAGATAAGTCTTTATCTCATCGGGATTCCCCTGAATAAAAACCAAGCCGCTGATGGTGGGCTTCAGTATCTCTCCCGTATCATGTTTTGAATTGGCATATCGGTATATTGTCTCATGAACAAAGCAGCGGAAATATTTGTGGGTGATAGCCACAAAGGATTTGACTTTTGCTCTGTGCATGTAAAGATAACACCAATTGTTCAGTGCAGGGTGTTCACCATTTCTTGGACAAAAATAATCATCTGTCCAATTATAAGTTTTGCTCCGAGCGATAGAAAGAGAATCTGAACTATCCAGTATCATCGTTTCTCTGTCTATTTTATGTCATCGTAAACGGTAACATTCTTTCTTTGATTCATGTCACCATAGAGTAAACAAAATTCCATAATTAAAATCCCCTCTTTATGACATTTTATATGACTATCTCATGCTATGAGA
>JAGASY010000036.1 GCA_017621515.1 Bacteroidaceae bacterium
GTAGTCTTTTCATATTATTTTAAATTTAAAAGTTGTAAGTTCGTTTTGTCATGCGGTTTTGAGTGCCCGCTGTTTATGTCGGGAATGCTTACGGCGGACATTCCCGATACTTTCAATTGCTGCGCTTGAATACCGACTCCATTTCATGACTCATCAACACAAGCTCGTCGTCGGTAAGTTTCATGATATGGAATGTATCTACAATCTCCCCCTTTTCTTCACCGATTACTTTGGGCGAGTGCAGGAGTAGCATACCGTTCTCCAGTTTCCATCTGTCATATTCAATCGTCATATTATAGGTGGCAGCCTTTCCGTTGGAATTGAGTTCAAGGCTTTGCATTCCACCCTTGCCGTCGGGCTGAGTCCAGAGGTGTTGCAGTGCTGTAAGATTAATTGCCACAGATGCGGTCATATCTCCGTTGGACGTTACTGTATAGATAATGTCTATGTCGTCTCCGCTTTCCGCACCGCCGGTGATTGTGCTGACAGGAACATTTATCAGCAGAGTGTCTCCGCTGTCATCCACCAGTTCGAGGACATTCATGCTTGTTCCGTCGCCGACTTTGCCTGTGGCTTCCACGATGTCCGGAATTTCCGTCATGGGCAGTACAACCACATCTTCTTGTTCTTGCGTCTTTTTAGGCTTGTCGATACAGCTCGATAGAAGTGTCGCAATGACTAAGAAGTGTATAAGTATGCTTGCCGTATGTTTTGTTCTCATATCCATATTCATGTTATGATATGTTCAGATTCAAAAAAAGTATTCGTCTTTTTCTGCTTTTCCAACATTTCCCGCATAAAGCGGTTCGCCGATGGAATAAACCGTAGTCAAGTACAAAGATACGTGAATAATCAGAAAAACAATCATCCCGTCTTGCTTTTTTGCTTAAATGGGCATTTTAGTGGGGCATTTGTGAATACATCCGTTTTAAGCACGCTAAAATCGGCTTTTTCAATTTGACAAAATGATATTTTCGCCCAAAATGAAAATTTAACACTTCGAGCGATTTTTTGCTGGGGACGAAGAGCCGAAAAATTTATTGTAAGGATAAATATCTGATAATCAGCAAGATATAATTTTATTCAAAATGCTCAAAAAAACGTGTCGGACGTAATTTTTTGAAAATTCTGAGTGCTTTGGTAATCTGTTGATTATTAATATTTTATAGATAAATCCGCCGTTCATGCTCTCAAATGTTCTCAAAAAATCACTCGCTTTTAAGTTCTTGTTCGATCACTCTTTCAAATCAATGATTTATACACTTCTTAACATTTCGGCCGAAGCAAACTGCTTTTTTCTTCGCTCTCCACTGTTTTAATCTTTTCAGCGCGCTGTCGTCAAATTTTCAGCGCACAGTGAGAGAATTTCCACTGCGCTGCAAATAAAATTGCAGTGCGCTGCGAAGAAAAAAACTGTGCGCTGGAAATTTGAAAACTTAGTAGTTTTTTTCCAAGAACTCTTCGCTATAGGTGAATAAATGTAAAAGAACTGCCTAAAAGCGAAACACTATTTCACAATTCACAGAGCCTTCTGAAAATGCGTGTAGAATCCCCGTTCTTCGAGAAAAGTTCGGCGAGACTCATTTTGGAGCGTTCCAGAGGGGTTGGAATTTTAACATTTGGCAAAATCAAAAAGATAGTATAATAGTGCTAAATTGATGGTTGTGGAATTAAAAATACTCGACTTGTTGTCATTTTGTCAAAATGAAATACCCCTCCAAAAAACGATGTCAAAAATTTTGTTATGGGAATAGTTTGTTGAATATACTGCTTATTAAGTTAGTATTGCGATAAAAACACCTTCTTAGTTGTCAGAAAAAACATTGAAATCCTGTTTCTCACAAAAAATGTGCTATCTTTGCAGTTGTCGATAAAAAAGTAACAGCTATGCCGCAAATCAGCACTTCGATATGTTTACAGAAGTAGTGAAAGCCGAGTATGTGGATGGGTACCGCATCCGGTTATGGTTCAATAACCAAGTGACCAAAGTTGTGGATTTACGTTCCTCGTTGAAGGGCAGGGTATTCGAGCCGCTGAAAGACTTGGAAATCTTTAGGCAGTTCACAGTGAAGTATAATACCATAGAATGGAAAAACGGTGCGGATTTTGCCCCTGAGTACCTGTTCTCCTTGCCGGAGGCTTGAAAGCCTATTGGATAGTCCCATTTCCTGTCTGCTTTTTGCGGATGGTTGTAGAGTGCAGGTGTTTTTTTCTTTTCCAACCTCTTGGTTTTATCATTTTTTCTATGCCATTACATAGCGTAGAGAGGGCATTATAAGCCATTCTGAAAAAAAATCTATGCGATTTATTTGTACACCTCAAAAAATGTCCTTACCTTTGCAGCGCAATTGAGAAAAAGGATACGAATTTAATTATTCTCACATATTAACATCGCGGGGTGGAGCAGTTGGTAGCTCGCCAGGCTCATAACCTGGAGGTCGTTCGTTCGAGTCGAGCCCCCGCAACTACAGAAGCGGTAAATATCGGATATTCCATATTTACCGCTTTTATTATGTGTATGCGTAGGGTGCGGCGGGGCGGAGGCGCATCTTTCTTTTTCTTGACGGATGTATCTTGTTTTGGAAATTATCATGTATCTTTGCAACTGATTTTGAACATTCTGAAACAAAAAGAAACTTATGACAAGAGCAATCATTACAGTTGTCGGAAAAGACACTGTCGGAATTATAGCCAAGGTATGTACTTATCTGGCGGACAATCAGATTAATATTCTTGATATTTCACAGACTATCGTGCAGGAGTATTTTAATATGATGATGATTGTGGATATGACCAAGTGTGTGAAGTCGTTTGACTCTGTGGCTTCCGAACTGACAGAGATAGGAGTGAACACGGGAGTGCAGGTGAAATGCCAGCTTGAGGATATTTTTGACAAGATGCACCGTATCTAACATGTTATATTCAAGATTCTTCTATTATGATTAATATATCGGAAGTGCTCGAAACGAACAAGATGATCGAGCAGGAGAACTTAGATGTGAGAACCATTACGATGGGAATAAGTCTGCTTGACTGTGCGGACAACGACCTTCAGGTTACTTGCAACAAGATATATGACAAGATAACCACGCTTGCGCGGAACCTCGTCAATACGGGAGAGGAGATTTCACGTGAATTTGCCATTCCCATTGTGAACAAGCGAATATCCATCACACCTATTTCGCTGGTGGGAGGTGCATGTTGTAAGATTCCGGGCGATTATGTCCAGATAGCAAAGACGCTTGATCGTGCGGCAAAGGATGTCGGAGTTAATTTCCTTGGAGGATACAGTGCGGTGGTGTCGAAGGGCATGACACGCAGCGACGAGCTTCTCATCCGTTCCATACCGAAAGCGTTGGCATGTACAGAACGTATATGCAGCAGTGTCAATGTCGACTCCACCAAGACCGGCATTAACATGGATGCGGTGAAGCTGATGGGAGAGATTATCCGTGAAACGGCTGAGGAGACGAAGGAGCAGGACTCACTGGGGTGTGCCAAGCTTGTGGTGCTGTGCAATGCCCCTGACGACAATCCGTTTATGGCGGGAGCCTTTCATGGGGTAAGCGAGGCGGATGCAATTATCAATGTCGGGGTCAGCGGTCCGGGAGTAGTGAAATATGCGCTTGAGCAGATTCCGGATGCCAATTTCGAGGTACTTTGTGAAACAATTAAGAAAACGGCATTCAAGATAACACGTGTGGGACAGCTTGTGGCGCAAGAGGCATCGAAGCGTCTCGGGATTCCGTTTGGAATCATCGACCTGTCGCTTGCTCCGACACCGGCTGTCGGCGACAGTGTGGCAGACATTCTGCAATGTATCGGAGTGGATCGTGCCGGTGCGCCGGGTACGACAGCCGCACTTGCACTGCTGAATGATCAGGTGAAGAAAGGCGGTGTGATGGCTTCGAGTTATGTGGGCGGACTGAGTGGAGCGTTCATCCCTGTCAGTGAAGACCAGGGCATGATTGACGCGGTGGAAGCTGGTGCGCTCACCATAGAGAAGCTTGAGGCTATGACCTGTGTGTGCTCTGTCGGGTTGGACATGATTGCCATTCCGGGCGATACGTCCGCAGCAACCATATCGGGAATCATTGCGGACGAATCGGCTATTGGCATGATAAACCAGAAGACCACGGCTGTGCGCATCATTCCTGTCATCGGCAAGCAGGTGGGCGACACGGTGGAGTTTGGAGGACTTCTTGGACATGCGCCGGTAATGCCTGTGAACTCTTTTGCCTGTGACAGATTTGTGAACCGGGGCGGACGTATTCCGGCTCCGATACACAGTTTCAAGAACTAAGGGCTGATGCCGGTATAATGGATGTGAAGGATGAAACGCGAAGATTTTGAGATAATGGCTCCCGTCGGTTCGAGGGAGTCGCTTGCGGCAGCAATCAAAGCTGGTGCCAATTCTGTGTATTTCGGGATTGGAAAGCTGAACATGCGGTCGCATTCGGCAAACGCTTTCACCATAGACGACTTGAAGGAAATTGCGCAGATATGCCATGACCACGGTCTGAAGAGCTATCTGACTGTCAATACCATCATATATGGTGAGGACATCGAGACCATGCACGAGATTATAGATGCGGCAAAGGAGGCTAACGTGTCCGCAGTCATTGCGAGTGACGTGGCTGTGATGACTTACTGCCGAGCCGTAGGTCAGGAGGTGCATCTGAGCACGCAGCTCAACATCTCCAATATCGAAGCCTTAAAGTTCTACGCGCAGTTTGCGGATGTGGTGGTGCTTGCCCGCGAACTCAACATGTGGCAGGTGAAAGCCATCTACGAACAGATTGTGGCGCAGGACGTAAGAGGTCCTAAGGGCGAACTGGTCAGAATCGAAATGTTCTGTCACGGTGCGCTCTGCATGGCGATAAGCGGCAAGTGCTATTTGAGCCTGAACAATGCCAACCGGAGTGCCAACCGCGGAGAATGTGTGCAGATTTGCCGCAGAGGTTACGAGGTGACAGACTTGGAGACAGGTACGAAACTGAATATAGACAACAAATACATCATGTCACCGAAGGATTTGAAGACCATTGACTTCATGGACATCATGATGAACGCGGGGGTACGTGTATTCAAGATTGAGGGCAGGGCGCGCGGACCGGAGTATGTGCACACGGTGGTGAGTGCATACAATGAAGCCATATTGTCTGTTCTCGACGGTACGTTCACGGATGAGAAGAAGGCATTGTGGGACGAGCGGCTGTCAACAGTGTTCAACCGTGGCTTCTGGGACGGATATTATCAGGGACAGAAGTTAGGTGAATGGTGCGAGGTATATGGCTCTAAAGCAACGGAAAAGAAAGTCTATGTAGGTAAGTGTATCAAGTATTTCTCTCAGATAGGTGTGGCTGAGTTCCTAATAGAGAATGTGGATTTGAACGTGGGCGACAAGATTCTCGTGACAGGCAATGCGACAGGCGTATTGATGCAGCATGTGGAAGAGATTCGCTACGACTTGCAGCCTGTCGCTACGGCAACACGCGGTCAGCACATTTCTTTCAAGACGGATGAACGTGTGCGTCCTAATGACAAACTGTATAAACTTGTGGATGCTACGGACATGAGGCTTACGCAGCAGTGAGGCGCAGTTGATTTTCATTTTGCTGTAGCGAAGGGATGTTCTTAGGTTTCGCTTGCCGTAGTTGTAGAGAATTGTTTATAGTCAATTCGTTGTTTTATATATAAGGTATGCCCGACAGATTTCTTTCTGGAAATTTGTCGGGCATATCTCTTTATATAAGTGTGGAACTGTCTGGCAAACCTGTATTGGTGGTGGAATCTATTTATAGAAGAATGGTGCGGTGAGTATAGTCAACATCAATACTGTATATGCCCATAGCAGATGTTGTGCACTCAGATGTTTGTTCTCCCAAGAAATGAAGCCGAAAATGAGGATAGACGACAATGTACCGATTATGGCACCAGCCATGATGTCTCCCGGATAATGAACTCCTAAATAAAGACGTGTATAGCAGTTGAGTAGTGCCCAAAATGCCATCATGGCATTGAGTCGTTTGTTTTTGAACACAAAGTGTAAAGCAGTTGCCAGTGCAAAAGTGTTAGCGGCATGACATGACGGAAAACCGAATTTGCCACTGCGGTAGTTGTTGACAATGTGTAGCAGGTTGGATATGGGATTGTCTGGATTGGAGGGACGCATACGTCCGATGGCATCTCTTATGACATGCCCGCACAATTGGTCGGATACTGTGATGGTGGCTGCCATACATAATATGAATATAATCAGGGTGCGGGGATGATGCCTCATATTGAGGACGGCTATGGCAATGAGCGTGGCATAAAGTGGAATCCATGTCATTTTATTGGTATATGCCAGCATGATTTTGTCGAGGATATTGCAATGGAGACTGTTGATAAGCAGCAGAAGCTCTGTGTCAATTTGTGTGATATAGTTCATTGTAGATTTTTTGTAAGTTTATTGACAATTGTCTGTCTGAGAATTGTTGTGCATATTTCCAGCCGTTGTCTGCCATTTGTTTGTGCAGCAGAGGGGATTCCATGATTTTCTTCACGGCTTCGGCAAGTTGTGTCCAGCTATATGACGGAACGTATAGGCTGTGAGGCCCTCCCGCTTCTTCGAGGCATGAGCCTGTGGCGGCAATGACAGGAACGCGTGACAGCAGGGCTTCTACAATCGGAATGCCGAAACCTTCGTAGGTAGATATAAAGGTAAAGACGGAAGCTCCTTGATAGAGCATAGGCAACTCCTGATTGCTCACATGGTTGAGGATGTGCAGACGGGAGGAGAGGTTATTTGCAGATGCGTAATGTTCTATCTCTTGCTGGTAAGTTATTTTGCCGTGTTTGCTTTCTTTTCCCACCAGTACCAGATGAATGTCATGAGGCAGAAGGCTCATGGCTTTAAGTACGGTCAGTTGGTTCTTTCTGCGCTCGATGGTGCCTACGCAGAGGATGTATCTTTGTGGCAGATTGTATTGTTCTTTGATTGCGAGAATCTGCGAATCGGACATAGGCTGGGAAAAAAGCGGTATGTCCACACTCTGATATACCACGGAGATTTTTTCTTCCGGCACATGGTATAGTTTCATCAGGTCGCGTTTGGTCTGCTGACTGATGGCTATCACTCTGTCTGCTACTTTGCAGGCATGGAGGGTCTTCCATTTGAGAATGTAGCGTTGCAGCAGACTGTAAGTGTGTGGATGACGTATGAAGATAAGGTCATGAATGGTCACGACGCTTTTGCATCCCGTATATTGTATTCCGATAGGGAGCTCGTTGCTCAGACCATGATAGATGTCTATGCCAGACCGCTTTATGCTGAAACATATAAGCAGGTTGCGCCAAAGTTCACGGATAAGTCCAAAACGGAGAATATGCGGCGGGTGGATGAATGTGGTACGTTCTGTGAGTTGTGTGGTTGCAGCCTTTTTGCCTTTGCTTGCTGTAAATAGGAATATCTGAACATCGTTGGCAAGCGCATTTATACATCTGCGGCTATAATTTCCTATTCCCGTGAGATTTCTTACGGCTTTCTTGGCATCAAATCCGACATGCAGTACCATCGGGCTTAAATTTTTGTTTTGCCGATAAGTTTGTACCATAGTTTTCTGTACCATTCGTTATAATAGCGTTGTTTCCATTGTATATCCCTATATACTTCAAGGGGATTCCCAAAAAACTCCATGTATTTTTCTAAATGTTTCTTGAAGAAGAATGTGTCGATGGCATCTTTTTTGTTTTTTTCAATGCGGTTTCTCGAATTCTTCCTTATTCTGTAATGAAAAAGAATTTCTTGTGATTGTTTTACTTTGCCGCTGTGGTAAAGAAGACGTACAAAGAAATCCCAATCTTCTATTCCAGTCAGGAATTTCTCGTCAAATCCTCCGATTCTGTCAAAATCTGTTCTCTTGAAAATGGATGACACAACAAGTTGGTTCTTTAATAATTCTTGTTTATAATCTGTATAACATATATTAAAAACTTTGTTGGTAGCCCCGAATTTTCTTACTCTGCAACAGAATAAGGTGTAATCCGGATGCTCTTCCAAAAATGTCACACCTTTTTCTATATAGGTAGGGGAAAGGATATCATCGCTGTCAAAAGGAAGAATATATTTTCCTCGACTGTGCTTTACCCCGTTGTTTCTTGCGCTTGAAGGGCCTTGGTTGTCTTGCTTTATGTAGATAATGCGAGAATCTCTGTCAAGATAAGGTTGTATAACGGATTTTATATTATCCGTAGAACCGTCGTCTATAATGATTGCTTCCCAATTGTGGAAAGTTTGGCATAGCAGACTGTCTATAGCTTCTGAAATGTAGGCTGCTTGATTGTAGCATGCCATGATAATAGAGATAAGAGGAGTGTTCATTGTATGATTCTTTTTCGGTTGTTTATTAACTCACGTATCACAAGCCCGATTGGGGCGATGTGAAAATAATAAGTTTTGACGTCCTTGCCTGTCCGTTTGCATATATACATATACAGCAAGTAGAAAGGAAGGAGCATGTAATAAAGGAAAATATGCAGGATATTGAACCACAGAGGGCGACATACATTACTCGCATGTTTCAGTAACTGAAGCTGTGAAGCGAATCTTCTGTGGATATATCCTGTCTTTCTGTTTCCGCGGTCGTGAACTGCCGAGGCAGAAGGAGCGAATCCTACTTTCCATCCGTGGAATCTTGCCCGTTGTATGAAGTTAGCATCTTCTGCATAATGTATGAACACTGGACTGAACATGCCTACTTCCTCTATGCACTGACGAGGTATGAGCCAATGGGCGGCAGGGCAGAACTTGACTTCATAAATATCTTTTGTGTGTCCGAGCAAAGTGTCTTCTGTAAAGCGTTTCAATGTCGGGAGATAGCGGCACAGGAAATTTTCTGCTTTATTGTGCGTGGCATCGGTCTGCACGGGGCTTACAATGCCATACTCGGGATTGCGGAGTTGGACCTTCATCAGAATTTGCAGAGTGTCAGGCTCTACCCATGCATCTTGGTTGAGCAGATAGATGTAGTCGCAACCCTGTTCAATTGCATACTTGATTCCGATATTGTTGGCTTGCCCGAAACCGAGATTGGCCTTGTTCTCAAAGATAATGCAATGTGGAAATTTTGCCTTGATTCTTTCCGCTGTGCTGTCTGTCGAATGGTTGTCTATCACAACAACAGTGGTCTGCGGATTGTTATATACACTGCCGATGCACAGGTCTATCCACTGCATGGCATTGTAGGTGACGATGATTACGAAGATATTCATTTATTTCTAAACATTTTTGTTGTATCTATAAAGGAAACTCAATTATAATTTGTCAAATCTTCATATATCGTCTGTAATATGACTTTCCCCTTTTTCTCTTTTATGGAGTCTGCACCTTCAATGGCTTGTTGGCTGTTGTTGTCGTAGATGATACATCCGGTAGAGTCCCTGAACATGAATCCGTTGTTATAAGTGTTGAAAGCGAAAGGATAAGTGTAGGAATCGGAAAGAACATCGCGACTGAACCTGAACTCGTTGTGTGGTAATCCCATCAGTCCTAATACTGTGGCGGGGACATCTGTTTGGCTGACCAGATAGTCTATTTTGCGTGGTTCTTTCACAGCACCGCCCAAAATGAGGAAAGGAATGTGTGCATATTCTCTGGTGTTTGCCCGACATTCTGCACTTTGGTTGAATCCGTGGTCTGCCACACATACAACGAGCAGATTCTCCCATGCTTCCGTATGCTTCAATTCGTTGATAAATGTAGAGATACAACTGTCTGTATAGGCGAAAGCATTGAATCTTTCGTCAGAGAGATGATGGTAAGGCACGTCGAACGGAGTGTGAGAACTTAATGTCAGATAGGTCATATACCAAGGAGAATGCTTTGAGCGGTGCTTCCTCATTATCTCTTCTTTCAACCATTTGCATGTAACATGGTCTGGTACACCCCAGCTCTGTGTGGCTTCTTTTGCGGGGAAGTCTTTTTGAGATATAAGTGTGTCATGTCCTGTGGCGAGAAAGAAATCGGACATGGCAAAGAATGTGATGTCACCGCCGTATAATGCCGAGGTCTCATATCCGTATGCTTTGAGGGATTTCGGTAATCCCGGCATGGAATGAAGTTTGCGGGTTATTTTGATGACACTGGTTGTAGGTTGAGCAATGTAGCCGCTGATGACAGCCGGCAGTCCTCTGTCTGTTCTGAAACTACTGCAATAGCAGTGTGTGAAGCAGATGCCTTCATCCATCAACCGGCTCATTCCTGGAGCTGTTTCCGGCATACCGCCAAGACTTTCGATGAACATGGCACTGAAGCCTTCCATGATGATAACGAGGACATTCGGTTTGGTGGTATGCTGAATCTCCGCTTGTGCTGTCCGGACTGGGTATAAAGAATTGAATGCGTCTGCGCATTCTTCTTTTGGATAGAACTTGAATTCATCATGAACTCCGACAGTTTTTGTAA
This sequence comes from Bacteroidaceae bacterium, assembly GCA_017621515.1. Classification (GTDB taxonomy): domain Bacteria; phylum Bacteroidota; class Bacteroidia; order Bacteroidales; family Bacteroidaceae; genus RGIG8745. Next base: position 10,448 of record JAGASY010000036.1, read on the forward strand.
AAGTGTAGAAAAGATTGTACAACGGATTCAGTGCGGAGTGATTGCAGAAGTCTATGCGTGAATAATAGGCACGTGATGCGGTGTTGGGCCATTTCCTGATTCCGCGTATAGAGACAAAAAGAAATCCGGACAGGCAGAGCATGATCATGCTTTTTATGTACCACTTTCGGTATTTCCACTCTGCTTTTTCGAGTAGAGGAAGAGGCAGACGGAGAATGAGGAAGATGACAACTGTGAGTATCAGGACTGCTAACAAACGTAATATGATGAAGCCTGTCGTGACACTGGCAAAGGCATTCTTGGGGTCATTGATATACATGAATATAGTGGCATCAAGCTTGAATTCCCAAAATTCATACAGAACAGCATCGGTCATAGTGACTATTGCCATCAGGAATGCGATGAGCCAGTTGTATATGTTCATATATCTGTGTAACTTGAAGTTACTGCTATATACCGAAATCCATAGAATTATCAGTGGAATGGCGGTAAGGAATCCTGCCGTAGCATTGTCGAGAGCGAATCCGTGAAGATAGATGTCCCATAAATCGTTCACTTTGCAGTCTGCTTCCCAGTATGCGTGGTTGTAAAGTATAAAGAGCGGCTTCTGTATGACAAGGAAAATGCAGACGATAAGTGCATAATACATAATGATGCCGCTAATGTTTCTTTTCATTGTTTGTGAATTTTTGATGTAATAAAAGGAATATGGATTTGTTATAATTCTAATTTGAATTTCACTTTTTCCGGTTTCTTTTTGACGTATTTCCGCCAAAAACATTCACGAGCTTTCAACATGATACGTTCACACTCGTCTGCGTCAAAACCGCGGTAGGTTGCGTATGCTCTTGTCATAAGGACTATGAACCGCTTAGGTCCCCACAGGCGGGCAAAATTTCGGCATCCACGGTGTTGGCAGACATGCCCGATATACATTTGGTTGGTATCTACCAGTGAAAAGTGATACTCTCCTTGACGTTTTGTCCACAGAATATTGCCGGGGGAATAGTCCTTGTGAAGAAATCCTTTCTCATGCAATCGGGCTGTGAAGCGTCCGAAGTTTTGTGCAAAATCCTCATAACAGCCTTCTTTGGCATCTCCCCATTCATACATCTTGTGCTCGTAGTCGGAATGTATGCTGACAAAATAGGAATATCCGATAAGCCCGCACATACGTTCTTCTATACAAGCTACAGGCTCTGGAGATTCTATTCCGTTGGCAAGGAGTAGGGACGCATGCTTGTAAGCACGTTGGCATTTGGGCAAACGTATTCCAAAAGAATAAACAAAAAGATTGATACCCGACGGACGGTGGTAACGCTTGACGTTAAGCGATGTACCGTCCGGACATTTCACCTTTTTTATCAGATTGCGCCCGTTTTGCACTGTTTCTCCATAGTCTTCTCTGTCGAAACATTCTATTATATCGGAAATATAACCTCGGAGCTGCTCATAACGCGGGTTCAGTGTGATGTTTCTCTTCATTCTGTTTCTTCATTGTAAGCTGATGATACGGTTTATATGTTCGCATATTTGCTGTGGGGAGAGTGCAGTCAGGCAATGGAAGTCATGGTATCGGCAACTGTTGCTTCCGCTGATGGTGCATGGCTGGCACGGACAGTCGGCAACGATACAATTCTCGCGTTTCTGGCTCCAGCCAAGAAAACCGCACTCGGGAGTGGTGCTTCCCCATACGGAAACGACCGGTGTCCCAACCAGTGATGCCAGATGCATGTTGGCGGAATCCATTGTCAGCATCACATCAAGTCTGCTCATAAGGGCGATTTCCTCTTCGATGGGCATTTGTCCGGCGACACATGTAGCGTGTGCATGTTCTTCTACCCACTCTTCTAAAATTGCTTGCTCTGCTCCTTTGCTACCGAACAGATAAATCTTGACATTCTCATGACTGGATAGAAGCCGTACAACATCCCGCATTTTGTCCAGAGGATAAGTCTTGTTCCTGTAACGAGCAAAAGGGGCTATCCCGATGCTGGGTATATGGGGCAGATTGCGAGTGCGTTTTGCCGGAAGAACCGAATCTGCACTGACTTTGAATCCCAGTTTTTGAAGCACATCGAAGTAGCGCAGACAGAACGGTCTGAAACAAACTCCCTGTTTGTGTACTTTTGTCAATTGTCTGCGATGCATCCTGTCCTTGTTTATCATGACCACTTTATGTCCTGTGACAACGAAAAAGACGTCTATAATCCATGAACGCAGCATATTATGGAAGTCTGCCACACATGTCACGTCTTCTTTTCTGAGCATGTGTATCAGTCTGAATAGCCCGGCAAATCCCTTTGTCTTTTCGTGCTCGATGGTCAGTAGTTCCACATTGTTAGGCTTGCCGACGAATATCCGGGAGAAGAACGGTGAGGTAAGTACCTTTATCTTCCATTGGGGATATAGCCTTGCCACAGCATATATAGCCGGAACGGTCATGGCTACATCGCCCAAGGCGGAAAGGCGGATGACGAGTAAAGTTGGAGTTGGTGGTTTCATGCCTCAGTTGATTTTATACTGACCTGTCCGCCGGAAATATTCGTCTGCAACGGTCAGCTGTATGGCAAATTCAATTTTGCGGTTTCTGAACTTCTCTATATATTCATGGGCATGTTTGATAATGGCTTCTGCTGCTTCCGGATGTTCCATGTAATATTGCATACGCTCTATAAGATTGGAGTAGTCGGGGTTTATTTCTATGTAATGATAGTCGGGAATAAGGGTGGCTTCCATGAACCATGTTTCATATTTCGGACGTGGCATTACTGCCACGGAATTGGATGACATCACCCATTTCAGGTTGGTGGCAACGTCGTTGCCCTCTATGCAGGCAATGAATTTGTACTTCAACTGTTGTGCCATAGTCATGAAATCCTGTTTCCATTCAGGGTGCTCCTCTGCGTAGTCGTCATTGGTTTTTCCGACATCGCACAGCGGATTTCCGAAGTGCAACTCCAGAAACTTGGCTCTGTGTGCCTGTCTGACAACATTGCGGAACACAATCATGTTTTTCTTTGTTCTGAACGGCTGCTTGTCGTTGACAAAGACGAAATGCCTCCATTGGTTCAGTTTTAGTACAACCGAATTTGTGTTGTCGGAGGTTATCGGTCTGCTCTTGACAAATGCAGGGCAGGAGGGAACTTCCGTGACATCACCGAAACGATAGGCAAAGGAATACTTTGGATTGAAGCAACGCACTACGCGATACAAGTCAAAAAAGTATTTGGTTCGTTTTCCGCTTTGTCCGAAAGGGAATTTGAAAGTGCCTACTGTCGTGTCGGGGATGATATGGCTGTGCTCTCCGATGCGTATATAATAGTTGGCTCTTCTGCACACCTCCGCCTTTTCTCTATCTGTGAGAGAAGCCATCAAAGTCTTTCGCGTGTTCCTGAAAAACAATGCGGGGATGCTATAGTCGGCGAAAGAATGCAGATAGAGCCACATTCTGGAGAACCATCTTCCGGGACGGATATAGCTTAAATTCATCATTGTCTGTTAAAATATTCCCAACTGACCTTATGCAGCTTATCAGTGCCCTTGGGCTGCCAAATACTGTTCCACACCCTCTATGTCTTTGCGCGTGTCAACTGAGAGCGATTTGCAATGGCAGTTGTAATAATAGATGGGTACATTGTTCTCTATGAAACGGAAAGAATCGTTCTCCTCAATCTTCTCAATCGGACCGCGAGGAGTGTTGTGATAGAAATCAAGGGCTTTCCGGTTGAAAGCTCCTACACCGACAAACTTATGATACACATAGTCCATGTTGCCTTTCGGGTAAGGGATGGGGCTGCGTGAGATGAACAGGCATCTGTCATGTGCATCCGTCACAATCTTCAGATTTGTGGCATCAACCACTTCTACAGGATTGCTGAAATCTGTCATAAGATTCGACACATACAGTTCTCCTTCGGTGATGTTTTCAGGGATACACTGTATGATAGACTCTTTTGTGAGCAAAGGTTCGTCGCCGTTGACCATTACATACAAGTCCGCCTCGACACGTGTGGAGACTTCGTACAGACGTTCTGTTGCCGTGTTATGGTTGCTTGAAGTCATGATGACCTCCGCACCGAAGCTTTCGCAGACCGCTTTTATCTTCTCACTGTCTGTCGCTACAAATACATTGCTGAAAGCTTCCACTTCCTTGCAATGTGAATAGACCCACTGAATCATCGGCTTTCCGCAGATTTCAGCCAGAGGCTTCTCGAAGAAACGTGACGATTCTGCACGAGCCGGAATTACACATACTATTTTCATATCAATCTGTTGTTATTGTTTTTTTTGTTTATGTTTCCAACGTTTGTGCGTCCACAGCCAATATTGAGGCGCACGTCTGATTGTCGCCTCAAGCATTTGCAGATACAGGAGCGTGTAAGGATATTTTTCGTCCGACTGCGGAGGCGACATTTTCTTTACTGACATGATGTATTGTCCTCTTCGAGGCTTCTCTATGTCGAGATAGAGGAATGAAGCTCCTATATGTCTGCCGATTTCTTCTCCGCCGACCATATATGGAGATTCCTGATTGAGGAAACGTGTCCAGTGGTTCAGGCTGCGGCGGATGGGACGCTGGTCTGAAATGAAGCCTATGAGGAATGTGCCGTATTCTTGTTTCATCTTTATGACGGTGCGCACGGCGGTCTTCTGTGGTATGAGGACTGTAGAATAGCGTGAGCGTATGGACTCCATCAGTCTGCTGAAGACCCGGTTGCTGATGGGGCGGTATATCTCTCCGTTGACCTTGGGCAGGGCATAGCGGCGGGTTATTTCTTGCACCCATTCCCAGTTGCCGTAGTGTCCGAGGAAGATGATTATGGGACGACCTTCCGAGGCAATCTCCTCTATAAGATGTGTATTGCGCACGATGACCCGACGCTCCATTTCTTCGTCGCTGATGTGAAGAAGCTTTATTGTTTCCACAATGCAGTCGCATAAGTGTCGGTAGAATTCTTTCTCTATCTTGTCGAGTTCGCGTTGCTCCATTTCCGGGAAAGAATTTCTTAGATTCGTTCTCACGATTTTGCGCCTGTATTGTAGTATGTACCTCATAAACAGATACATTACATCGCTCATACGGTACATCACGTCGAGAGGAATATGGGCAATGAGGCGACATAAGAATATGACCATTACTGATACCGCGTGTTCCATGTCAGGCATTTCCGTTTATGATGGTGGATGTTATCAGTTGAGTTGCTCCGATATTCTTTTCCACATATCGGTGGGCTTGGTGGTTTATCTCTGCCAAAAGCGCATCGTTGTACTTAAGTCCGGAGAACCACTTGTCGAGTTTTTCCGGAGAACTCACCATGCAGCCTATCCCGATATTCATCATCTGCCGCGGAGTTATTTTACGGTGGATGCAGGGTCCGAATGCAACGGGAAGCCCATATACGACAGGTTCTATTACGCTGTGGAGGTAGCGGGTGAACCCTCCGCCGACGTATGCCCACTTCCCATAGCGGTAGATGCGTGACAAGGCTCCGATGAAATCGATTATGAGCACTTGTACACGCGAAAAGTCGGTGTCGGAGTTGCATTCGGAGTACGACAATGCATATCCTTCTAATTCATATTTAATCCGGTTCAGTGTTTTCTCGCTTATTTCGTGCGGAACGAATATGAACTTGGTGTCTTGATGCTTGTTGGCAAGGTGTGTCACCATTGCAAGGTCTTTGTCATCGTGTATGCTTCCGGCGATGAACACTCCGTTCTCTCGGGCGCAGAACGCTTCTATCACGGCATCGTGGTATTCTGTTTCGGTTATGGCTGCGGCATTGTCGAACAACGGGTCTCCGGCGATGACGGCATTCGCATATCCCAACTTCTTGAGGTTTGTTTGCGATTGCTCGTCAAGCACTGTGCAGGAACTGAAGTAACGCAGCATACGGCGGTGGAAGCCTCCGTACCATTTGAAGAATACCGAGTGTTCGGATATGATTGCCGATATGAGAAACACCGGAATCTTTCTGTTTGAGAGTTCGGCAAGGTAATTCATCCAATATTCAGAGATAATGAATACGGCTCTTTTCGGCTTTACGGCATCAAGGAAGGCCGAGACGTTTTTTCTGCTGTCAACAGGCAGTGCGAAGATATAATCCGCTTCTGTCTGGCTTGTGGAAAGTTGTTTGAGTGCGTTGTAGCCTGTAGAAGAAAAGAATGTGAGGACAACACATCTGTCTGTTGAACGGCGCAATTGGTGCAGAATAGGGCGCGCTACGGCATATTCGCCCAGTGATGCGGCATGAATCCAATATACTTCTCTTTTCTCGCCCGCCATAGCCCTGCATACTTCCTGCATGGCATCTTTGCGGCACTCTATAAAGCTCATGAACTTTTCTCCGAAGACGAGACGAAGTAGGAATGTTGCCCGGTCGGAACCTGCCGTCCGGACAAGTCTGTCCAACAAATCCAAGACAATGTTATATAGAAAATGAGTTACCATCCCTTTTCTCGTATAGAAATCCGCCTATAGACAATCCCGAGATTCAGCGATGAATATATACAAAAAAAGACGTGGGTGTCTGTACTTCCTGCCTACCCCGACTTCAGGCCTTCGCAATTGCCTCCATTCAAGGATAGGCAACGCAGTTAGCCCACGTCGTGATATATTATAACACAACACATCATTATACAGCATACAAAATGCTGTAAATGATGTTTCTGGATATATAATACACCCAACGCAGACGTTCTTGTTGCCGTTTCTCCCTGAATGGTTTCAAAGTTGCGAAGTTTGAAGTCGGAAGATAACGTCCGTAAACGTCCTTTACCAATAAATGCAGACCCCGTTCCCCTTTCGGGCTAACTGAGTCGGCGGCAAAAGTATAAAAAAAACAGGACTGCACAAAATTATATTTGCATATTCTGTGCAAATACAGATGATATAGGTTGATAGAAGAAGGGGAAAATCTGGATGCACTTCCGGTTGGCATGTTATTAAAACTCAAAATTAATATTTGAGGCTTCCATAACAAAATATTTTATATAAATTTTTTAACAAAAATATTTTCTGACAATATGGTGGTGGATGTTATTGTTCTGATTCCTTTTTGTCGGTTTTATGCCTGAAATGTCTTCTTTTTGATTTTGTCAAATGTTAAAATTCCAAGTCCTCTGGCACGCATCAAAATGAAGCACAGCGAACTTTTATTGAAGAATGGGAATTTTACGCGCAGTTCGTGAAGCTTCTGAGAATTGTGAAATAGTGTTTCATTTTCTGATAGTTCTTTTACATTTATTTATTTCCGGCGAAGAGTCCTTTGGAAAAAACTGCTAAGTTTTCAAATTTTCAGCGCACAGTTTTTTTCTCCACAGCGCACTGTAATTTTATTTTCTGTGCGCTACAATTTTCTGCACTGTGCGCTGAAAATTTGACGACAGCGCGCTGAAAATAAAAAAACAGTGGGAAGCGGAGAAAAAGGCTGTTTGCTTCGGCTGAAATGTTAAGATGTGTATAATTCTCTGCATTGAAAGAATGCCTGCACAAGAACTTGAAAGTGAGTGGATTTGAGGCTGTGTTTGAGAGTGAAAATGGTGGGTTTTGTTGTAATATATTAATAATCAATGAATTATCAGGATGCTCAGAATAATCGAAAAATTGCGTCCGGCATGTTTTTTTGAGTATTTTGATGGTTTTTATATTCCATTGATTGTCAATGATTTATCATTGTATCAAAATTTTCGTCTTTTTGTCCTCGGCAAAAAAACGCTTGAAGTGTTAAATTTTTATTTTGGGCGAAAATATCATTTTGACATTTTAAAAGTGGTCTTGAGTGGAGGAAAAATGTACCCAAAAGTCGGACACAAAACTTTTGGGTACACTTCATTACGGTATAGAACTTTAACCAGTTGAATGTAGCCTCATAACAAGATGTCTGTTATGAGGCTACATTCAAATTTATTTGTTTTCGTAGAACTTCTTCAGAGTGTAGAACGCTTTTTTCTTGGCTCCTTTCTCTGAAATCAGTCCTTTGCGGTTCCATCCGTCCTGTATGCCATGAAGTTGACGCAGGGGTGACATGAAGTCAACTAAAATCCAAGGAGCCATGCCGGCAAGACCGTCAATCTGGTCAAACATACGGAGACTTTCTTCGTAGAGATATACTTGGAACTCTTCGCTCCAGCGCGTGAGACTGTCGCCGTGCATTCCCTGCATGGCACCGCCGCCAAATTCACTGACGATGACAGGTTTCTCCAAACCCATCTTGAAGGATTTGTTGCGGCACTCGCTGGGCGAACCGCCGTACCATCCTAAATATTCATTGAAGCTGATGATGTCGAGGTGCTCCATCAGAGGGTCGTTGTAGGTATATACATTGTCAGGATGTCCGTCGGCTTCTTGGTCTTTCTTGCAGGCTGCCGAAATGAGGCGGGTGTTGTCGAGACTGCGCACGTAACTTGCCAGTTCGGCAAGAAAGGCATTGCGTGAAGGGCTGATGGCTGTTTCGTTAGCAATAGACCAGATGATGGAGCTGGCTCTGTTGAAGTCGCGCTGAATAAGTTCGCTGTATTGCTGTTTGGCTTTTTTCAACACGACGGGATTCTGCCACTGGATTCCCCAGTAGAGAGGAAGCTCTTCCCACAGGAGAATGCCTTCCTTGTCTGCCATTCTGACGATGTTCTCCTGATGTGGGTAATGGGCAAGGCGCAGGAAGTTGCATCCAAGTTCTTTTGCCCAACCCAGTACCAGAGCGGCATCATCGGCGGAGTGGGCACGGTCGCGGCGCAAAGGATTCTCATCGTGCAGACAAATGCCTTTCAGGAATATCGGCTTCCCGTTGAGCAGAATCTGCTTGCCTCTTGTCTCAATGCTGCGGAAACCTATCTCATCGTTCAGACTGTCCTCTCCTGCTATGATGCAGATGCGGTAGAGCTTGGGAGTTTCGGGTGACCATAGTTTCAGCTTGGGAGCTTCGAGGGTGAAATGTGCTGTTCCGTCGGAAGCCACAGGAATTTGTTTTTTGGTTTTCAGTTCCGGTATCTGTATCTGTACATTTTGAGGCATTTTCTTACCGTTGAGCACTATGTTTCCCTTTATCCTACGTGTCTTATCGCCCAGAGTGCTTTTATCTAAAGCCATGAAATGATTACTGATAAAGGTTTTGGGGGTCTCTATCAGCAGTACATCGCGGGTGATACCGCTGTGGTTGAACCAGTCGGCAACCTCAGCAGGGATATTGTCTGCGCGACGTGCTGCATTCACTCCGATAATCAGGTAGTTGTCTTTCTCTTGCAGCAGATGGGTGACTTCAAAGCAGAAAGGAGTGAATCCTCCTTCATGGCGTCCCACACTTTCGCTGTTTACACTTACTTTGGCTATATAGTTGGCGGCTCCTACATACACGAAGTAGCGTTTGTCCGTAGAGTATTTATCTACATCGAATTTCCGCCGATACCAGATATTGCCTTCATAGTATGTCAGTTCCGGTTTCTGCGTGTTCCAGCTTCCCGGAACCCAGAGAGTTTGTGCTGCATTGAAGCTGTACTCCACACGGTCTGTCTTGTTTTGTGGTGTGGCATTGCGGTAGATGGATTTACCGCCCATCTGTTCTGTGCGGAATGGGTCGAGGACGTATTCCCATTTGCCGTTGAGGCTGGTGGATGTGCGGAACGGTGCATTGCCGATAAAAATCTCCTGACCGCATACGGTGGATGCGATACATAATAACAGGAATGAGAGGAAATGGATTTTCTTCATAAGTCTGTCTTTCTTTTATTGATAATTATATAAGAGAAGAGGTTTCAAGATGAAAGACTCGGAAACTTTCGTCTTGAAACCTCTTTCATCAGGTCTGTTGTGTGATTGCTCGAATGCAAGAGCAATCGGTTGGCGGTTTCGGATTGTTTTAATCCATGTGGAATACTTCTGGCAGAGGTATGGAAATAGGTGAATTGTCTGGGTTTACTTCCATGATGTCTGCCATGTAGTCCCACCATTTCTTTACAATCGGGTTCTCGCCCATGTCTTGAGAACCAGCATCGCCTTTTGTCTTCTGAAATGCAAAAAGAATGTTGGTCTCTTCGTCAAGATAGATGGAGTAGTCATAGACTCCGCCTTCTTGGAGCAGCTGGCGCATCTCCGGCCATAATGCTGCGTGACGTCTCTTGTACTCTTCCTTGAAGCCCGGCTTCAGGAACATTTTGAATGCTTCTCTTTTCTCCATAATATATTTAAGTTTTTTATAGTGCAACATTTTCTGCAAATATGGCAAAAGTACGAATAAAATCCGATAAATCTATTTCTTTTGGTTGGTAATATATTGTCTCGGTCAATATAGGCTTTGTTTAGGACAATATTGACTTTGTTTAGGACAATGTTGACTTTGAGCTTTTAATCGTGTAATAGCGATTTTTTCTATTTAATTATATAATTAAATTTGCACCAATTTTAATTTATTCTTAGAAACATAACAAAATGAGACGTGTAATGCGAAAAACTATGATGTTATTGTCGATAACGGCAATACCTGTGTTCTCGATGGTCAAAAACGTGATGGGATTATCGGAAGATGAACCTTCTTGTTTTGTTCCGATTTATTCGGACAGAGCGAATGTTGTATCCCATCCGGAGTGCGATGACCTGTCGGGATTTGGAGGCTGGGGTGCAAAGTCGGTAAATACAGACTTGCGATACGTGTATTGCGGAGATAAAAGTATTGCTGTCGCTTCCCCTTGGGGCGGTACTCTTGAAGTGAACAATCTTTTGCCTAATACGGTATATAGATTGCACGCTTATGTGTATATACCGGAGGGTATATCTGCTATTATAAATGCTTATTCCCACGGCTATGAAGGCGGTGACATTGATTTGTGGACATCTACAAAGAACGATGAATGGGAAGTTGTGGATTTCACTTACAAAACAAACAATGTCAATACTACTGGTTTGTATTATACAGGTAGTACAGGTTCTGGTAGTGTTTATATAGACAATTACGAACTGTATATTGTAGAGGAACCTTCTATCCGCATACAGTATGTTGATGAAAACGGCATTTCACTGAAAGAAGAGCGTGTGGTTGTTGGAGAGTGGGGGCATGACGTGTCTAAATACCTAATGATAGGACAAGAGTATGTGGCTGAAAAAGATAAAAAGGACTTTGTCGTGGATGATGTTAAATACACTTATGACACTGAGTCGAATTCAGACCGCATACTTGTAGAAGAAGGTGAGAACTTGTTGCAAATTCACTTCAAGAAGTTCGAGGGTTTGAGCCAAAATGCAGAGTTGAAGTCTATTTCTGTGGTGGATGCTCAGATGTATCCGTCTTTCTCGCCGGAAGTCACAGAGTATGAAGTGTGGCTCGCAGGAGCTTCGTCAGTACAACCTGTATGCGAAAAGCAGGAAGACGAACAGTCAATAGCCGGTGATGGCATCGTGGATTTGAGCACAGGAGAAGGTCGGTCGGAAATAGAGGTTTTGGCAGAAGACGGAGAGACTGTGAAAAAATATATTCTGAAATACAAGTCGGTGCCGTCTGACGACGCTTTTGTACCAACTTGCCCGGAACTGGAAAATATGGTCAAAGATCCTTTCTGTAATACCCTTGGTTCGTTTGGCGGTTGGGGAACTAAATCCGTCAATACAGACCTGCGCTATGTGTATAGTGGTAATGCGAGCATTGCTGTTGGTTCACCATTTAGAGGTACGTTGGAACTGAACAACTTGAAGCCTAATACTGTTTATCGCTTTATTGCTCAAACTTATTCAACGCAAGGTGTCACAGCTCAGTTTGGATGGTTTGGGCATGGACTGGGCAATGGCGATATAAATTTCTATCTTGATGAAGACAAAAACAATGTTTGGCAGAAAGCCGACTTCACATTGAAGACTTCAAACGCTGGAGGTGGTGTCTATTTTGTAGGTGTTTCTGCTGAAGGTTCTGCCTATATTGACAATTACGAGGTGTATGAGATTGAAAAAGAACCGGTGGTGAGAATACATATTCAGGATGTTGACGGAAATGCCATAAAGGATGATGTTGTTGTGCGTGGAGACTGGACTTCTATGTCTCCTTCCCGATACCTTATGTTAGGTCACGACTTTGTGGCTAATGCAGCCGAATACGAATCGTTTATGCTTGATGGTGTGTATTATGAGTTGGATAGAAATATTTCTGTGGACCATATTATATTGCAAGAAGGAGAAAATGAACTTGTGTTGAAGTACAATGCAATCGTGGTTCCTCCGGCTACTTATGTGTGGGTTTCTCCTTCCGGCGATGACTTGGCGCAGGGAACAGAGCTGGCTCCACTCTTGACATTGCAGGTTGCACTTGCTCGTGTAAGAGAAATGAGACAGACGGCGACTGAACCATTAGGAGAAATTCATGTTGTGCTGAAAGGCGGAATATACCGAATGAACGAAACGCTTACTTTAAATGGCGATGATTCAGGAAAACCTTATTCTCCTACTATTATAGAGGCCGCCGAAGGTGAAACTCCTGTTTTGAGTGGTGGTGTTGAGATTTCGGGATGGAGACCTGCTGGAAATGTGGACAAACTGCCGGAAGTGGCGCAGCAGCATGTGTGGATGGCTACAACTCCTAAGTTGGGTGGAAATAATCTGGACTTCCGTCAGCTCTATGTGAATGGTGTTAAGATGAAAAGAGCAAGCACTTTTGACGACCTGTCGATGCCGCGTCTTATCTCGGTTGATAAGAAAGAAAAAACTCTTGACATTCCGCGTCCAAAGGAATTTGACGAAGTTCCTGAGAACGTAGAATTGACCATTGTGCAAGACTGGACTGTGAACCACATGAGGGTGGAGACGGCTGAACATTCCGACTATCGTACTACTTTGACTTTCAAACAGCCGGAGAGCGACATTGAGTTTAAACGTCCTTGGCCTATTCTTCGTGCTGAAGAAAACAGCTTCTCTAATCATTGCTATTATTTTTCTAATGCGTTGGAACTTTTGAACCGTCCTCAGGAATGGTTTAACAATGCAAATTCCGGTACTGTATATTACTGGCCGCGGTTTGGAGAAAGCGTCAATTCCATAGAAGCTATTGCTCCTGTTCACGAGACATTGGTACGTATCGAGGGCGATTTGGACAAGATGGTTTCTAATATAGTATTTCGTGGCATCTCTTTTGAACATACTACTTGGATGCGTCCTTCAACCGATGGACAGGTGTCGCTGCAAAGCGGACAGTATCTATTTGATGCCTACTCCGATCCTTCTGTACCTGCGGGCAATGTTGCTTATGTTGGACGTCCGTCTGCCGGTGTCAGTGTTAAAAATGCAAGACACATAGATATTGAAGATTGTTTGTTCCAGCACATGGCTTCTACAGCCGTTGACTTTGTAAGCGGAACTAAGCAAGTGAAAGTGGAAGGCTGTGCTTTTAATGATATAGGTGGTACTGCTGTTCAGGTAGGATTCTTTGGCGATGAAAATATTGAGGTGCATCAGGCATACAATCCAGAGGATAAACGCTTGGTATGCGACAGTGTTCTCATCAATAATAACTACATTGTCAATACAGCCAATGAAGATTGGGGCTGCAATGGCATTTGTGTGGGATTTGCTGCGAATGTAAATATTCTTCATAATGAACTTCATGGTCTCCCTTATTCTGCTATTACTATGGGATGGGGATGGAACAAGGCTGTCAATTGTATGCACAACAATCATATTACAGCCAATTATATCAACGGATTCGCTACTCAGATGCGTGATGCAGGTGCCATCTATACGCTCTCTGCGCAACTGAACTCTTCTATTACGGAGAATCGCATAGAGGGTGTGGGACATCCTTTGTTTGATCCGGTTATGTGGAATATGCGTCATTCGCAATTTGATATATATACAGATGAAGGGTCTGACTATTTTGTCGTTAAAGACAATTGGTGCTCACGTGGAGAAATCAATAGAAACCAGAATGGTGATCATAATGTTTGGGGTACAAATAATTCTAATGTGGATGAAAGTATCAAGCAAGCTGCTGGTCTGGAAGAAAAATTCGCATATATTCGTGATAAAGTGGTTGCGTTTGATTATGCTCCTATTGATTCTATCTGTGAACGAAACACATCTGAACATATCGAGTTTGTAGCTCAGAACGAAGGCTTTAAGTTAGGCTCTGTGTTGGCGGTGGACTTGAATAATGATAACAAACTGGATATTGTATATGGAGGTGGTGAAAGCTTTCAGGTACAGCACGGTGGTGTGCGCATGAATACTGGTGATTACGGATTTGTTGCAACACAAGGTATAAAGGAATTGTATATGAACAATTTGGTTGCAGGCGACTTGAACGGTGACGGATATATAGATTTAGTTCAGTCGGGCTGGGACTTTTGGGATGGCTACAATGGTGTGCTGATGAATGACGGAAACGGACATCTGGAGGAAATGGCAATAGATAACGCAACCAAGCCGTCGCCAGCATGCGGTATTGCCGATGTGGATAATGATGGCTTGACCGATTATTTCTTCATTGGTGGAAATGCTGCTGATAACTTCTACATACAGAAACCTGACCGCACTTTTGCAAAGCCTGTTTCTAAACTGGCTTTGCCTGAAGGCTTCCAAGACCCTCATGTAATGTATGCTGATTTCAATAATGACAAGAGTGTTGACCTTTGTATTCTTTCAAGTACAAAAGATGGAGTATATACAAAGGTTTGGTACAATGACGGTAATGGAAACTTTACAGAAACTAATGTAGGCTTTACAGAGAAGGGTACTCGTGGTGCTATGGCGTATGCCGATGTGAATGCCGATGGCTATCTTGACATTGTGGTAGGTGGACGCGCTCTCGGAGAAGAATGGGACACTCCTGCTGAACAGGGAGGTCAAACTGTTACGCTTTATCTTAACGATGGCAATGGCATGTTCGTTAAGCACCAGGATTTTAGTGAGTATGCATTCGATAACGTGACACGTCCTATTCGGTTCTGCGATTGGAACAATGACGGTTATTCCGATTTGATTCTGACCGGATGGAATATTTCTCATGGTAATGTATCTCAAACCGATGTTTATCTGAATGACGGACAGGGCAACTTTACGCTTAGTGATATTGATTTGCCGGGAGTTAGCGAATCTTCTATTGAATTGGCGGATTTCTCTAATACAGGAAAGAACGATATTCTGATTAGCGGAAACTGCAATGGCGGCTATAACGGCTTCACAGCAGACCGCCGAATAGCTGTGCTTTGCAAAAATCCTGTTGAGAAAAGTAATGCCGCTCCGCTGCCTCCTACTGTCCTCGCTGCCAATGTGACTAAGAATGAGGTGCAGCTGATGTGGAATGCAGGTTCGGATGCAGAAACGGATGCGAAATCGTTGTCATATAATTTCTATATCAGAGACCTTGCTACAGGTTTGTATGTTGTTTCACCGAATGCTGATTCTGTGACAGGCGAGCGTCGCATAAGCGGTATGGGCAATGCTTGGATGAACCTTGGGTGGACTTTGCGGAGCTTGCCGGCAGGTACGTATGCGTGGAGCGTACAGACTGTGGACGCAGGTTATAGAGGTTCGGCTTTTGCACAGGAACAAACTTTTGTGGTTGAAGATGAGACTGGAATTGAGGATTGTATAGGTGAAGCGAAGACACTGCAAGTGAAATCTTTTGGAGAAAGTGTGAATATTAATGTATTGCAACCTCAGCAAGTTTCAGTATTTACAGCTGACGGACGTTGCGTGTACACTAATTTCTGTCAGACAGGAAGTTTTAACCTTCCACTGCCTTCTGGTTTTTATATGGTCAACTCAATAAAGATAATAGTAGGCAATTAATCGCTGCTGCTAATCTTTATGCGATTTAAAATTGTTTGTGGGAGACGAATATTGTTTTTGCATATTCGTCTCCCACTTTTAGGTTCTGTCTGGTGCTCAACTGAGCTGGACACTTGATTTTGGTCTTTGGGTTAGCGGCCTGGGCATACACCTTGCAATGGTGCTTGGTAGGCAGACGCTTTTTGGAAAACACCTTAATGTATAATCACCATTGTTGCACCGAAGCCGTACTGTTGAAATGATGCGTCCTGATAGGTGCATGACTTATATTTGTGCTTCAGCTCTGCGATAATGGCACTGCGGAGCACTCCCTCGCCTTTGCCGTGGATGAAGACAATGCGGCGCCCTTTCTCTTTCAGGTGTTTCTCCATTGTCTGTCGGAATATGTTCAACTGATATTCTTTGATGTCCGCTGCCGACATACCGGTTGTCGTATCCAGTAATTCGCCGGCATGAAGGTCAACTTCTACCACTGCATTCTTGTCTTCTTGTTTTACAGCACGTGCGGCACTGCGCTGAGGTCTGTCCGCCTCTGCTTTTTCATACATGGCTTTCTTCAGTTCTGCGGCATTTACTACGAGTGGTTTCGAAGGGACATCGTCTTTTATAATGTCGTAGATAAGGGCCGGTTCGTTGAAGAATATGTTTTCGCGGAACGTGTGCAGCTTGTAGAACTTTGTGGTGTCTATGCGCATTTCCACCCCCACCGCTGGTTTTAGAAGGAAAGTCTTGTCTTCTTTGTAGGCGATAAACTGTACCGATACTCGTTCTATGTCGTTCAGCATAGAGTGTGTGATATCCTCGATATGCAACTTGGTGTTTGGTTCAATTACACCAGTAGAGCGCAGTCTCCATGCCGAGTTTTCTGCTGACATGTAGGTGTAGTTTATGAAGAAGTTGCTGTCGTTGATTATATAGGTGTCAAATATCGTAGAAGATATTTCTTTTGTATTCTTGGGAACAAAAGCCAGACATGCGTTCAGCTTGTCACCGTCTTTACGCTCTTCCGGTTTGGGCTTGAATGTGATAGGTTTCTCTTCCTCCTCAAAGTCATCGAAGCTTTGTTTTGTAGTGTTTTTCTCTGATACAGTAGTTGCTTGTTGCTTTTTTGCCTTGTTGCTGTCACCTTTCTTTCTTCCGATAGTGTCCACTTTGGCTATGTTGTAGTCGTCTGTATCAATAACTACACACTCAGATATTAGTGCCGGAATCTCGAATCCGTCCTCATCTTCTACCAATACGACGTTACCTTTCTCGAATTTGCGAACAATGCCTCCGCCGACATCACTCAGAAATCTGACTTTATCTCCTATTTTCATACTCAAAATCTTTTATTAATAAGGATACATGTATTTTATGGTTAATGTTGTAAATACATGCTTATGAATACTTTGTTGAATACAAAGGTAAATATAATGGATTTTAAAACAAAAAGAAGGGAAGAAAAGTCCCGGTCGGAATGTAGAAAAAGATTTACATCAGTCTTGAGGAAGCAAAAGTTTCTCGTCTTCTGCCTCCGGCTTGTCTTCTTCTGCCAGTCTTTCAGGGATGCTCTTTTTGGGTGTGACACCAAGCTGCTTAAGTCCTTCCAGTCTGCGGATGATGTTGCCTCTTCCGCTTGAAAGCTGTCCGAAAGCTGTGTCGCAGTTTCTCTGAGCCGCTTTTAGCGCGTCATCCACTTTTAAGAATGTCTCAGCGAAAGTGACGAACTTGTCATATAATTCAGCGCTTTGCTTGATGATGGTTTCTATGTTTCTACTCTGCTTCTCGCTTTGCCAAAGATTGTAGATGAGCTGTAGGGACATCATCAGATTGGTAGGATTGATAATGAGTACTCCTTTCTTGAAGGCATACTGTCCGAGCTGTGGGTCTGTACGTAAGGAAAGTATATAACTGCCTTCGTTGGGGATGAACATCAAGACATGAGAAATCGTGTTTTTTACAAGCTTCTCATATTGTTTGGCTGCCAATTCATCAATATGGCGGCGCACTGAAGCCATGTTTTCTTTTTCATAGCGGTGCATTTCTTCTTCGTCTTGTGCTCCCATGTAGTTGACGTATGCGGTAAGCGAAACCTTTGAGTCTATTACCACATTCTTCCCTCCGGGACAATGTACTATCACGTCCGGACGCAAGTTGTTGCCTTCTTCGTCTTTTACGTTGTTCTGGACCTCATATTCATGTCCGCGTCTGAGCCCGCTTTCTTCAAGAATGCTTTCAAGAAGCTGTTCTCCCCAGTCGCCCTGCACTTTACCTTTGTCCTTCAGCGCATTGGCAAGTTCAGCCGCTCCCTGGCCGACTTTCTGTGTCTGTGCGGCAAGTCCTTCTATAGCTTTCCCTACGGATGCTCTTTGCGCTGCATTGCTTGTGTTTACTTCCTGTACAGCCTTTTTCACTCTGTCCATTTCTTCTTTGACAGGCATGACAATGCCGGAAATCTGTTCTGCATTGGTGCGCTTAAGTTCTTCGCTGCGCTCATTCAGTGTTTTTACGGCGAGTTCATAGAACTGGCTTTTCATAGTCTTTAGAATCTCAGAGTTGTATTCTTTGGCTTGCAAAGTAAGTGTGTCATGATTTTCTTTTTCGCGTTCCAAAGACTCTTCCAAGGCTTTTTTTTCGGCTTCTGCTTTTACTGCACGGCTGACATATTCTGTCATTTGCGCCTGTATGGCATTTATTTCTTTTTGCTTCTCCGTCAGTTCTGCCGTATTCTTCTCAATGTCTTTTTTAAGAAAGTCTGCTTCACTTATCAGCTTGGCTATCTCTTTATTCCGTATGATATAGCCGAATACTCCGCCAGCTACGGCTGCAATTATGACATATAATACTATTTCCATTATGATGCTTGATGATTGGACGGGAATGTCAGTTCTTCACTTCTACGAAATCTATGTACGTGCCTTCGTCTTTTGTGAAAATCTTTTTCTTGTTCTTTTTGCCTGATTTTTGTCCGTTCCGATTTTTAGAACTGTTCCTGTTCGAGAAGTCAGTTCTGTGCTTGTTGTTCGGTGACTGTGTATTGTCGAAACCGCCAAACAGTTTGCGCATGATTATTCTGGCAAATATGGTGGTGCCTATGATGAACAGTAAGACCAACAGAAGTATGAAGCCTAAAAAGTTTAGCATAGTGAATAAATTTTTGTTTTGTAAATATTATATATAGGAAAGGTGTGCAGGGATATTTCTCGGCAGCATTTCTCTTTCCTATATAACAATAAAATGTATGTTATTGTTCTTCATTTTTCATATAAGAACACAGAATGGACTGGAATAAATAGAGGCCGATGCAGCCGGCAATGCCGCGTGATATATATGTGAATGTTTGTCCGTTGGCTATTCCTGCCGCTGTCGATATGCCTAAGAAGAACACACATAATATCAGAAATACATATTTTCTCTTATTGTCCTTCCATGTCATATTCTTGAACTTTAGTGAAAACATTGGAATTTCACACACAAGCAACCAACTGAACATGATTACGAATGCAAGTAAGAAAGGTGCATTGAACATTGGGGAGGTCAGATATGCCTCGCTGCTTGAGATAAGAGCTGCCCAAAAGATGGCATTTGCCGGAGTCGGCATTCCGATGAAAGTTGTATGTTGCCGCTCGTCGATATTGAATTTGGCAAGTCGCATGGCTGAGAATGCTGCCATGATGAACGCTGTGAACGGCATGACTGTGAACCAGAAAGAATTGTAGATAAGTTCCGGATAGCGGACTTCCGTGAACAAGGTGAAAATCATGGCTGACGGAGCCACACCGAATGTCACGATGTCGGCGAGTGAGTCAAGCTCGACACCGAGTTTTCCGGATACTCCCAGTGCTCTTGCCGTCATTCCGTCAAAGAAGTCGAATGTGGCACCGAGTAAAATAAGAACAAATGCAGTTGTGAAATTATGGTGAAATGCGGCACCTGTAGCAATGCAGCCGCAAATAAGGTTGCAACATGTAATGATATTAGGGATGTTGCGTACAAAGATAGACATGGCAATTGATTTTTATATTAATGTTTCAATATCATCGGCACATGGCATTTCCTGATTGATGATAGGCAAAAGAGAAATACACAGTCTCGATTCTTTTTCAAAAAAATATTTGTTCCGGCATGGATACATCCGTTATTTCAGTCTCGCTATAAGAGTCTCGTCACCTATGGTCGCTTGTCCGAGCTTTACAAGCACTTCCGTTCCCAGCGGCAAATAGACATCTACACGTGAGCCAAACTTGATAAATCCCATGTGGTCGTCGATGAAACATTCCGTGCCTTCTTCTGCGTATGTTACGATTCGACGTGCTACTGCACCTGCTATCTGGCGCGCCATGACTTCCTGACCGTGAGGAGTTCTTATGACAACCATTGACCGCTCGTTCTCCGTACTTGCTTTCGGAAGATAAGCTTTGTGGAAATTGCCGTTCTGGTGCGCCACCTTTACAATGGTGCCTTCGCATGGAATCCAGTTGGCGTGTACGTTGGTGAGGCTCATGAAAATGGAAATCATCAGTCTCTTGTCGTGAAAATATTCCGTTTCTTCAACTTCTTCTATAACAACTACATGTCCGTCTGCTGGTGCTACTATTGATTTTGTCGTGGGACCTTGAAACATTCGTATGGGACAACGGAAGAAGTTGAGCATGATGCCATAGACAATACATAATATAATGGCAAGCGTATAGAACAGCCAACAAGTGCCGCACGTCAACCAAAGGGTAACGATGACGGCAGTAAAGATAGCACCTGAAAGAATCAGTATGTTGACTCCTTCATGGTGTATGCGTATCTTGTTCCTTCGTTTGTTGTGTATTATCGGTTTACTTGAATTCATCTCTCTGTGGTTACGTTGTCAAGCATGGTACTGTTTCAATAAACACCTGCTGTTGAATATTCGCCTGTGGTTCGTCTGCTTTTTCTTGCAGGAGGTATATTGATATACAAACTGTCCGGCTTTTTGTTATGCTTTTACATATAATTTAGGCAAAGGTACACATTTCTGCCCAACGAACAAAACTTTTAGTAGTTATTTGTCTGACAAAACCAAACAAGCGGGCGAGTTGTCCGTCTGTCAACTCACCCGCTTGTTTAGATATTTGTTTACCGGCAAAAAATTATTTGACCAGTTCGAGAGTGTCTTGTGCAATCATCAGTTCTTCGTCTGTTGGGATGACACAGACTGTAACCTTTGAGTCTGCTGCCGATATGACAGCCTCTGTAGCTCTGCATGAACGGTTTTTCTGCTCGTCCATCTTAACACCCATAAATTCAAGTCCTTGTGTAGCTCCTTCGCGTACTTCCCACTGGTTTTCGCCTGCACCTCCGGTGAAGAGGATGATATCTACTCCACCCATTGCTGCTGCGTACTCTCCTATATATTTTTTGATGTGATATGTGTACATCTCCTTGGCAATGCGGGCACGCTTATTGCCTTCCGCTATGCCGGCGAGAATGTCGCGGAAGTCGTTCGAGATGCCTGAAACACCTGCAAGTCCGGATTTCTTGTTGAGAAGGTCGGACAGTCCCTTGCTGTCGAGGTGTTCTTTGTCCATGATAAATGTGACAGCACCTGCATCAATGTCACCTGAACGCGTACCCATCATCAGACCTTCGAGCGGAGTGAGTCCCATAGAAGTATCTACACATTTTCCGTCCTTTACTGCGGCGATGGAAGCACCGTTGCCGATGTGGCAGGTGATAATCTTAGTGCCTTCCGGTTTGATGCCCAGATATTCGCATACGCGCTGCGATACGTAACGGTGGCTTGTTCCGTGGAAACCGTAGCGGCGAACACCGTATTTCTCGTAAAGTTCGTATGGTACGGCATACATGTACGCATAGTCAGGCATTGTCTGATGGAATGCCGTGTCGAACACACCTACTTGCGGAATCTCCGGGAGCAGGGCTTTTACTGCATTCACACCCTTAATATTTGCCGGGTTGTGGAGCGGAGCGAGGTCGTTGCAAGCTGCAAAGTCTGCCATCACTTCGTCTGTGAGGAGTACGCTCTTGTTGAACTTTTCGCCGCCGTGTACCATGCGGTGACCCACTGCGTCAAGTTCATGCAGGTCTTTCAATACGGCATATTCGCCGGTGGTGAGCACTTGGAATATGAACTGCACACCCTTTGTGTGCTCTGGTATAGGTTCATTAATCTGGACTTTCTTTCCGTCTGCCAGTTTAATCTTGATGAAAGAGTCCGGGAGACCGATTTTCTCTATTCCTCCGGAAGTGACCACTGAACGGTCATCCATGTTGTAGAGAGCATATTTGATGCTCGAACTTCCACAATTAAGTACTAATATTTTCATTGTTTCTGTGATATGTTTTTTTCTGTTGAAACGGCACAGGCTTTTCCTTGGAAAGCCATGCTGAAAAGCGGAGCATGACACAATGCCCGACAGACAAACGGGAATGTCGTTTCCTCCTTCCCCGTCTGTCCGCCTTGCAGAGTAACTGTCCCGGTTGTGCCTGTTTTTTTTATTTCTTTGCTGCTATAGCCTGGTTGGCAGTGATAGCAATCATCTTATATACATCGTCAACGGAGCAACCACGGCTGAGGTCGTTCACAGGACGTGCTATACCTTGCAGAATCGGGCCTATGGCATCAGCATTGCCCAGACGCTGTACGAGCTTGTATGCAATGTTTCCTACTTCGAGATTAGGGAATACCAGCGTATTTGCATGTCCTGCAATTTCGCTTCCCGGAGCCTTCGACTCGCCTACGCTTGGTACAAGAGCGGCATCAGCTTGAAGTTCACCGTCGATTTTAAGTTCTGGTGCCAGTTCTTTAGCCAGTTTCAAAGCTTCTGTCACCTTATCTACTACCTCGTGCTTTGCACTTCCCTTTGTAGAGAATGACAGCATGGCTACGCGCGGCTCTTCAAAACCTGCAACAGCTTTTGCTGTGCCTGCCGTACATACGGCAATCTGGCTGAGTTGTGCTGCGTCGGGAGCCGGAGTGACAGCCACGTCGCCCACTACGAGCACACCGTCTTCACCGTACTGCGGAGTCTTCGTGATGAGAAGCATGGCACCGCTCACGCATGATATGCCGGGAGCAGTCTTGATAATCTGCAATGCCGGACGGAGCACATTTCCTGTTGTGTTCCTTGCACCAGCAAGCTGTCCGTCAGCATCACCGGCCTTGATGATGAGGCATCCGAGGTAGAGCGGATCCAGTACTTTCTGACGTGCTTCTTCTATTGTCATGCCTTTTTTCTTGCGAAGTTCGCAAAGCAGCTCTGCATACTCTTCTTTCTTGGGATGGTTTTCCGGGTCGATAATAGTCGCCTTGTCAATATTTTTCAATCCCAGTTTGTCTGCGAGAGCGTGTATCTCCTCCGGATTACCAATAATGATAAGGTCGGCGATACCGTCTGCCAAAGCGCGGTCGGCAGCTGTCAGTGTACGCTCCTCAGTTCCTTCCGGAAGAACGATACGCTGTTTGTCAGCTTTCGCACGTTCAATGATGCTACTGATTAAGTCCATATATTTCGTTTTTTTATTATGAATTATGTTAGGTCTTTTCTTCTGTCTATGAGGCGGTTTTCGCATGAGGCACAAATGCAGCCGCTTTTTCGTTTGATGAAAATGTCGATGGCAAAACGACTTATTTATACACAATGCAAATTTAAGCATACATTCCGAAAAGAGAAAATTAGGATTCATTTATTTTTTTAAGAAGTAGTTTTTAAAATTCATTTAGGAAATGTTTATCGGCTTGTTTGTCCGGTTTTAATTGTTTGTCGGTTGTTCCTTATTTATATATAGGTGTGCTTTATGTGTGTTTTTGTGTGGTTGTATTCGCAGTCCCATCTGTTGCTGCCGCACCCATCTAAATCTATCGGGAACATCCATAAAAATAGTTAAGAAACATACTAAAATCTACTTTTTCAAAATGACAAAATGATATTTTCGCCCAAAACGAAAATTTAACACTTGGAGAGATTTTTTGCCGAGGGCGAAAAGAAGAAAAATTTGGAGCAAAGATAAAACATTGATAATCAGTTGGATATAAAATTCTTCAAAATACTCAAAAAAACGTGCCGGAGAGAAATTTTTGAAAATCCTGAGTGTTTTGATAATTATCTGATTATTAGTATTTTATTTTCAAGCTCGCCATTTTCATCCTCAAATACCACATTAGAATCACTCACTTTTAAGTTTTGTTCAACTCCTCTTCTAAAGCAGGGAATTATACACTTCTTAACATTTTGTCCGGTTTCCACAATCTTTTATTTTGAAGAACGGTGCGGTTTTATTTTCAGCGCACTGTCGTTACATTTTCAGCGCACAGAAAATAAAATTGTAGCGCACTGCAAATAAAATTACAGTGCGCTGAAAATGTGACGACAGTGCGCTGGA
>JAGASY010000037.1 GCA_017621515.1 Bacteroidaceae bacterium
AATCTCCATCAGTTCGATTCCCCGACTGCAAAGATAGGGAACTTTTCAAAAGTTGCCTATAAAGTTACCTATAATTCTTGAACATTAACACCCGGAAACAAATTTAGTTCAGTTTAATTCCGTTGATATATAGCATAATAGTATTTAAGGCTATTCACCTTGATTCATTACAATTCACTAAAAATGGTGCTGGTGGCACCACAGAAAACCGCTAATTCTCAATGAGTTAGCGGCCTTTTGTTTAACCCCACCCCTCCGGGTCACCACAAAAGTCACCACACCCCATTTAATCTATTGACACAACGCACTTTATGTATGTCGTGGTGTATACGTATCTATATGTCTCAATTTCTAACCCACTGATATTCAACTATTGAACGACGGCTATTCATCTTCGTTCAAGACCATTCAACTACTCCAAATCACCTCAACGCCCCAAACTTTAACAGACTTTAACCATATCAGAGCCTCTAAAATGTGGTGACCTCAGCCCAGAATCTCGCTGGGTCACCACGTTTAATCGTTAAAAACCCATAAATTTTTCGTACCTTTGTGGTCGGGTTGGCATCTGTCAGCTCATGACATTTTGAAAAATAAGAAGCGTTATGCTTATCTTGTGATTTGAAAACGTAGGAATTTTTCACACGAGCAAGGGTAGCATAGTGGTTCTCACGCGCATAGCGTGGGCTGCTATTGTTACATCTGCTCAAATGGTTTCCTACGACCTTCAAATCACGACGTGGCATAGTTAGCTCACGCTTTTTTTGTGATTATCCAGGTTGTGAGCATACCGGAATAAGTGTTCATTGATCACTTTTGAATTCTATGACAAGAGAATTATTATTTTTCATATACGGGCTGTGCGTCATGTTCTATTTCATGATGACATGGTTCTTTATTCGTAAAAACGGTGAGCTTCTGTCTAAGCTCGTCGCTGCACTTATGCTTGTCATCGGGCTGCAATGCGTAAAAGATCTGTTTTTCATTCCTTTTCACGATGGCGGACTCTCAATCAACTGGATGATTATGACAGCTTCAGATATGGTTGCTGTCCCTCTTTATGCATTTATTCTCATTGAACTCTGTCGTCCCGGCACCTTGACATGGCGCCAGATTGTGTTGCACGAGCTGTCGTTTGTCGTTCCGATGGTATTGTTTGTGACGACACGTATATCTCTATTCTACTATATTGAGGTGGCCTGGGCTTGTATATACGGATTCGGTTATGCTGTCTGGACAATCCGAGCCATACCCCGTTATCATGCTCTTCTGAAGCAACGCTTCTCTTACGATGAGAATATCAATCTTAACTGGCTACGCATTATATTATGCTCGTTTTCTGTCATATTAGCCCTATGGCTTGTCGATTGTCTCATAATTAACTTGGGTATTGAGTCCATATACTTGATTGCGACATTGATCATATGGATGTTTATTTCTTATTTCATCTATATGCATGAGTCGGTGCTGGAAGAACTGTCAATGAGTGAAAACCAGGACTTGACGAATGTATGCTATACGGAGATGTCTGTTATAGGCCGACAGATTACTCTCCTTTTTGATAATGACAGGATATGGCTTAACCCTAATCTTAAATTGTCGGACATTGCTAAAGCTGTCGGTACAAACCGCACATACGTAAGCGCCTTTTTCAATACAGAGGCCAAAAGCACGTTTTATGATTTTGTCAACAGGTACCGCATCGAACACGCCTGCCGACTGCTTGAAAGCTCATCCGACAGTTTGAAGCTGGTTGCCGAACAGTCGGGGTTCAACAGTCAGCAGTCGTTTATTCGCGTTTTCAGTAAAATAAATGGGATGTCTCCTTCTGAATATCGAAAGGTTAAAAGATTGAACAACAATTAGTTTTACGCATTGCTAATAATCTTTTTACGTTTTGTGAGTCTCCTTTATTTCTTGTGAACGATTATTTGTGAGATTGAGAACAAGGGTTTGTTTGGGTTTAAATAAATTTGCCGTCGAACTCCAAAAACCAATTTCACAGAATGAAAAAACTCTTACAATTATTGCTCTGCGGCATATTATCAGTAGTGCTCTCGGCTCCGGCGTGGGCACAGAAATATGTTGTTGATGACAATTTTGCCGATTCAGCCTCCGTCTGCAATATCACCTTGAGCAAAGACGGGAAATACGAGATGCTTGGTCAAGAAGCGTTCAAACTGCCGATGGGCGATGCGGTCACGGTGGAGCGCTTGCTCAAAGGGCAAACTTCCGATGGCCTTATCAAGGTGAACGGCAAAGAATACGGCATCAGTTCCGGCTATCTTCTGTTCAGCGATGAAAATCCAGAGGGCACCGAGGACATATTCGGGAATACCCGGGAACGAAACAACCATTCCTGGTCAGGGAAATTTTTTGCCACTTTCACTCCTTACGCCATTATTGCGATATTGTTCATAGTGGCAATGGCGTTCATGTTCCTCGGGATGAAAATCGAATCAATGCGCCGTTACGCTCTATTTGTCGTTCCGGGCTTAATCCTGCTTGCATCATTGCTGGAGATATGGGCATACTGGGTGTTGGGCAATGACGCATTTTGGTGGTGCGACAAGGATAAATACGGCTTCTTCGGCTCACTGTTCCGTGCCATACCTTTTATGCTGTTTGTAGCGTTCCAGCTTTACAGTTTCAAATTATATCAGCAACTCCTTTTAGGCAAAGACTCCAAAACGAAACTGTCTATAAAGCCAATGGCTATCAGCATTGCCATCTGTATACCAGTACCGGTTGCATTTGCCGTAATTCTCGCCATATTAGGCGTAAGAGGCACATTTGTCGACATATTGACCGTTGTTGTCTTTCTGGCCTCGTTTGCCATTGGCGTCATGATTTCTATGAAGAAGAATGTCAGCCTCCTTGGAAAGACTGCAGGCCTAGCATTTACCATTTTCGGAATCGTATATATAATCGGAAGTTTAGTTGCCGTTTGGGGCTTGGTTGTGGTAATTTTCCGCCTGATTATTCAGATATTGATTATCTGTGCCGCGATTGTGGGCGTATGTTTTGCCATGGATAAAGGCGGAGCGGACTCTTCAAGTTCTTCAAGCTCGGGTCCAGCTCCAGGTAGCACACTATGGATTGATGAAGATGGAGGCCGTCACAGGTCTCAATCCGCTGCAGAAGAGGCCAATAAGCGTATTGCTGAAAGAAAAGCGAATCAATAACAATCAAATAACACAAACTATCATGAGAAACTTCAAACTGATGACACTTGCTGCCATCGCAATGACATGCCTGCTCTCCTCATGCGGAGGAAGCAGCGGCTCATCGTCAGACTCTAAATTCTTTGGGAATGTTCCCGGCATATATGTTGAAATGGTTGCAAAGGATGAATCCCTCAAAGAACAATTCAAGAACAGCTCGTCGGAAGACGAGGCAAAGAAAGTCTTTACCGAAGCTGAAGCTGCGGAAAAAGAGTATTCCGTGGAAATCGAAGAGGCCGCCAAAGCCTTGGATGGCAAGACAATCAAAATCGAGTCCACTCCCGAAATCACCGTCAACTCTCCGGTAACCCTCACCTTTGATGGTTTCCGATCTAAAACCGACATGACCCCGCGCTTTAAACTGGCCGGAGACGCAGTCGCCGCACAAAACTATCAGAGTGAGGATAGCAAGGGCCTTTCTACCGGCGGGGGCGACCTGACTAAATACAAAGGTCTAAGCCAACATGTATATCTCTTAGGCTTTGATGAGGCAGGGACACAGGTGTTTTCCCAAAAGGTGGCATATTTCCCCATTGACTTGATTTCAGATGCAGAGTTGGGTGTCAAGTCCGGAACAAACCTAAAGTTCGAGGATTTCACTATCAACAAAAAGAATTGTGATGGTTGCATTAAGGCTACAGTCTTAAAGCTATCCTTTACGGAAGACAAATAAGAAAAACACATGCAACGATGCTGACAGCCATGTCCGTATGGCAGTTGTCAGCATCGGTTGTATAAACAATAGTTCGTTAAAAATTTATCCATAGGCTAAGCGGCATCCACCGCCAAGCCAAAGAGTTCTTTGACAAGTTTAGCATGTAAAGTCTTGTTCGGGTCAATTCCGCTCAGGTCAAAAAATCTTTTTATGAAATGAGCGTTGACCATCAGAGACTTAATTTGACCAATAGAGAAAGGTGTCTTCGTCTGCTTCCTGAGCACCTTTGTGATGTTGACGGCGGCAAGCGAAGCGTTATAGGCAAAATCCAAAGCTTTTTCATCGCGTGCCTGACAGTCGAGCAATCCTGTGAACTGGTGACCATCACGGAAACAGAACTCG
>JAGASY010000038.1 GCA_017621515.1 Bacteroidaceae bacterium
TCATAACACATTAATAATCAGTAGATTACTAAAACACTCGGAAATTTCAAAAAATTGCGTCCGGCGCGATTTTTTGAGTGTTTTTAAAAATTTTGTATTTAATTGATTATCAACTATTTATCTCAATAGCAAGATTTTCGTCTTTTCATCGTTGACAAAAAATCGCTCGAAGTGTTAAATTTTCATTTCGGGCGAAAATATCATTTTGTCAAATCAGAAAAGTTGTTTTTTGCTGTTTTAAGTGGGAGCTTGCGACGGAGGGCATGGCGCGATAGCAACGGAGGAGTCTGTGAATGCCTCCACAAACACACCTGCTTAACATACGGAGAAATATGTCGTCTTTATCCGGCATATTCTTTTATTTTCTCGAACTCGCTTTCAAAGTTTGGGGTGAATATGCCTTTGCTGATATTCTGTTCGATTTCTTCCATGCTCCAGAAACGTCCTCCGTCGAGTTCTTCGCTCGGGGTGACGGGACCGTCATATATAGTTTTGTGTACAAACACAAGTTCGCGTTCACGGTCGGACTCGAACACATATTGCAAAAGACGTTCAGGAGTGAAGTCTGTGATGCCAAGCTCCTCACGCACTTCTCTTCGTAGTGCCTGCTCCACATTCTCTCCGAGATCTACGTGTCCTCCTACGGCAGTGTCCCATTTCCCCGGTTGTATGTCTTTCCATTCGGGACGCTTTTGCAGATACAACTCTCCCTTGGAGTTGAACACGTGAAGATGCACCACGGGATGCAGCATCTTGCTGCCGTTGTGGCATTCGCCTCTTGTCGCTGATCCTGTGATGTTGCCTTCTTCATCTACGATAGGGAACATTTCTTCTTTGTTGTCCATTCTTTTCCTGTTTTTATTGGTCTGTTTCATGATTTTCTCGGTGCAAATTTACATGATTTTTGTTTGTTCGTCAACTAATTGTCCTATTAGAAGCTTTCCTGAGAATTTGCTTAATTTCAAATGGATTTTGAAATAGCTTTTCTATATTTACGTGCAAAATTCGTTAATAACAAACCAACAGCAGGAAAAGACATGTATTTTTTGTATATTTGCCGATTATAAATTGCATAAAAACTTATGGCAGATATTATTATCAAGCAAGTGGAAACGAAGAAGGAGCTGAAGAAGTTCATCCGTTTCAACTACGAACTTTATAAAGATAATCCGTATTCGGTTCCTGACTTATATGAAGATATGCTCAATACGTTCAGCGAGAAGAATGCTGCAATGGAATTTTGTGATGCAGTGTATTTCCTTGCATATAAGGATGGGAAAGTGGCAGGACGTGTGGCTGGTATCATCAACAGGAAAGCCAACAAGACATGGAATCTGAATGCGGTACGGTTCGGCTGGATTGACTTCATCGACGACGAGGAAGTGAGTGCTAAACTCATTGAGGCTGTTGAAGAGTGGGGACGTGGAAAAGGGATGACGGAGATTCAGGGACCGCTTGGCTTTACGGATTTGGATGCGGAAGGTATGCTGATAGAGGGATTTGAAGAGCTGAGTACTATGGCAACCATCTATAACTATCCTTATTATCAGAGGCACATTGAGCGTCTGGGATTTGAGAAAGAGGCTGACTGGATTGAGATGCTGCTTACGGTTCCGCGCGAGACCGGACTTCCGGAACGTCTCAAGCGCATTGCTGAGATTGTGATAAAGAAGTATGACTTGAGGATAAAGAAATATACTTCGGCAAAGAAGATTGCCGCTGATTACGGACAGGAGATTTTCCAGCTTATCAATGAAGCATTTAAGCCGCTGTTCGGTTATTCTGAACTTTCGCAGCGGCAGATTGACCAGTATGTGAAGATGTATCTGCCTGTGCTCGACCTTAAACTTGTATCGCTCATTACGGAGGCAAACGGAAGGCTTATCGGGGTGGGTATCTCGATGCCTTCGCTTTCGCGCGCATTGCAGAAGGCAAAAGGAAAATTATTTCCTTTCGGCTGGTGGCATTTGTTGAAGACTTTGAAACTGAAGAAGCCTAAACTGCTCGACTTGATGCTTGTTGCCATCAAACCGGAATATCAGGGAAAGGGAGTCAATTCGATATTGTTCTATGACCTTCTGCCGATATACATAGAAGAAGGGTATGAATATGTGGAAACGAATGTCGAACTTGAATCCAACGAGAAGGTGCAGCAGCAGTGGATTTATTTTGAACGCAGGCAGCATAAGCGCAGACGTTGTTTCAAGAAGAAACTTTAAGTGTTGATTTATGGCAGAAGATATATTTGAAAAAGATAGTGCGGCAGAACAGCCTGTGGTAAACTATACGGACGACAACATTCGTCATTTGTCGGACATGGATCATGTGCGTACACGTCCGGGTATGTATATCGGAAGGCTCGGCGACGGTTCACATGCAGAAGACGGTATATATGTCCTGCTCAAGGAGATTGTCGATAACTCCATCGATGAGTTTAAGATGCATGCCGGCAAACGGATTAGAATTGACATTCATGACGATTTGTCTGTTTCTGTGCGTGACTATGGTCGCGGTATTCCGCAGGGCAAAATGATTGAGGCAGTCAGTATGCTTAACACCGGAGGTAAGTATGACTCGAAAGCTTTCAAGAAAAGTGTGGGTCTGAACGGTGTAGGTACGAAAGCGGTCAATGCACTTAGCAGCCAGTTTGAGGTGAAGAGCTTCCGTGACGGTAAAGTGCGTAGTGCTGTGTTTGCCAGAGGAATATTGCAGACGGACTCGATGGAGGATACGGAGGAGGAGACCGGTACATACATCTACTTCAAGCCAGACGACACGCTGTTTCTCAACTACAAGTTCAGGAGTGAATTTGTGGAGACCATGTTGCGCAATTACACCTATCTTAACACCGGACTTGAGATATATTACAACGGCAAGCGCATCGTGTCGCGGAATGGTCTGAAGGATTTGCTTACCGACACGATGACCACTCAGCCGCTATATCCGATTGTGCATCTGAAGGGCGAGGATATAGAGATTGCTTTTACGCATACGAACCAGCAGTATGGTGAGGAATATCATTCGTTTGTGAACGGTCAGCACACTATACAGGGCGGTACGCATCAGAGCGCGTTCAAGGAGCATATTGCAAGAACGATAAAGGAATTTTATGGCAAGAATTATGAATATGGAGATATTCGCAATGGTCTTGTAGCAGCAATAGCCATCAATGTGGAGGAACCGCAGTTTGAGAGTCAGACGAAAATCAAGTTAGGCTCACTGACAATGGAACCTAACGGAGGAATCAGTGTCAATAAGTTTGTCGGCGATTTTGTCAAGAACGAAGTAGATAACTATCTGCACAAGAATGCTGAAATTGCTGAAATCATACAGCAGAAGATTCAGGACAGTGAGCGTGACCGAAAAGCAATAGCCGGTGTGACGAAGCTTGCGCGTGAGCGTGCGAAGAAGGCTAATCTTCATAACCGCAAGTTGCGTGACTGCCGTATTCACCTGAATGATGCAAAAGGAGACAAGAAGGAAGACAGCTGTATATTTATCACAGAGGGAGATTCTGCCAGCGGAAGTATCACGAAGAGCCGTGATGTGAACACTCAGGCTGTCTTTTCTCTTCGGGGAAAGCCGCTCAACTCTTATGGACTGACCAAGAAGGTGGTCTATGAGAATGAGGAGTTCAACTTGCTTCAGGCTGCACTGAACATCGAAGACGGAATTGACGGACTGCGTTATAACAAGGTGATTGTGGCAACGGATGCCGATGTCGATGGTATGCACATACGATTGCTGATGATTACGTTCTTCTTGCAGTTCTTCCCTGAGCTGATAAAGAAAGGTCATGTGCATATATTGCAGACTCCGTTGTTCCGCGTGAGAAACCGTAAGAAGCGTATCCGAAAAGAGGCACTCAAACAGCTCTCGGAGGAGGATAAGGAGCCGAAAGGCGATTTTGTTACTTTGTATTGTTATAACGAGGAGGAACGTCTGAAGGCAATAGAACTTTTGGGCCCAGACCCGGAAATTACGCGGTTCAAAGGTCTTGGAGAAATCTCGCCTGACGAGTTCAAGAACTTTATTGGTCCGGATATTCGTCTGGAGCAGGTTACATTAAGAAAGACTGATCAGGTGAAGGAGCTTCTTGAGTATTACATGGGAAAGAATACGATGGAAAGGCAGAACTTCATCATCAATAATCTTGTTATCGAGGAAGACAGACCGGAAGAAGAGGCTGTCTGATTGGAAAGAATGGGTGGCGGATTCACCGTGTTGTGGGAAACAATGTGGTGTTTCTGTCCACTCTTTTATTTGTTTATTCGTCAACGGAAGAAAAATGAGAAAAGCTCTTTTTGCAGGCAGTTTCGACCCTTTCACATTGGGGCATCAGTCGATAGTGGATCGTGCTTTGGCGATTGCCGATGAGGTTGTGATTGGTATAGGAATAAATGCGGGGAAGAAAAGCATGTTCAGTGTGGAACAACGGATAGAAATGATAGAGTCTCTATATGGCAATGAGCCGCGAGTGTCGGTGGTGTCCTACAATGGACTTACTACAGACTTTGCCCGCAGTGTTGGAGCTTCGTTTCTTGTGCGTGGAGTACGTTCATCGACGGACTTTGAGTTTGAAAAGAATATCGCAGATGTGAACCGTAAGCTTACAGGACTTGAAACTGTTCTGTTTATTACTGAGAACATATATTCTTGCATAAGTTCAAGTATAGTTCGTGAACTGTTGAGCTATGGAAAGGATGTGTCTGAATTTGTACCTCTGGGGATGAATCTGAAGAAATTTTAGTTGTGCAGGGGCGACAGCCGGAAGGCTGTCAGCCTGTTTTTTTATTTACTCGTCAATAAAGATAAAGACATGATATTGAGAAAATGTATTTTTGCGCTTTTGATGGCTGCTTTGTGTGTGCAGACTGTTCATGCGCAACAGCCTACGGAAGAGCAGAAAAAGGTATTTGCGGAAAGTCCGTTGCATAAGTTGCAATTTGCAGAGTTTGCTGTGTATAGATTGTATGTAGATAGCATCAATGAGGGCCGTCTTGTGGAAGATGCCATTAATGGAATGCTGAAGAATCTTGATCCTCATTCAACTTATACTGCTGCAAAGGATGTCAAGAAGCTTACAGAATCATTGCAAGGCAGTTTTGAGGGCATCGGAGTGCAGTATAATATGATAGAGGACACTCTGACTGTCATACAGCCTGTAAGCGGAGGTCCTTCGGAAAAGAAGGGAATCATTGCCGGCGACCGTATTGTGCTGGTCAATGATACTGCCATTGCTGGTGTCAAGATGGCACAGGAAGAGATTATGCGACGTTTGAGAGGACCTAAGGGTAGTAAGGTGAAGCTGGGCATTGTCAGGCGCGGTGTGAAAGGAATACAGGATTTTGTGATAATACGCGACAAGATACCGGTATTCTCGATTGATGCAGTGTATATGGTGGATGCCGTGACAGGCTATATCCGCATTAATAACTTCGGAGCAACGACATACAAAGAGTTCATGACAGCGATGAACAAGCTGCATGAGCAGGGTATGCAGAATCTTGTTCTGGATCTTCAGGGAAATGGCGGAGGATATTTGCAGGCAGCTGTAGATATAGCCAACGAGTTTCTTGAAGCTGGGGATATGATTGTGTTTACTGACGGACGTGCAACCGGAAGACGGGAATACCATGCCGATGGCAAAGGTCACTTCAAGTCGGGAAAGGTGGTTGTGCTTGTAGATGGATACACGGCTTCCGCTTCTGAGATCGTCAGTGGAGCGATACAGGATAATGACCGTGGTACGATTGTCGGAAGACGTACATTCGGCAAAGGGCTTGTGCAGCGTCCTATAGATTTGCCTGACGGCTCGATGATACGGTTGACCGTAGCTCATTATTATTCACCGTCGGGGCGTTGTATTCAGAAACCGTACAAGAAGGGAGACCGCAAGGATTACGACAACGACATGCTTGAACGTTTGAACAGTGGTGAGCTGACAAACGCAGACAGCATTCACTTTGCCGATTCTCTGAAATATACTACTTTGAAGTTGCATCGGACTGTGTATGGAGGAGGGGGCATCATGCCGGATGTCTATGTGCCGCTTGATACGACCCAATACACGAAACTGCATAGGGAAATGTCGGCTAAAAGCTGTATTATAAATACCACTCTGAAATATATCGACAAGAACAGGAAGAAGTTGAAGAAGGAATATCCGGACTTTGCTGCATTTAAGGCTAATTTTGAGATTCCTGAGGCTATGATTGATATTCTGCTCGATCATGCCAAGAAAGCGAAGGTGGAATATGATGATACTGCTTTGAAGGAGGCTCTTCCGCTTGTGAAACTCCAGCTCAAGGCTCTGCTTGCCAGAGATTTGTGGGAGATAAGCGAATATTATCAGATAATGAATACAAGCAGTGATATTTATCGTAAAGGACTTAAAGTTTTAGACGAATGATAACATATAATTGTGAAGGCATCAGTATGCCGAAGATAAAGAAACGTGATACGAATGCGTGGATAAAGTCTGTGGCTGAAAGCTATGGGAAGAAAGTGGGTGACATTGCCTATATTTTTTGCGATGACGAGAAGATTCTGGAAGTGAACCGTCAGTATCTTCAGCATGATTACTACACGGATATTATCACTTTTGACTATTGTGAAGGCAATGTGATAAGTGGAGACTTGTTTATAAGTCTTGACACAGTGCGCTCAAATTCGGAAGAGCAGAAGACTACATACGAAGAAGAGTTGCACCGTGTGATTATACATGGCATACTTCATCTTTGTGGCATTAATGACAAAGGACCCGGAGAGCGTGAAGTGATGGAAGCTGCGGAGAACAAGGCTTTGAGCATGATACAGCTTTGAAAGAAAGCATGGTGAGTGTTTGTAGGGTTTTGACGGCTAAAGACAATATTTTGATTGTAAGCTGATGTCAGAACTCTACAAACACTTTCTTTTTTTATTGATAGTCCATTCAATTTTGAATTGGCAATTATGTGGCAATCGCTGCACATCCAGTCCATTCTTTCCCATAGTTTTCAATTCAGAACAAGCACAGGTGTTGATGGTCTTGTTCGCTATAGATTTGCAGTTCCATAAAAAAATTTTGACTTCGTTTTTTAGGGGTATGTTTGATTTTGGCAAAATGATAGCAAATCTTGGTGTACAGAATCACATTTTGCTTATTTGTGTATAAATGCTTCCTTTTTGATTTTGTCAAATGTTAAAATTCCAAGCCCTCTGGAACGCTTCAAAATGAGGCTCACCGAACTTTTCTCGAAGAATGGGGATTCTTTGCGCATTTCATGAGGTCTTCAGAATTTGTGAAATAGTGTTTCGTTTTGGAACAATTCTTTTACATTTATTTATCTTCGGCGAAGAGTTTTTGAAAAAACACTACTAAGTTTTTAAAATTCCAGCGCACTGTCGTCATATTTTCAGCGCACTGTAATTTTATTTGCAGTGCGCTACAATTTTATTTTCTGTGCGCTGAAAATATGACGACAGCGCGCTGAAAATAAAAACGCGCCGTTCTTTAAAATAAGAGACTGTGGAGACCGGACAAAATGTTAAGACGTGTATAATCCCCTGCTTTAGAAGAGGAGGTGAACAAAGACTTAAAAGTGAGTGATTCTAATGTGGTGTTTGAGGACGAAAATGAAGCGCTTTGGGGTAAAATGCTAATAATCAGATAATTATCAGAATACTCAAAGTACCCAAAAAATTGCGTCTGACACGTTTTTTTTGAGTATTTCGAGAAAAATTGTATTCTATTGATTATCAATTGATTATCTTTGAACAAAATTTTTCGTCTCTTTCCCGTCGGCAAAAAAAATGCTCCAAGTGTTAA
The DNA here is from genome assembly GCA_017621515.1 of Bacteroidaceae bacterium. Lineage (GTDB taxonomy): Bacteria > Bacteroidota > Bacteroidia > Bacteroidales > Bacteroidaceae > RGIG8745. Next base: position 7,811 of record JAGASY010000038.1, read on the forward strand.
ATTTGCATTTTGAGTGAAAATATCATTTTGTCAAATCGAAAAATGCTGTTTTAGCGTGCTTTGGGCTGTTGTGAGCGGGTGTAGTCAATTTTTGTTTGAACAGAGAGTTTGTGAATGTACCTCTATATATTTATAAGAAGTAAAACTTAACTAAAAAATTGGCGAGCAATTGCTTTTATGATGTCACTCAAAATAGAAAGAGATGACAATCATTTTTGAATGAGCTTTGTCTATGGATTTTGTAAATACCTGAAGACTCTCGTCGATAAGGTCGGTACGGTCTTTTTCTATGATATTCATCAGACCGTAGCAGAACTTTATTTCCGGAATGAACTTGAAGAACGGAAGATAGAAATCGCATCCTAATCCTATTTCAAGATAGCAGTCGAATGGTTTCAGAAGCAGATTCTTCTGCTTCTTTATTGTAAGGTCAAGCATGGGATTTATACCGCACATCATATAAGGACGGTAGTTGTTGAATCGCTCGGCACTGAATTTCAAATCAATAGGAAGTGATATATATGTAGATTTGATGGTTTCACGTTCTATCCGGTTGTCCGTGTGATTATGAAAAGTTGCGGTTTTGGTGCCAAAATGCATGGAAGGGATGGCCCTTGCTGCCAGATGCTTGGTGAGATAAAGCTCGCCGAGAATGCCAACACTGAATCCCGGGTCGTAATTTCCTATGTCTGTAAACCATTGATTCCCGTTCTCATCAATATATCCGTTATTTTGAAACTCCATGTCCTGAAGATGTACTCCTGCCATAAAGCCGTAATGGATACGTCGCTGGTCAATGTACGGACGATTCATAACTTTACGTACTTGTGCGGAGACAGATATGCAGGCAAATAAAAGGACTGCAAATGTTGAATATATTCTGTGATGCAACTCTTTCACTTCGGACTTTTTTTCTTTAATGATTACCTTAGAAGAGAATAACTCTTAAAACAAAAACGGTATAAAAGAAGTTTTATTGCCTTCTTTCTGTGCTTTCATGTTGGCGATACATAAAAAAGGGTAGGGAAGAAGAAATATGAAAAGAGAACATAAAAAAGGGCGGTCCACTATGGCCGCCCTTCCAATTTTGTTTATATTTGCTTTGTTAGCGTTTCCGCTATCTGCGATACTTCAATATAGCGAAATTGCTTATAACAAAGAGAGAACCAATGATACCGTAAACTATTAATGTAACTCCTAACATAATCGTTCAATTTAAAAGTTCATACTCTGTTAACTCTCGCTCTTCTTGAATGTCCTCCGCTTTGACTTTTATTTCTCCTTTCCTTGTAGTCTTAGCTTCTGTCATTCAACTATTTAAGTGCAAAATAAGTACCAAAGGTGAGTTCCTGCCATTTTTGAGTTTTTGGATGTCGGAACTGCCAACTTTGTCGGATACGCATGTCGTATTGTCATGATTTACATTGCTTTGTTGCTTCCAGACGTTCAGGTTCTGTCATTGCGGCAAGCCGTTTTACATATCCCATGTCAAGGTTTAGAGCTTCTGCAAGCCGTGTTCCGTATTCATGGTCTGCAAGATAGCAATGGGCAGCGTGGCGATATTTGATGTTGTCAGTTACAGTCATAATATCCGCCGCGGTATTCTTGATGAGCAGTTTCCGTTTGTCTTCAGTCATAAGACGGTAAAGGTCGCCCGGCTGACGGAAGCAATCGTCTGTGCGGTCTGCATACTGATCATATCTCATGGCTTCACCGTCGGTAGGAGAGTCTGTGTATGCAAGTCCGCTTTTTGTCTGCCATTCGTCTATCCCGTTAGGGAAATATCCTTTTGTGGAACCTGCGTTACCATCTACTCTCATCTGTCCGTCGCGGTGGTAACTGTGCATTGGGCAGCGAGAACGGTTCACCGGAATCTGATCGTGGTTGACACCGAGGCGGTAACGCTGCGCATCACCGTATGAGAACAGACGTCCCTGTAGCATCTTGTCAGGAGAGAGACCAATTCCCGGAACGATATGTGCCGGCGAGAAAGCTGCTTGTTCCACATCTGCGAAGTAATTCTCCGGGTTTTTGTTCAATTCAAGTTCTCCCACTTCAATCAAAGGATATTCGGCATGTTTCCATACTTTGGTGAGATCGAAAGGATTCTCATAATGGTTGCGCGCCTGTTCCTCTGTCATAATCTGGAAATATAATGTCCATTTTGGATAATCTCCGTGCTCAATGGCTTCGTATAGGTCGTGCTGACTGCTTTCACGGTCTTTTGCGATGATTGCTTCTGCTTCTTCGTCTGTCAGATTCTTGATGCCTTGCTGGGTGCGGAAGTGGAACTTCACCCAGACTCTTTTGCCTTCAGAGTTGATGAGGCTGTAGGTGTGTGAACCGAATCCGTGCATGTGTCGATAAGAAGCTGGAATACCTCTGTCGGACATGACGATTGTAACCTGATGGAGAGCCTCCGGAAGCATAGTCCAGAAATCCCAGTTGTTCTGCTTAGAACGCATGTTAGTGCGTGGGTCACGTTTGATTGCATGGTTCAGATCCGGAAACTGGAGAGGGTCGCGCAGGAAGAAAACCGGTGTGTTATTTCCCACAAGATCCCAGTTGCCTTCTTCTGTGTAGAACTTGATGGCAAAGCCTCTGATGTCTCTCTCGGCATCTGCTGCTCCACGCTCACCCGCCACAGTGGAGAAACGTACAAACACATCCGTCTTCTTGCCTATTTCCGAGAAAATATTGGCGCAAGTATATTGTGTCACGTCATGTGTTGTCGTAAAATGTCCGAAGGCTCCGCTGCCTTTGGCATGCATTCGTCTTTCCGGAATGACTTCACGGTCAAAGTGTGCGAGTTTCTCCATCAGCCACAGGTCTTCCATGAGTAGAGGTCCGCGCTCTCCGGCTGTCAGTGAATTTCTGTTGTCCCTTACTGGAGCACCTACTTCATTAGTTAATTTTTCTTTCTCCATATTGCAGTTTAGGTTTTACATTTTTGATAATAAAAACAATCGGCATGGAGATTTTGTTCAGAAGTACAAAAAAATCCGGCAGATATTTTACATCTGTCGGAGTATGTAGAATGAAATAAAGTTTAGAACAAACTTGCAAAATCTGTAAGGATGTTATTAGAAAATCTTTCCAGACAGACGGAAGCTGATTACCGGATACACTCTCAGATTACTTATAATATCCAAAAATTCTCCATCGTCGTCCAAGTCTGAAGATTCAAGTTGTTCTCCGTTACACATAAGTTTCGGCTTGCCCCAAAACTGCACACCCATATCGACTTGGAAACTTAGCGTTTTCCTCTTGGAAACAGAACGTCCGAATCCCAATCCCACGTATGGCTTGAAGCTGTTTGTTTTAATCTGTGCATTGATATTTCCGTTTTCGTCGGGAGTAAGCTGGTAGTCGCCGATATAGATATTTCTATAATTGAGCAGAGCACCGTCCTCTTTGTTATAAGCCTCTACAATTTTGCTTCCGCCGAAGTAAGCTCCTACAGTGAGGTGGAAAATCTTGCTTTTTGACGGATAGAAATCTACTAATAGTTTACCGTTTACAAAGCCTGTCTTAGCTTCTACATCGACGTAACTATCACCGTAGTAACCTTCATAGTAGGGGTAATTCCAACTCGAACCGTTATAATCTGCAAGGAGTTCGTTGCTGAACTTGATGGTTGGCATCACAGTGACACCTCCGCGAAGCTGGAAATGGCTGCCCAAGGTGGTTGCTACATCAATGCCAATACCTGGGGAACCGGCTTCGACACCAACAGAAAGATGGTTACATACATCGTATGAGAACCAATTCTGTGCATTTGCGCCTAAAGCTGAAGCTATCGCTACAACCAAAGACAATAAAGTTTTCTTCATTTTAAATCCTTTTTATATTAATAATTACCAAAATTCACGGCGTAAATGATAGTTCCCTCTAAAATGTTCAAACTCAGAAGGACATGCTTTCAGCTTCGCACTGTCAATACGTGGGTCGTAGAGTTGCAATGCACGTTCATCCGCATCGTTGGAAGTAGGGCGCATTTCCTCCGGTAAAGCCGGAGGCTGAATGTCGAAAGTATATGCGCATTTAAGAAAATCGCATACCGCCATTAGTGCCATCTTTGTGGCATTCGCTTTGCCGTCGGCTGAATATCCAGCAATGTGCGGTGTGCCTATGACCACTTTGTTGAGAAGCTCTGTATTTATGTCCGGTTCGTTCTCCCATGTATCTACCACTGCATCACGCACATTGTTTTTGTACAAAGCATTCAGCAATGCCGTATTATCTACCACAGCTCCGCGGCTTGTGTTTATAATCAGAGGCTGACGAAGAAGACTTTCAAAAAACTCATCGTCTGCCAGATGGAAGGTCGGATATTTGCCCGTGTGTGTCAATGGAGTGTGGAAAGTGATGACGTCCGCTTTCTTTGCTATTTCTGCAAGATCGGTGAAGGGAAGTCCGCAGAATGTCTCGCCCCGGTCGCGGCGCGGAGGGTCGCAGAGCATTATTTCCATTCCTGCCGCACGACAGTCTGCTGCCACCAGCTCACCGACATGTCCCACACCGACGACTCCGATGGTGACTCCCGGATGCAGAAGTCCGAGCACCAGCAAGGAATTGTGTACATATTGGCGCACGGAAGCGGCATTACATCCCGGACAATTAGCCCATCGTATGCCGGCTTCCTTGCAATATTCTGTATCTATATGGTCGTAGCCTATTGTCGCCGTGACGACAAGACGAACTGTAGTTCCTTGCAGCAAGTTACGATCACAACGAGTGCGGGTACGCACAATCAGTATATCTGCATCGCGCACGTCGTCAGAAGTGATTTCACTGCCGCGCAGATACACCACTTCATTTACAATCGTTTCGATTGCTCCTTTTATATAAGGTATTTTGTCATCGATTACTGCTTTCATCGGCACAAATATAATGCAGACGCATGAATGTCAGAGTATGAACGCATCTTATTTTACTTCGCTTCCGGCTTTGACCTCATGTTCTACCGTAGTAACGGCAATTGAACCGTCCCAGTTTTCTGCCGAGAGAATCATGCCTTCGCTTACAAGTCCGTTCTTAAATTCGCGTGGTGCCAGATTGGCGATGAAGCACACTTGCTTGCCTTTCAGCTGCTCCGGCTCGTACCATTGAGCTATGCCGCTGACAATGGTGCGCTTTTCAAGTCCGTCGTCAATAAGAAATTTCAGTAGCTTTTTCATCTTTGGCACACGTTCACATTCCAGTACTGTACCGACACGTATGTCGAGTTTCTGGAAGTCGTCGAATGAAATGTTCTCCTTGATAGGGGCTGCTTTGGCTTCAGCTGCTTCATTAGCCTTCTTCGTGGCAAGCAGTTTATCTACTTGTGCCTGAATCACGTCGTCTTCGATTTTCTCAAACAACAGAGACGGTTTGGCAAGTTGCTTGCCTGCCGGCAGAATCTCTGTAGAGCCAAGTTCGTCCCAGCTGAAGTTGTCGAGATTAATCATCTCGCGAAGCTTTTTTGATGAGAATGGCAGGAACGGTTCAAACGCAATAGCCAAGTTGGCTGTAAGCTGAAGAGATATGTATATGATGGTCTTTACACGCTCAGGATCTGTCTTGACAACTTTCCACGGTTCCTCGTCCGCGATGTACTTGTTACCTATGCGTGCGAGGTTCATTGCTTCCTTCTGTGCGTCACGGAATTTGAAGTTATCGAGCAGGGCTTCGACTTTCTGCTTGACATCTTTGAACTCGTCGAGAGTAGCACGGTCATAGTCTGTAAGCTCTCCGCATTCAGGCACAATACCGTTGTAATATTTCTGTGTAAGCTGCAATGCACGGTTTACAAAGTTTCCATACACGGCTACAAGTTCGTTGTTGTTGCGTGCCTGATAATCTTTCCATGTGAAGTCATTGTCTTTCGTTTCCGGAGCATTGGCTGTGAGTACATATCTCAGCACATCCTGTTTGCCGGGCATGTCAACCAGATATTCGTTGAGCCATACAGCCCAGTTGCGTGAGGTAGATATTTTGTCACCCTCCAGATTCAGGAACTCATTGCTTGGCACATTGTCCGGCAGTATATAGCCGCCGTGTGCTTTGAGCATGGATGGGAAGACGATGCAGTGGAACACAATGTTGTCTTTTCCGATGAAATGAATCATGCGAGTGTCTTCACTCTTCCACCACTGTTCCCATGTCCCTTTTTCCGGATGGGCATCGCAAAGTTCCTTAGTGTTTGATATATATCCGATAGGTGCGTCGAACCATACATACAGCACTTTTCCTTCCGCTCCCTCTACCGGCACAGGGATGCCCCAGTCGAGGTCACGAGTGACGGCACGAGGTTTCAGACCAGCGTCCAGCCAGCTCTTGCATTGTCCATACACATTCGGACGCCATTCCTTGTGCTCCTTCAGAATCCATTCTTCAAGCCACGGCTGATAAGCGTCGAGCGGCAAATACCAGTGCTTTGTCTTGCGCTTCACAAGCGGATTGCCAGTGAGTGCATTGACCGGATTGATAAGTTCATCGGGAGACAAGGTTGAACCGCATTTCTCGCACTGGTCTCCGTAGGCACCTTCTGCATGGCAGCGAGGGCATTCACCTTTGATGTTGCGGTCTGTCAGAAATTGTCCGGCACCTTCGTCATAATATTGTTCGCTTTCTATTTCTACGAACTTGTCTGCATCATACAGTGTCTTGAAGAAGTCGGCTGCAAACTTATGATGGATGTCCGATGTTGTTCTTGAATAAATGTCAAAAGATATTCCGAATTTTTCAAATGAATCTTTGATAATGTTGTGGTAGCGATCTACCACGTCCTGCGGAGTGCATCCTTCTTTCTTTGCACGGATTGTTACTGGAACTCCGTGTTCGTCACTGCCTCCAATGAAAAGTACGTCTTTACCTTTGAGTCGCAAATAGCGCACATATATGTCTGCCGGGACATATACTCCCGCCAGGTGACCTATATGAACAGGGCCGTTGGCATACGGCAAAGCTGATGTAACCAATGTACGATTAAACTTCTTTTCCATTTTTTTAGTTTTTTGTTCTTTGCTTGCAAAGATACGGCTTTAAATCTAAAGAGAGAAAAATGAGAAACTGTTTAATTTCTTATTTATTACAGCAGTATGTATTTATGGCAGGGTGTGTAGCTGTTTGGAAGGCAGGTTTAACTTTTTTCTGTGAATATATTCGGTTGGCTTCCATAAGTTTTAGACGAAGAAAGCAGGTTTGTTGATAATCGCAGTGGAAATTTGTTTTTGGTGAGTCGGAGTGCGATGCGACTATTTCCAAGAAACCATGTCAAATAGAAGCGTGAAGAAACTCCATAAAAAATTTTTTGATATCGTTTTTTTTAGTGGTGTTCGGTTTTGATAAAATGACAGGCTTATTGGCCATTTTGGTTTCTATTTTGCGGATTTTGTGTGTTTGTGCTATCTTTTTGATTTTGTCGAATGTTAAAATTCCAAGCCCACTGGCACGCGTCAAAATCGACCGCGCCGAACTTTTATCGGAGAACGGGGATTCTACGAGCATTTTCAAACACCTCATTGAAATGTGAAATAGTGTTTCATTTCTGACAGCTCTTTTACATTTGTTTATCTTTGGCGAAGAGTTCTCTTCTCCAATCTACTAAGTTTTGATATTTCCAGCGCGCTGTCATCACTTTTTCAGCGCACTGTTCCGGCAACGACAGTGCGCTACAAATTTGCGCGCTTAGTAGATTGGAGAAATTTACACTGTAGATTTTTTGAAAATGCGCTGGGAAAGGGGAAAAAAGTCGGCGGACTTCGGCTTAAATGTTAAGAAGTGTATAATTTTTGTTTTGAAAGAGTGTCTGAACAGAAACTGAAAAATGGGTGGTATTCGGGCTGCATTTGGGAGTAGAAACGGTGAGTTTGCTTGTAACATATTAGTAGTCAATGATTTATCTGAATATTCGATTTTGCCGAAAAATTGCGTCCGGCACGTTTTTTCGAGCGTTTTTGTGAATTTTGTATTTATTTGATTATTAATGTGTTATGTTTGCATTGAATTTTTTATCTTTTCGTCGTCGGCAAAAAATCGGTTCAAGTGTTAAATTTTTATTTTGGGCGAAAATAACATTTTGTCAAATTGAAAATGTCGATTTTAGCGTGTTTTTTTCTGTATTATAACAAACGAACCGATAGAAGGACCTTGCGTCAGAACAAAGGAGTTCACTTTGAAGGAGAGTCTTTTATTCTCGAAAATGATTGTAAAAAAGATTAAAGTAAGTGTCGATTATCTTTAACAGCTGAATCCGAGAAATAATTTGTAATACTTATTATTTAACGTCACTAAACTGTAAAGTTGTTTTTACCATTACCCAACAGACATTTCAAATAAAATCCTATTATTTCTTAATAAAAACCTGATTATGCCAACATTACATAGATGCCCAATATTGTTTAACCACAAAAGATAAAAGATTTTGGTTATAAATAACTATTGCCGACTCAGACAAAGGGTTGTAACTTTGCGCTGTCAAATTTATCAAAGAATATTTTATGAACACAAAAAAATTAATGATTTCAACCCTAACATTATTTGCCATTACGGCCTGTACAAAATCAACCAATGAGATAAAAGGAGAGAAATATGTTCCAGCCTTCCATCTTCAGAATTGTAATTTAGAGTTAGGAAACGTCCATTTCACTAAAATGGTTAACGATGCAGACAAGGAGATAAGCGAAACGGAGGGAGTAATACATTTTACAGCTCCGGAGGGAACTGACTTTTTCATAGACCCCAATGAGGGAAAGTTAACAAAAGCCACTGCGAAAATTTTGTTGACAGAGATTGACAATTCTAAGCCGTTCACATTCACAGCCCGGTTGAAACCGGGATTCACGGAATACGGTCTGTATAACGCAGCGGATCTCGTGGTCATGGCAAACGATACATTATGGCAGAAATTTTGCTTTGAACAAGATGAGCGTGGTAAACATCGTGTAGTAACAGTACGTACTGTTGGTACATCGGATGATAATAATCATGAAGTTATCAACCAAGATCATATCTACTACAAAATATCATCCGACACGTACACTATAGCCAATTATTATTCACTTGATGGCAAACAATGGCAAATGGTACGTTTGTACAAGAACAACTATCCTCTGCAACTTTATGTGGGAATATGCTCACAGTCTCCTACCAAAGGTGAATGTATAAGTGAATTTAGCGAGTTATCGCTCTCTACCAACAACGTAGGAGATTTCCGTTTAGGAGAGTAAGCCCATTGCCCTCGCCACCCTACATGCTTCAATGGCATTATACACTTTCAACTTTTGTAGGATGTTCTGGCGATGTCTGTTAACAGTATTAATACTGATATATAAACGGTTAGCAATCTCTTTACTCAAACAGCCATTACTAATAAGCTGTAAAACCTCTTTTTCACGAGAAGAAAGGATATCCTCATAATCATTATTCATCAATACGTGGCACTCACCAGTGTACGTATTGATGATTTTTGCCGTATGTGGACTGTCATTGCATAATGTATATACACACATATTCAACCAATAGCAGCCTTCCGGTGTTCCCGCCAATGGGAACATCCTATGCTGAATTTGATACCATCTTCCCATAGCATCATGCATACGGATGAAGTCACCCAAAACATAGTTTTTTCTTTCGTCCGGAGTCATCGACTGTGTATAATGTATAAAGGCAAGTTCATGTGCATGTCGATGTGTCAAGTCTTCTGCATTTGCTCTACTAAAAACAAAATCTTCGTACAGTGAAGGTATTACAGCTTTACGCTCCTCTAAAGACAACCCGAGTACATCCGCTAAACCTCCATAAAAGCAATAGCTGCAATTCTCGATAGAATTACCCATTGACACAATGGCGTTTTCTGCCTTGGCATACGATTGAGCAACATAAAGGCATTCTTCCAGTATGCTTTCGTCTGCTGTCCCCATGAAAGTTTGGGACAGATATATTTTATTAATGGGTTCAAAGTTCTTATCCATGTCCAACTATTATCGCTAACCAATAAAACTTTTGAGAGCCATATTTTGTTATAGTCACAAAAGTGCATTTACAAACTTTTTTAATTAAAGTGGAGAAAATCTGTAAATGCACCTATAAAAAATTTAATCAGATTTGGAGGTTGTTGTTTACGAATCAGAAACATCCTCATAAACAACAATCTGTGAATCTAATTATTCCAGCAGAATAGCCGTTGCCGTGTTGTTGTCCATTTGTGGCATAGTCCATCCTGCACAGGCATGGGTATATGTCGGATCGCATATCACATATTTGTCGTTTTCAACCATAATACAGTCTCCATCGACAGATTCATCGAAATGTACAGCTGTGGCAAGATGTCCCGGATAATACACCAACGCAACCCGCATTCCTAAAAGGTCGCGGACAAGACGTGAGAAAAGTATGGAGCGATCTTCGCAGTCGCTGTAAGGATAGAAGAGAGTCTCGTCGGCGAAGAATGCACGGTCTTCTCCCCACACTTCGTCATCGAGTTTATAGACGAACCCCGTCTGCACAAAATTAAGCAGCTTGTTCACCGCCTCCAACTGTGTGCATCCTTCCAGTTGTTTGTGCAGTGTGGGATAAATGGCTGCACGTGCATGGCTGCTCATAGGTGTGTTGGCATACATCACCCAACGCGTCATGAAATTCTCTTCCCCTTCAGGAGATGGATAGGAATTGTAGAAGTCTATCAGATTTTTGTTTTCATCGACCTCGACTGTCAGCTCCGGATAGCGGTACGACTGTATGCTCCGGCTGTCTGTAGGTTTCATGTTAAAGCGTTGTTCCGTCCACACAAGCAATGAAAGCTCCTGCTCTTTTGGATATGCTACGTTACATATATCCATGTAGTTGTTCTCACATTTCTGTAGCGGATAGAAGAATGCATCTTCAATGATGTAGTATTGGAAGTTATTGTAGAGGCGGTTCTTTGTGCCATAGAGCATATACAACTTGTCATCGACAGTGGCAAGTCGCATCTTGTAACCAGACTGGCAATATATATAGGCAGTCAGCATTGTAGCCTCGTTGGTTCCTTCGCCGCAAAATGTCTCTGACAATGATTTCAACATTTGCAGGTATGCCCAGTCGCAGAGCTGTCCGGCATCGCGCAACGTAAGGCAGTCTTTTATGGCATTGCTGAAACGTGCGTCCGAGAGTGTGAGCCATGTGTCGGCGATAGTGTTCGCTTGGCAGTCTTTCAAGATGAACTTGTTTGACTTTCCCAAACGGACTTTGCACTTGGTTCCGTAGAAATAGAACTCAGTCCATTCGTATCCGATGTTGCTCTCATGTCCGCTCTCGGAACCGGCAATCTTAAGAGAGGTGATGGCATCCTTGTTAAACTCAATGTCTTTTCTTGCTTCCGGCATATCGTCCAGTAGGAAGGGCTTCTCTTCTGGTATCTTGAAGATAGGACTTGGCTGTGCTCGTTTGGATGGCTTGCGAACCACCTTGGCAACTTTGTAGGCGGCAGTGGTTACTCGCTGTGTGGTATCTGCCACAGGGATTACGCGTATCTTGTTCATCTGCGGCTTCTCAACAGGAGGTTCCGCATTATATTGTTTCCATGCCTCACGTACAAACTCTGCATATTTCTTGTTGCAGTCCATACGGAACTTTCTATATACGTTATTTACGCTATCTACAAAACCGGAATAATCGTTCATCCCGAAGCTGTCGTGAAGGTCTTTGCCGGAATTTAGCAACTCCTGCAAACTGTTTGTCTTTTGCTCCAATGTATCTGTCTGGAGCGGATTCGTATGATGCGCTTCTATGTTTGTCGAAAGAAAAGCGGAAAGCATAAAAGCAATAGCCGATATTTTCATTGTGTTAAGTTTTTGATGTTTGTAATTGGGGAATATGTCCTCTTTTATTCTATATCTCCAAATAAATTTTGGGAATATGGAACAAATCTTTGAATATTTACTCTCTTGGCATAAACAGATTGTTTGCCCACAAGCCTTGGAGTCTATAGGCAAACAATCTTCTTTGTGTATTGTGAGTTTGGGAAGTACTGGACTATTCCCATTTCGAGTCCTGTAATATTTCTTTTTTATTCCAACAATATTACTGTGGCTCCGCTATTGTCCATATTTGGCATTGTTCTGCCGACAGCAGCACCAATAAATGTTGGGTCGCAGACTGTATATTTCGTATTTTCAAGTGTGATGTAGTCCCCATTTACATCTTCGTCGAAATGGACTGCTGTGGCAAGATGTCCCGGATAATATACAAGAAGTACTTTCATACCGAGAAGATCGCGCACGAGACGAGAGAACAGAATAGAGCGGTCTTCGCAATCGCAGTATGGATAATACAGGGTTTCATCAGCAAAGAACGCGCGGTCGTGCCCCCATACCACATCGTCATACTCATAGACAAATCCCGTTTGCACGAAGTTAAGCAACCTGTTTACTGCATCGAGTTGTGTCTTGCCCTTTATTTTCTCTTTAAGTACAGGATAAATCATTTCCACAGACTGAGTACTCAATGGAGTGTTTGCATAAATAGACCAACGCGTCATAAGGTCATCGCTGCTCTGTGCAAAAGGCGGATAAGCATCATAGAAATCAATCAAGTTCTTGTTGGATTTCGTTTCGACTTTTATGTCCGGATAGCGTTGTGACACAATGGTTCGCGTGTCTGTTGCCGCCATTTTGAACTTTTGTTCCTTGGTGATAAGCATAGTCATCGGACTTTCCTTCTGGAATGGCTTGTCAAACACAGCAAGTTCACCGAAAATGCTGACAGAATTGGCATCTCCGTCAAAAATATAGAAGTGTTCTTTTCCTATAATATAATAAGATCTATCGTACATCAAAGCATTAGATGCAAACAGCAAATACAGTTTGTTGTTACTTGATGCAAGGCGCATCTTATATCCAGACTGTGTGTAGATATAAGCTGTCATAAGAGTAGATTCATTAGTTCCTTCACCACAGAAAGTATCACTGATGGCTTTTAACATGTTCAGGTATGCCCAGTCGCATAACTGACCGGCATCGCGGAGTGCGAGACAGTCTTTCAGCGTGTTGCTGAAACGTGTGCGCGACAATTTCATCCATGCATCCGCTACGGTTTTTTCTTTGCAGTCGCGAAGTGTGAATCGGTTTTCTTCTCCAAGACGTACTTTGTGTGTGCCGCCATAGAAGTTGAATTTGATAAACTCATACTCTGGCTCTTCCACTGGAATCTCCGGCAGAGTTTCAGGAATTGTCAGTATGGCTTGCAACGCTTTTATTCCCTTGAGTTGCATCTTGAGGTCTTTGCCGGCATTCTTCCGCAGACCGTCTTCTATAAATGGAAGTATATCTATAAGGTCTCTGTGGTCGAGCGTGTCGAGAGGTATATTTTGTGGAGTCAATACTGCAATCAAGGCTTTGATGGTGTCAATTGATGATTTTGACTTGTCATCGCCGACTCCGCGTATGCTGTAGTCCAACTGCGGCAGAATATCTATGAGGTCGTCGTGATTAAGGGTATCAAGAGGTATATTCTGCGGCTTCAAAAGCGCCAATAACGACTTTATCGAATCCAGATGCGCATTGATTTCATTCTTAGGGCGAAGAATTCCTTTATCTATATATGGAATAAAGGGCGGTTCTTCTGGAATTACACAGATTGGTTGCGGCTGTTCTATAGGGTCGGTCTTCTTGATGATGTTTTTTATCGTGACAGGCTTCGTTTCTATAGGCTTGTCTTTGTCTTTTTCAGGAAAAGTCTTGACCGGGATTTTCTTCTCTTCCGGAATTTTTATAGGCTCTTCACCTTTATAGGTTTTCCATGCTTGACGCATGAAATTTGCATAATCTTCATTGCATTTCCTGCGGAACTCTACATATTCCCGCTCTGCATTACTTTTGAATTGTTCATACTTCTGCCGGAAAGGGTTATTGTTCTGTGCCACGACATTCTGTGCCGCACATGCAATTACAGCAGATATTATTATGCTTTTCTTCATATAGACAACTTATTAAGTACAATGTAATGTATGAATGCTTGTATCTTTTTTCAATACAAACATTCATACATTGATTAATTCTTTTTCTTTATGACAATCTCCCTAATATCCACACTCATGCTTTTATCACGTTTGCGGCAATCGAAAAGCCATTTTTGGAAATCCTCCATGCTTAACTGACGTGGTAGGGTTACAGAGGATTGCTTTTCATCCTTTTTGTTTGGATTGTAGTCGAGTGCCTTCGTAAACATATTCGGAGAGAACAATACATATATGCGGTTCATGTCCGTCTCGCCTCTGCAAGTAAGAAAGTACTCATCCGTAATATTTCTTAGTTCTTTCGAGGCTGATTTAATATTGAAAAATGTATATTCTTCTCCATGTTTTACAGGTTGCTTTCCGTCCTCATCTCCAGCGTATGGCAAAAGACAATAAGCATCATTTTCATCTACAAGATATACAGCAAGAAATCCGTCTGTGGGCGATAAGAAGTTCAGATATATACATTCGCCGGCAGTGAATAAGTCTGATTCATAGTCTTTGTTTGCCGTGAATATATCTGCTGTTTCTTTTGCTTGTGCTTTGCTTATTACACGGTTGCGCAACAACTGGGCTTTATATTTGATGGGAGCAGAGGTAATCTCCCTTGCCACACCTACCACTTTTGCCGTGATGGTTATTTCTCCATCTGCAAAAACCGGAGAGGAGAAAGTCTCTTCTTTAGTCCCAATCCACTCGCCTTTCAGGTCGTTTCCGCCGAATATAAGCATTTTAGACTCTCCTATTCCATTTTCGTCAACCATGTTATGGAAAACAGAACGAGTCAGCGAAGAACCGAATTCAGTTTCTATTGCCAGAATCTTTGCGTTCTCAGAAGCTATTCGTTTGGCTTCTGCTATAGAAACAGTTTCAGGTCCGCGATAGGTATATTCTCCATGTACAGTGGCTTCTCTTTGACTGAATACAGCCAAAGAGAAGACCAACATGAATACGAGTGTTATTAATAAACGCATTTCAAATATTATAAATATTACTCTTCAGCGTTCCATATAGGCTGATTGTTGAGACGGTCACGAAGCTCACTGCTTTCATTTCCCAATTCTCTCATCATCACATTTTTCACATTCTGCTTAGCCTGTGCACCGCTGTATGCGAAACGCAATGTCACCTCATAGTTCTTGTTCGGAAGTACACGAGACATTTGCAACACTGGACGTGGGGCTGTTATAGTCTGAGAAATCAATGCTTTGCTTGCAGTTACAGTCTTTACCATTGCCGCAGCATCGTCCGGAGCTATTTGCTGAGTGGAAGCGGTGTTTTCAATCAATGCTGTTATTTCACTCTGGATATTAGAAGCAAGATCTTCCTTTGCAAGGTGGTCAGCCTGTATTCTTGCCGCACTTTCTATCGTACTTACAGCTGTTGCCTCTCCCATGATGTAACGTGGATAAAGGTTTTCATCATATTCAAACTGCATCTTGTATGCAATATCAAGCTGCTTCTCCAGCGGAAGAGCACCAGCAATTGGTCTCCATCCCTGTTTTGCGAGACGTTTAGCCTCTTTTCTTGCATCTTTTGAAGCTTTTTCTTCAAGAGCCTTTCTTGAATACTTCATGAGTTCCTTACGTTCTTTTGCTATCTGTTTTGCGGATTTTTCTTGTGCAAAAGTTGTACTACCGGCGATGAGCAATGCTATCGCAATTAAAAATAGCTTTTTCATATCAATCAATTTTATTAGTAAAATATTTCCATTTTTCTCTGAACCCTACAACTGCGCCCCTCTTTATGTTGACTTTGCAAATGTAAATAAATGTTCGGCAAAAAAGAAAGCAAAAGTAAAAAAACTTTCATAAAAAGTTGTTTATCAATACTTGGTGTGCAGATACGGTTGATTTACATACCGAGTATTTGCTGTTCTCGCCAAACGTTGCACATTGCACTACTTCTTACGGAAGAAAGAGCGACACTTTCTTGAAGATTACTTTTCCCTGTCCAGTCTCCATTTTCCCCACACATCCTCTATTGCAGTGGAAGATGTGATGGTCGGGGTCTGCGACATGTTGTTAATATCCAAGCTGTTCCGTGAAACTTCCTTCTTTATATAATCGGCAAGTTCTTTGTAGGAAGCACTGCCTTTCGTTTCTTTCAGTTTCTTCAACAAGAAATAGGTGAACATTCCATGTTTTTGTGCTTTGAACGGATAAGCAGTTTCATCTCCGGTACAAGCCGTGAATATCACCATGTTTCCACTGGCTACGGCAGATCTTGATTTAATGGCCACTCCACGTGCGGCTGTATCCATCATGGCACCGTCGCGTTTTGCTCCACTGAAACATGCGTCGATAAATACGGTGACTGACTGCGACGGATATTTACATAACTGTGCATAGATGTCTGACAGCTTACGGCATGAGCGCAGTGTTCTCGGGGATGCGTCTGTCGGTAAAATATAAGCTTCCCCTGTGGACGGGTCTGGAAGACCGTGTCCTGAGTAATATACGATTACACGAGCATCACCGTTACGTGATTTGATGAAACTCTCCACATTATAAAGTTTATCATCAATATCTCCACCTGTGGCATTGTCCTGCATATATATATTCTTTCCGGGAATGCCCAGTATTTGCATACAGTAGTTGTAGAACGAATTACCGTCATTCTTTGCAAACTCCACATTCTCCGTGTTTTTGTACTCCTCGTTGCAGATGATGAGAGCGCAGGTATTTTCATTCAAATTTTTATTCTTGATTTTGTCAAGCCCCAAATCCACATCCGATTCGCCTATGGTTACGACTTTAGTCACGTCATTCTTAGATACAAGCTTGCCGTCTCCGATAAGCTTTCCCATGTCGTCTGCACTAAAGTCGTCAAACTGCACTGTGACTTTTGTCTGTTCATAGCTCAAATCCTTTCTTGCATCATAGAAATACGAAGTGCCGTCGCCTTGTATGAATATAAGTTCCGAAAGTACCATGTTTCCGTCTTTGTCGATGGCAAACTTAGGATTCTCAGTTCTGACACTATTCCATTGCTTCTGGAAATTCTTGGCTTTATCTTCTTCACGTGGTACTTGTAAGTATATAGCCCCTTGGCGGGTCTGAATTTTATAAGTTCCATGATCTGCATCGTATGGTTTCAGCGTCATGTTTTCTGTGTCAAACCTACCGCTGTATCGTGCGATAAAATCGGCTTCCGCCTTTTTCCTTAATTCCAAAGCTTTTGCAATACGTGATTCGCTGTTTACACGCTTTGTATATTCTTCTGTTGTTTCATACGGGTCTTTTTGCGCCCATTTATCCAATTCTTCGTTGATGGAAGCGAGTGCCCAGTCGTTGAAGTTTGGAATTTCATTATTGTTCGTGTCATGCGTAAGACCGGGATTGTTTGGTGTTACAGTCAACATCTTTCTCATTCCTGCCGCAGCCTCCATGTTGCCTGTCTGACTATAAGCATCTGCCAATGCAGCGATATAAGTGGTATTGTTAGGTTCACTTTTGAGAATATCCTTTAATAACGGTATAGCAAAGTTATAGTTTTTTGTCGCTTCGTCTCGTAGGCGTTTCATCTCTGCTCCATCAGTCTGTTTGTTGCTTTCGTTTATAAGAGAGCTTCCCATATTATAATAGCATAGTGCCTGCTTCTCTGTAAATATGACATTGCCGGAGTCTTCAATCTGCAATTTTTTGTAGATATCTGCCGCCTCCAGAAACTTTCCGTCGGTTTCAAGATAATTGGCTTTTGAAAAAAGAAGTTCACGGTCGTTAGGCGACAGGGCCAGTGCATATTCAAGCAGTTCCTTCGCTTTGTCCATATTCTTTTTTCCATAGTGATAATTTATGAAAAGGCGCAGCATGTCCATATTGTCAGGGTAGTTCATTAGTCCTTCTTCCAATACACGTCCTTCATAGTCGTATCTTTCGAGTTTGTCAAGCGAAACGGCAAGGTATGTGTAGCACGTCTCCTGCCGATGCTTTTCGCCGAGGTCAATATACTCTTGGAAATAAGTGACAGCTTCTTCAAGCTCACGTGCATTGTAGGCTTCTGTGGCGGCAAAGAGCACCAAAGACGGATAGTTATTGCTACGCATGAACTTGTCGCCCTCGAATATCGGGAGCATCGGTATGTTAAGAAAGCATTTTATATATTCGTATGCCAATGCGTTTTTGCCTGCTTGGGAATAATAAACACCGGCTTCTTCCATGAAAGGGCGCATTTTGCGTATTTTCTCTTTGATAACCGTTAAGCGCTCTTCGTCTGCCGTGTCTATACTCTTTACATAGTTCATGAATGCCTCCAATAACGTGTCGTACGTTTGCGGCTTTTCAATAGTCGGATTTACAGACATAGTAAAGAAGCGCTGGAACAGTTCTTCTGCATGCACATACACAGAGTCTTCCGGAGATATGTCGGATATTCTTTCTTCTGTCATGTTTTCCTGTGTGGATTTCATGTCGGCTGTTACAAGATTCTGTGCAGAAATCCCCATAGAGACAATACTCAGAATTGATATAAAAATAGTCCGTTTCATTTTGTCTTCTTGTTAATTTTACTTATGAACTTCGGTATTTGAAAATAAATAAAAATGAAACTTGATTCTTCAAGTGTAGCTTTTTCAAGGTTTCCGGGCATTTAGATACAGGCTTTCGAATACATTTGATGCAATTGTTTCCGGAAATTCTGTAACTAAAAGCCGTTCACCTTGCAACCCGGTTTTACCGAGGTCGTTTTTATAACACAAATAATCCCCTGATAGAAAGGAGAGACCCATCGTCCCCTTTCTCCCGAAAGAGGACGACAGGTATAATTAAAATGGTTTAACATTATCAGAATGCATCATAGAAGAGGAAATCTACCATTACACGGCGGTGTTGTGAACCTACCTGTGGAGACACCTCGATGTTGTATTCGTCTGTTGTCTTCATGTTGCTGAGTCCCTTCACATTCGTGTAGATGTATTCTCTCACGCTTGTTGCACGAACCAGAGACAACTGTTCGTTATCTGTAATTCCACCTTGCTTTGTTACGGAGATTGACTTCTTGTTGCCTCCTACGTTCACTTGTCTGTTCTTTATATCTCCGTATTTTCCGTTATACTTTATCACACCGTTGATAGGCATGCCATCTGCCGTACCTGTGAAAGATATGCGACAGGCTTTGCCTTCCTTTATATATTGTGCGAAATCGCTTTCGAAAGCTTTCTTTATGATGTTGAGCATAGCCACGGAAGCCTTAGATTCGCTTGCATCATATTTACCCGGTGCAAAGTCATCAGAGACACTAAAATCATCCTTCACAGAATATTTGTAGCTGACCTTGTAGTCCAGAATGTCTTTTCCTGTGGCATCCTTGTCCGGTACGACAGCTGTAGATACGGAGATAACCGTATTATCAGTCAAGATATTCTGGTCTTTAGCTTCCTGCACTGCATTGGTCGTAATCTGCTGTAACTTTACGTCGTTGGCAATCGACTGTCTTGCTACGTCAAGAGGGAGATAGCCGTCAGAAGTAAGAAGGTTTGCGTTCTTACGTTCAAGATTGTTATATACGTATGTCTTTGAGTTGTTGCCATTGAGAACCTCCGTATATAACACCTCAAACCTGTCGTCTTTGTTCAGTCCATATACAGTATTCTTGAATGTCATGTCGTCTGCACTCTTGAATGCCCCTACTTCATTTCGTGGCACATTCAGTACGATGGAAGGCATTGTGCTGAAATCTACGGAAAGAAGTTCCTTTCCTGAGTGATATTTTCCGAGAGACACCATAGACTCGCCTATCTTGTTGCCTGCCATGTCTGTGGAGATTTCTTTTTCATATTGCAGACGGAGCGAAGCGAGCTTGTCATCCCCAGTACGGAGCAGGTAGTCCTCCTTAGATTCACCCTTCAGACGCTTCATCCAAGTACTGATGCGGTTACGCACTCCGGCTTGCATCTGATCATAGAGAGACATCGGTTTTGTCTCTTCCGGTTCTACGTAATCCGGTTTTTTGGAATAGCCGAAATTATAAGCGAGTCCGAGTTTAAGCGTACCCATCCAATCGTCTTCGTTGTTTGTCCTGATGTTGAACTTGTCGCTGACATTGTCAAGAGCCACTTCAAGCGAAACGCTGAACGGCTTGGCAATCTTGTACTCAGCAATGGCTCCTACACGGAAGTTGTGACTGATTAAGTCGTCATACGAGCTATTGTAATGGTATGCGCTTGTTATTCCGTCCTTGTCCCATGAATAATTGAGGCCTATACCTCCCAGAACATATACATTCATTTTGTGGTTGTTATTCTTGGAGAACAAATTACAGAGGTTGATCAACAGGTCTATGTCTGTATTCAAATATTTGAATGTTTCATAGTTTCCTCCGAAATACACTTTTGCATCCAGCCCCTGAAAATTCAGACGTGCACCCACAACTGAGCTGAAGTTACGTCCTATACTGAGTCCGAAAGCAGGAGAGATAAGATCTGAACGATTACCGGGAGAGGTCTGAAGAGACGCTCCGCCTTGTATTTGCACATAATTATAAGGGTAGAAGTGCTTGTTCCCTTTTGAGTCTGACTGTGCATGAGCAAGTACCGGACTCAACAACATTGCCAATCCAAGCAATGTTTTGCCATTTTTTTTCATAAAATCTATATAATTACACATTTCAATGTGCAAATATATTTGAACCTGTATTAAAATACAAAAATAAATATGTAAAAAAACTATAAAAACATGGGCTCACGAGTGTTTTTACTTAATTGACGTAATAAAAAGATTATGAACGTGTTAATTTGTTTACAAATACTTTACACTCTACTCTTTTTTGTATTGATCCGGTGTGTAAAATAAAATTATACATAATACTTTTTAACAGAATTGCAGATATGCGGACAGAGACCTTTCATATATGTATTCAAGCCCGGGGCATTGTAGAAACAGCGATTTTGCCATTGCGAAAAGTGAGAAAATGAGGCTCCATAAAAAATTTTTTGACATCGTTTTTGGGGAAAGAATCCGGTTTTGACAAAATGTTATCGAATCAAATATTTTAGATTGCAAATTGTCGATTATACGTTTTCATACTATCTTTTTGATTTCGCCAAATGTTAAAAATTCAGGTCCTCTGGAACGCTTCAAAATGAAGCGCGACGGACTTTCCTCGCAGATTGGAGATTCTGTGCGCATTTCGTGAAGTCTCTGGAAAGTGTGAAATAGTGTTTCGTTTTTGTATGCTTCTTTTACATTTGTTTATTCTCGGTGAAGAGGCTTTTGGAAAAAAGTACTAAGTTTCCAAATTTCCAGCGCACTGTCGTCACATTTTCAGCGCACTGTAATTTTATTTGCAGTGCGCTACAATTTTAAAAACTTAGTAGTTTGGAGAAATTTTCAGCGTAGATTTTTAAAAGAGTACTGGGAAGCGGAGAAAAAGATAGTATGCTTCAGTAGGAATGTTAAGAAGTGTATAATTTGCTGCTTGAAAAAAGTGTCTGAGCAAAAACTGAAAAGTAAGTAATTTTCAAGTGAAGTTTGAAGGTAATGGTAGTGAATTTAGTTGCAACATATTAATAATCAGTATATTATCAAAATATTCAAAATTCTCGAAATTTTGCGTCCGGCATGTTTTTCAGAGCATTTTTTGCAAATTTATATATTATTGATTACCAAGCGATTATCTCTAAACCAAAATTTTTGTCTCTTTACCACTGATAAAAAATCGCTCCAAGTGTTAAATTTTCATTTTGGGTGAAAATATCATTTTGTCAAATTGAAAAAGTCGGTTTTGCTATGTTTTAAACAAAAAATAGCAGTCATCTTTCTCACGAAAAATGACTGCTTGGAATCAATAAATTAAGTGTACATTAAAAAATATATGATAGTAAAACAGAGAGTAAACTTATCTTCTTCCTCCACTTGTCCGAACTGTGTTGTCGCTTCTGCTCCCTTGACTTCTGGAAGATGAGGAGCGCGATTCATTCACGTTGTGAGAAGCAGACCTTGAACTGCTGCGCATGTTGCTGCTACTTCTGCCTCTGTTGTCATTACCTCTTGCCGGCTGTCTGACGTCTTTTCCGTTGTGTTCCTTATTTCGCGTTCCCGGATTGACTTTTCCCCGGTTCCTGTCTTCCGGACGTGGTTTCGTCACATTGCCCGGACGGTTGTGGTCTTTGTTGCCGTAATGGAATGCCGGGCGACTGTGAGAAGGAGGCATCCTATGTGGCGGTGGCGGGCTTGACGGACGCATTCCTGCAAAGAAGTGTCCGCCCCTGTAGTCCTTGTAGTGTCGTGGCTTCTTGCAATAGAAGTGGTTTCGGTGTGAGTCGTATGCATATATGCCGAATCTCCATCCTCTGTTGGCGAATATGATAGGGCGGTGGAAGTAGTCGTATGTGATGAGTCTTGCCCAAATGTTTGCTCCGAGAAGCACTCGCAGGGCACGGTCGCGTTCGTACATGACTGCCATATAGTCGTTGTATCTGTATCCTCGTGCGACATCATCGAGATAATCGTTGACTCCGCAAATATAGTCGTAATTGATGCGGTACAAGTCATCAATGATGAGGGCTGAAGTTATCCCCAGTGTGTAAGCCATGCGGTCTGTGAGGAAGCGTGCATTGTCTCTCATTGCATAATAGCTCATCGGTTGTGCGTTTGCCACTGTGCTACAGATGAATAGCATAATTGATGCCAATATTGTTCTGGTTGCTTTCATGATTGCTGTCGTTTTAGGGGTTTGACTTATATTTCTGTTCTCTCGGTCTGTGGCATGGCATCGGGACTTTGTGTGGCTTCTGCCGTGCTTTTTTCATAATGCAAAATTAGGGGTTTGTGTTCGTTCCGGCAAAGGATAAATCCTAAAGTGCTTTTGTATTCTCCCTAAACATGATAGGGATTCCCCCTCCTCTCTATATGCTTCCGGTTGCCGCAGTGTGTGGTTGTTGCAGAGACAAAGGTAAAATGCTGATAATATAAAAGTAATCAACCCCTTTGCCAGATTGAGGATTTTGGCTACTTTTGCACAGAGATTATTTGACAACAAATATAGCAAAGCATTGAGAATCGTCCAGTTGTCAGGTTGTTGCTAAAGTTTTTCAAATATTCTTTAATACTATATATTCAAGAGACTATATAAAAGCTGCTAAAAATCTAAATTAAAAAAGCAAATGCATTATCTTGACAAATTCAGATATTGTCCGGTCTGCGGCTCACCGAGATTTGAAGAACATGACTTCAAGTCTAAACGCTGTGCCGATTGCGGATTCACCTATTATTTTAATTCTGCTGCGGCTGTTGTTGCTATCATTGTCAACGAAAAAGGCGAAATGCTTGTCGGGCGGAGAGGGGAAGAACCTGCCAAAGGTACGCTTGACCTTATCGGGGGATTTGCCGATTGCGGTGAAGGGGCGGAAGATGCCATGAGACGTGAGATAAAAGAGGAAATAGGGCTTGAAGTGGGCGACATGACCTATCTGTTCAGCCTGCCCAATACCTATTTTTATTCCGGGCTGCTTGTTCACACTACAGACATGTTCTTTCAGGTTCACATCCATTCGTCCGTGCTGATAGAGGCGCATGACGACATGGCGGCATGTTGGTGGGTTAATCCGGAGGAAATTGCACCCGAAGACTTCGGGCTTGATTCCATCAGGGAAGGAGTGAGGAAATTTTTAAAGTTATAGGAACAATGCGAGTTCCTGCCATGCAACGGAAGCAAGGTGTCCGGCAGCATGGCGACTAAAAACATATATCGTTCAATGAAGAAAATGAAATTTGTAGCGGCAATGATGCTCGGAATACTTCCGCTGACATCTGTTGCGCAACGATACACTCCGGAAACGGAGCTGCGTCTGCAACTTGAAGAGGGGCGCAGATTGTGTGATGAAGGGCATTATTATGCCGCACGACAGACGATAGGGAAATATCTGGAAGCCATATCATCCGGAAAGCTGAACGGAAGGGCGGCTTTCGTCAATGAGAAGTGGGTATCGGTCTGTGCGGATGCTTCTGCCTTTGATTGTAGTGAGGCAGAAGCCATTGCCAATATATGCGACTACTATCTGAACACATCCGGCACCAGCGATGCCATCAGCCGCTGGCTTGCTGCAAACAGGAAATCTCCGGAAAGAGAGAGACTCGAACTGTTGTATGCCAATCTGCTTGTGAGAGAGGGGCGGTATGCACAGGCATTGGCTGTCTATGCGGCTTTGTCGCAGCAGATAAACGAAGGGGATATTCCTTGTGTGTCAGAGAAAGAACGTGAAGAGGCTGTACTCTATGAGGCCATTGCCTATATCAACACAGGGAGGATACAGGATGCCCGCTTGCTGCTTACGGCTCTCCAAGGAAGCGGACTGCATGGGACAGATGTGACCTATTATACTGCGTATGTAAATTATGCGGTGGGAAATTATTCGGAGGCTGTCCCGGGCTTCACGGCTGTAGCTGACAGCCGCGATTACAAGCGCAAGGCACCAGTCTATCTTGCCGACTGTCTGTTGCAGACGGGGAAGTCGGAAGAAGCTCTTACGGCAATAAGAGTTTACAAGAGAACGTATGGAAACACGGAGCTGTCGGTTGAAGCAGACCGCATTGAGGGTGAGTCGCTTTACGGCATGGGAGATTATTATGGTGCTATCGAGAAGCTGACTACATACCGAGACGAAACGGAGCATCCGAAGCGTACCGCACTATATAAGCTCGGAATGAGTTTCTTCAATACGGAAGCATACGCACAGGCGGCGAATGCGCTTTCGGAATGTGCCGGTACTTCGCGTGATGAAATGGCGCAGAATGCTTGGCTTCATGCCGGAATAAGTTATTTGAATGTGGCGAACAAGAAGCAGGCGCAGATGGCTTTCCAGCAAGCATCGGAAATGGCTTTTGACCGAAATGTGCAGGAGGAAGCTTTGTATAATTATGCGTTGTGTCTGCATGACGGAGGAACCATGGGATTCGGAGAGTCCGTGAATGTATTGGAACGCTTCCTCAACAGTTTTCCGAACTCAAAATATACAGGAAGTGTGGCGAAACATCTTACGGAGGTTTATTTCACCACAAAGAATTACAATGCGGCTCTTGTGTCCATCAATAAGATAAAGAATCCGGGGAGAGACATCCTGGCTGCAAAGCAGAAAGTGCTGTTTAATCTTGGAAAGCAATATTTCATGGAAGGCAATTTCGGTGAGGCATGTACTTACCTTGGACGCTCGGAAGAGATAGGCAGTGATGTGCCGACATTAATAGAAACTTATTATTGGAGAGGAGAGTCGGAATACAGACTTGGAGAATATGCGACAGCTGTAACATATCTGAAGAAGTACGTTTCATCGGCGAAGGTGATGCCGGAGAATGCGGTCATGGCAACCTACGCTCTTGGATATGCTTATTTCAAAAGAAAGAATTATGGTGAAGCATTACGGTGGTTCGAAAAGGTCGATGTCAGTCGTATGCAGACATTAGCGGGCGGAAATACGCATAAGGTGATAAAGGCTGATACATATAATAGAATAGGCGACTGTTTGTTTGCAGAGCGCAGATACGATGATGCCTATGCAGCTTATCAGATGTCGCTTGACACGGATGCAACTCAGGGAGATTATTCGCTTTTGCAGCAGTCGTTTATTTGTGGCTTGCGAGGTGACTACAGCAGTAAGGTGAATCTTCTTGCACAGATAGAAGACAGATATGGAAGTTCGCAGTATGCGGCTGATGCCATGTTTGAGAAAGGACGTGCGTATGTGCAGGGAGGAGACAAGCAGACAGCTATGAACACGTTCAATGCTTTGCTTGTACGCTATCCGCAGAGTGCGGCTTCGCGCAAAGCCGGCAACGAACTTGGTATGCTCTATTATGAGATGGGCAGAACGGAAGACGCTGTGGCGGCATATAAATCTGTGATAAATCTGTATCCGAATACAGAAGAGTCGCAGACAGCTCTAGCCAATCTGAAAGATATCTTCACCGGTCTGGGACGTGTGAATGAATATGCGGCTCTGGCGGAACAGGCTGGCAATAAACTTTCTGCAGAGGAACTTGATAATATGGTGCTCGAAACGGCTATACGGGCTATGAGTGCGAACAATTACAAACAGGCCTATACCTATTATAAGCAATTGCGCGAACAAACTCAGGAGGAAAATATGCGTATGACCGCAATGATTGGTGAGTTGCGTACTGCTTATATGGGCAAGGACTATCATGCTACAATTGCGGCGGCGGACATCCTGTTGCAGGACGGAAGTAGAGTGTCGGCTGATGTTGCAGCGGAGGCACGGCTCTATCGTGCAGAGAGTCTGGTTGCTCAGGGTGAAACAGAGGCGGCTGTGGCAGACTGGCGAGTGTTGGCTACCGACACGAGGACTGTGTATGGTGCACAGGCGGTTATATGTTTGGCGGAGTACGCATTTGAGACAGAGCAATATCAATCTGCGGAGACTGTATTGCTCAATTTCATAGACTCTGGAACACCTCATGCCTATTGGCTGGCACGCGGATTTATTCTCCTTGCCGATGTATATATGAAGACAGACAGGAGTGTGGAAGCACGTGAATATCTGTTGTCTTTGAAGAGCAACTATTCGGAGAATGAGGAAATCAACAAGATGGTGGAAGAGAGACTGAAGTAGGTCATTCTGCATTCTAAATTTTTAATTCTTAGATTCATGAAGATGAGATATATAATTTCAATAGCGGCATTGGTGCTTGCCTGTACGGATGCTGCAGCACAGATGGACAATGTGGTAGATGTGGAGAACTCTTATATACCGGTTGTGAAAGATGCCAATAAAATCAATGTGACACCGGAGGCATCGGAGGCTCCTGTAAAGCATTATGATGTGGAGTATGCCAAGAACTCATTGCCTGTCCACGCATATATGTTCCAGCCTGTCTGGGCTGCTCAAAGCGATGCGGCTATAAAAGGCGCCAAGAAGAGATTTGTTTCTCTTGGCGGAGGCAATGCGGGGAATGTATCAGCGCGTGGTGCGTATGGCATGGAGTTCACAAGCGATGATTTGTTGAATGTGGATATAAGTTTGGACGGACATAACGGGAAGGTATGTAAGGAAGACGATTGGGGCGAGAAGTGGAAGAGCCGTTTCTATTCTACTCGTGCTTCTGTCGGGTATGAACATAAATTGTCATCCATGTCCTCTATAATGGTCGATGCCGCATTTGAAAGTCAGGTTTTTAATTACCATCAGGATTTTCTTTTAGATTTTCCGGGTGGAGAAGGACTTGCTTGCGATAAGCAACACAATACGATAGGCGATTTATCTGTCAGAGTAACACCATACGCTTTTGACAAATTCAGCGTGGGAGGTAAACTGGCATACCAATTTTTCAAACAGAAATATGCTACTTCGCTTGATGATAAGTGCAACGAAGGTATCTTTTCCGGCAATGTCAATCTCGGATATGAAATAGATGCAGATCGGAAGATTGGCTTGGATATGACATTGCGTACAGCTATATACGACATGAAGTATAATGATTTTATGTCGTTGAACGGTGGAGAGTTTAAGAACAATACTTCTTTTCATTTGTCTCCCGGCTTTGATATGCGCAGTGAAGACTTGGATTTGCACATAGGACTGCTGTTGTGCGGAACTTCCGGTGTGCAAAGCAAATTCCGCATAGCTCCGGATGTGAGGTTGAATTACCGTATCAATAAGCAGATAGATGTGTATGCAGAGGCTACAGGCGGTGAGGTATATAATGATTTCCGACATTTCTCATTGATGAATCCTTATTGGGGATTCCTTGATGCGTCAGTTATGGATGCGGGCATACCATTGCAATTGCCGAACCAGTTTGATATGCTGAGTGCTACAGCCGGAGTGCGTTTTGAACTGGCAAAAGGGTTGCAGGCTGACATATATGCAGGCTATGATATATCCAAAGACCGCGCGGAACTTGTAAGCGGCTCTTTATTCTATAAGGATAGAAAACATATTTGTCAGTTGTTTGCCGCAGACGGCAACCGTTTGCGACTGAATATTGATGCGCGTTATGACTATAAGGATATCGTATCTGTCAATCTTAAGAATCGTCTGAACAGTTGGGAATCTGTGGAGTCGCCTTATTCAGAAGGAAAGACAGATGTTTGTTGGAGACCTATTGTAGATTTGGATTGGAAGGCATCAGTGAAGATTGTTCCGGAATTTCAGATTGGAGTGGGCTATAAGTTGCAGACATTCAAGAAACCGGATACGACAAACAGCTACAAACGTCCGTCAACAAGTAATCTCTGTACTGATTTGTCCTACACATTCAAGTCTGGGCTGTCTTTATTTGTCAAGGGAGACAATCTGTTGAATGAAGACTACGAGAATTTCTGGGGATACAGTGCTCTCGGAACAAACTTCCTTGCAGGCTTTGCGCTCACATTCTGAGGAGAAAAAAACAAGTATATAATCTGCGAGAATGAACTTTAAATTAGCATAAATTTGTATTTGAATATATTTAAGCAATATGAAAAGAATTATTTCAGTTCTCTCTTTGTATCTTGTCGCATTTATGACTTTGGCACAGACAGGAGACAAGGGAACCGTCCCACAGGACGAAATGACAAGCGTACTGACATATATAAAACATGCCATGCTGTTCAATGCCGGTACTCCACAAGAGAAAGTGTATCTGCATTTTGACAATACAGGATACTTCAAAGGTGAGAAAATATGGTTCAAGGCATACGTAGTGCGTGCTGATAACGGTAAGCCGACGGACATTAGTTCGGTATTGTATGTAGAACTGGTTAATCCGAGCGGTGATGTGGTTGTGACGAAGAAACTGCATATCGAGAATGGTACAGCAAAAGGTGACATACAGCTTGATAAAGTTTTTGGCACAGGTTTTTATGAAGTTCGTGCATATACTCGCTATATGACGAATTGGGGAGGAAACGGCATATTCTCACGTGTCTTTCCTGTATTCCGCAAACCGGAGACGGAAGGCGACTACTCGAATATGGTTATAGACCAAGTAAGCTACAGCCAACGTCTGCCGAGTGTTAGAGAGAAGAACGCGGAAAAAGCAGAAAAGTTGAATGTGAAATTCTTCCCGGAAGGAGGAAACTTAGTGCAGGGACTGAAGAGCCGTGTGGCATTTACTGTGTCCGATGCAGAGGGAAGACTTGTTGCCGCTTCCGGGAAAGTGATTGATGCCGCCGGTACAGAACGTGCGACAGTGACTTCCGACAGTACCGGACGCGGACAATTTAGTATTTTGTCTGATGGTAGTACATGCACACTTGTTATGTCCGATGCCAAAGGAAAGAAATATAATTTCACTTTACCGGAAGCCACCAAAGAAGGGTGCGTGCTCCGGATGGACATGGAACAGGAAGACGAACTTTCTGCTAATATTTCTGCATCAGCCGGCATTTGCGGAAAACTTCTCGGATATACGCTGATGCACAATGGCAACATTGTCAGATGCGATACGCTTACAGCCTCGAACCATTTGGTAAGGACATTCCCAAGGAGAACTGTTCCAGCAGGAGTGAACCAGTTTACTGTGTTTGACAGTGACGGACGTATTCTGGCAGAACGTCTATTCTTTATTTGTCCTCCGAAATCAGATGCAGACAGTATATGCGTGACGGCATTGACAGAAAGCCCTGCCCCGTGCGGCAAAGTCAGAATAAAGCTTGAAACAGCACCGGAAGCATCTTTGTCCTTTTCCGCAATGGACGTTGCTACTATGACGAATGGAAAAGTGGGAAATGCCTTGACTTGGATGTTGCTCTCTTCCGAGGTGAAGGGATATATAGATAATCCTGATTATTATTTTGAGTCTGATGATATGGAGCACCGTCGTGCCGCCGATATGCTGATGATGGTTCAAGGATGGCGCAGATATGATTGGCGGCTTCAGGCGGGAAAGAAGGGATTTGACGGCAGAATACAGCTTATTGAAGACAAACTCTACTTATCCGGAAAACTTACTCCGGTGAAGAAAAAGCATACTATCGACAATGTGGAGCTTCGCGCTTTTCTGTATAACAAGCACGGAGAAGTTTTGAAGGGAAGTTCTGTCACAGACAGTCTGGGTTATTACGCTTTTGAACTTCCGAATGTTTCCGGTGAATGGAATCTTCAGATAAAGACACAGAAAGATGGAGAAGACATAAACTATAGAATCGGTATCGACCGCAGGTTTTCTCCTGTCAAGCGAAATATCTCTATTCAAGAAACAGATATGTTGCCGGCGAATGTGCCTAATCTTTTTGCGAAGAAGAGAAAAGTATCAAACGACAGTGAAGAAGAGGAATACGTGTCTATCACTAAAAAGAACCATATCTTGCCGACTGTAAAAATAAAAGGACGGTATTTCACAAACGATTTGAATGTACGCTGGTATAATGAACGTAGCGGTGCATACCATGCATCGATATATTACAATTGCGATGAAGTAGCGGATTCCATTGCTGATGAAGGAGAAAAGACGATGGAAATATACGAATGGCTCGCCTCGAAAAACGAGTTCTTCGCCAATGAGCTTCCAAATGATCCGTTCTTTCAGTCAGACCCGGCAAAAGACCCTCCTATGGATGAAGGAAAAGTAGAACATGATTTCATGGTGACAAACACCGGTAGCAGTCCTAATCTGTATAAAGACGGATATTCTTACAAGAATCGTCCCTTGATTTGGATTGTAGATAACGCTTATGCCGGTATAACAAACTGCAAAGGATTCCGATTAAGAGAGCAGATGGGCGGTGGCGGATATGAAAATTTCAGAGTGATGGAAGGTACTGTGGCCGCTATCCCTACTTTTCTTGATGAAGTGAAGTCCATCTATATCTCGGAAGATCCCCGCGCCTCAATTTCAGTGCTTCATGCTCCGGAATTGCAGGATGGCAATGCTGTAACCATGTACCTATATACCCACCCGAAATATTTTTCTTCCAGTCAAAAGGGATTGAGACGTACCCATTTCCAAGGATATAATGTCCCTTCCACATTCGAAATGGAAGACTACTCCCTGTTGCCTGCTATGGAGGATTTCAGACGAACTCTTTATTGGGAACCGGACGTGAAGACAAACGAGCAGGGAACGGCAATCATTGAGTTCTATAACAACTCAAGCTGTACGCAAATGTACATATCAACGGAAGGAATGACCAAGGAAGGCAAATTCTTGGTCAACGATTAAATCAGTGAGATTGTAAGTCATATTTTGCTTTGACATGACATGACATGATATGAATGTAGATATGATGAAAAGAATCCATCTTGATACAGTGACTTCCACAAACAGCTATATACGAGAACAACTTGATTTCGGGACTATTTTGCCGGAAATGTGGCTTGTTGATTCTGATGAACAGACTGCTGGACGTGGACAAAAAGGCAACTCGTGGGAAACGGAGAAGGGCAAGAACCTGACGTTTTCCATCCTTTGTCATCCGCACTTTGTGTCTCCTGCCCGTCAGTTTATTCTTTCGAAAGCGATTGCCTTGAGCATACAACAAACATTGGCGGAGTTTGCAGATGACTTCACTGTCAAATGGCCAAATGATGTGTATTGGAAAGACAAGAAAATCAGCGGAACTTTGATTGAGTGTGACCTTGTGGGAAGATGTATCGGCAATTGTATCATTGGAAGCGGAGTGAACATCAATCAGGAGAAGTTTCTTAGTGACGCTCCAAATCCTGTGTCTTTGAAGAATATTACCGGAAAGGAATATGACAGAGAAGAAATATTGGATAAGATTGTGACGCGTTTCCTCTCTTTCTATACGGATATAAAAGAAGGAAAAGAAGCCGGAGTGACAGAACTTTACATGCACAATCTTTACCGGCGCGAAGGCTTTCACCTTTATCAGGACTGCAACCATTCATTTGAAGCGGAAATTGCTGACATTGAACCTTCCGGACATCTTGTGCTGAGGAAGCATGACGGAATAACGCTGAGATTTGAGTTCAAGGAAGTCAAGTTTATACTATAGTGACAGTTAGTTTGCTTTGTTTTAGTGGAGTATGATTATACAGGTTTGTCTGTGCCGAACAAATCGGCTCACCTGTTGTTATATTCCTATTAATCAATAATAAAAAATAGTAAGGTAATATGAATTTTATGGAAATCTGTCTTGCACGATTCTCTGCAAGAAAATACACTGACGAACTGGTTTCGGACGAAGATATGACATACATACTCGAAAGTTTGCAGGCGGCGCCGTCTGCTGTCAATCGTCAGCCTTGGAAGTTCGTAGTTGTAAAAAGTGAAGAAGCAAAAGAAAAATTGCAGCGTTGCTATGACCGCGATTGGTTTAAGACCGCTCCAGTATATGTCATTGCATTCAAAAACAAGAACGAAGAGTGGGTTCGCAAGTTTGACAGCAAACCTCATGGGGACATAGATGTCGCCATTGCCGTGGAACATCTGTGTCTCGCTGCCACGGATTGCGGACTGGGGACTTGCTGGGTTTGTAATTACAACCCTCAGCTTCTTGCCGAACTATTCCCGCAGCCGGACGGCTTTGAGGCTGTGGCAATTATACCTATCGGACATATCTCACCGGATTGTCCGCAGACACCGAAGACACGCAAGGATTTGTCTGTCATTGTAGAGGAAATATAAATATCTCAGAGGGTTCTGACACCCGGAATCTTGAAATATAGAAGAAAATTGGACACAAAACACATAAGAATCAGCGACTATAACTATCCGCTTCCAGACGAGCGGATAGCCAAGTTCCCTTTGCCGGAACGCGACAGCAGCAAACTGCTTGTATATAATAGAGGAGAGGTTACAGAAGACAAATTCACTTCGCTGCCCAATTATCTCCCCAAAGGTGCATTGATGGTGTTCAACAACACCAAAGTGATACAGGCGCGCCTCCGTTTTCGTAAAGATACCGGTGCGTTGATTGAGGTCTTCTGTCTTGAACCGTTGATGCCGAATGACTATCAGCTCAATTTTGCCTCAACAGGAATATGCCGTTGGGTCTGCATGATCGGAAACCTGAAGCGTTGGAAAGAAGACAATGTGCTTTCCAAATCTGTAAATATCGGTGGAAAAACGGTGGAGTTCACAGCAAGCAGGATTACTGACGATGCCTCCGTGCACTTGCATGCAGGACAAGACGGAACAAACCACGTAGTAGAGTTCGCATGGAATGACAACACCGTTTCATTTGCCGATATTCTGGAGGCTGTCGGTGAACTTCCAATTCCTCCGTATCTTAATCGGGAAACACAGGAAAGTGACAAAAGCACATACCAGACGGTATATTCCAAAGTGAAAGGTTCGGTGGCAGCTCCTACAGCTGGATTGCATTTTACAAAACGTGTACTTTCTGCACTTGACGATGCCGGAATTGAGCGAGAAGAACTGACCCTCCATGTCGGTGCCGGCACTTTCAAACCTGTAAAGAGTGAGGAAATAGCCGGACATGAAATGCACTCGGAATATATCGTGGTAAAACGGCAGACGTTGGAGAAGCTCATTGCGCATGGTGGCGAGGCTATTGCTGTGGGCACCACATCTGTGAGAACGCTGGAGAGTCTCTATTATATAGGTGTCAAACTGGCTTCCTGTCCGGATGCCTCCGAAGAAGAGTTGAGTGTCAACCAATGGATGCCGTATGAATATGCCGAATCTGTGGCAGCACAAGGTGGCAGTGCGCTTTCCGTAATGGAAGCTTTGCAGAACATTGTGGACTATCTTGACAGGAATCATCTTACGGCACTTCATACGAACACACAAATAATCATCGCACCCGGATACCACTATCATATTGTCAAGCGTATGGTGACGAACTTCCATCAGCCTCAAAGCACACTGCTCCTGCTGGTTTCTGCTTTTGTGAATGGCGACTGGAAAAAAATTTACGACTATGCCCTGTCCCACGATTTCCGTTTCTTGAGCTATGGCGATTCCTCATTGCTCATTCCATAACGGAAAAACAAAGTGAACAGATAGCAACAGAGCAGCGGCTGCATACACTCATTTCGTGTATGCAGCCGCTGAATTATTTCCGGCAGATATGTGTGCCTGTGAAGTATCAGAAGTTTAGAGTTCCTCTCGATGTTTAGAAATTGCTTTGAATTTCCTGACTTCATCACTTTTATGTGCCATCACATAGCGCATAATGAAAATCAATGAGTTATGTAAAACAAATGGGTGACTTTGGGTGACGCAAGCTAAATAATCCGTACCTTTACACCATGTTTGTACGCAAGAAAACCAATCGCTCAGGTACAATCAGCGTTGTAGTTGTGAGCAAAGCACATGGGAAATTCACCGAGGTGAAGAAGTTCGGAGTGGCAAAGTCGGAAGAAGAGGCCGATGAGTTGTTCCGTAAAGCCCAGTTATGGCTCCATGCCCATGACGGCCAGCAAGAACTTGATTTCGATGACCGCAAGGGAAAGGAAGTCGATGAGACGGAGCGTTTTCTCAGCAATATCGACAGCGTGTTGATCAACGGCACCCAGCTTCTGCTCAATCAAGTCTATGACAGTATCGGTTTCGACCGCATTCCTGATGAGATTCTGCGTCATCTGGTAATCGCAAGGGTGTCACAACCATGAAGCAAACTTGCCACAGTGGATTACCTGAAGTCATACTACGATGAAGATGTTGACCTCAACCACATCTACCGCTACATGGACAGGCTCTACAACACCCAGATGGAACTTGCGCAGCAGATCAGCGTAGAGCACACCCGTAAACTGTTCGGCGGCAAGATTGGACTGATGTTCTACGATGTGACGACACTCTACTTTGAGACCGCACAGACGGACGTACTGCGTGAGCCGGGCTTTTCAAAGGACGGCAAGACGGCAGAGTCACAGGTTGTACTCGGTCTGCTTGTATCAGAAGGCGGCTATCCACTTTCATACTCCCTGTTCAACGGAAGCCAGTACGAGGGTTTCACCATGCTCCCGATGATAGACGACTTCAAGCGGCGGTTCACACTTGGTGATGACTTCATTGTGGTGGCAGACTCCGGCTTGATGAGCAGGAACAATATTTCTTTGCTGCAGGAGGCCGGTTACAAGTACATCCTTGGAGCCCGCATCAAGAGCGAGAGTGCAGGCGTGAGGCAATGGATTCTCTCACTGGAGAAGGCTGACAAAGCCTGCTACAGCTACAGGCGTGAGAATGGAGAGAGACTTATCGTCTGCTATTCCGACAAACGTGCGAAGAAGGATGCCTACAACCGTGACCATGGCATTGCCCGGTTGAGAAAAGCATATAAAAGCGGACGCATCACTAAGAATCAGGTGAACAAGCGTGGCTACAACAAGTTTCTTGAAATCAGCAGGGACATAGAAGTCGCCATCAGCGAGGAGAAGATTGCGGAGGACTGCAAATGGGACGGGTTCAAGGGGTACATTACCAATACAGATCTTGACGCAGAGCGTGTCATTGCCGAGTATCATGGACTTTGGGTTGTGGAACGTGCATTCCGTATTTCAAAAGGGACTCTGGAGATGCGTCCGATGTTCCACTTTACGGAACGCAGGATAGAGGCACATGTCTGCATTTGCTTCATCGCCTACAAAGTATATAAGGAACTGGAACGGCTCATTGCCATCAACAAGATTGGGATAAGTGTCGCCAAGGTGCTTGATGCAGCTAAAACTATTACAACTATAAGGGTAAGGTTACCCGAAAATAATACCACCTTCACAAAAACTCTCTTCCTGACAGAGAAGCACCTTGCTGTAAAGCCACTTTTTGAACTTTCTAACAGCGAATCTTGATTGGGGTGACGCATTGACGAAGTCAGGTGTGAAATAGTGTTTCATTTTGGAACGGTTCTTTTACATTTATTTATCCTCAGCAAAGAGTTCTTGGGAAAAAACTACTAAGTTTTCAAAATTCCAGCGCACTGTCGTCACATTTCCAGCGCACTGTTTTTTTAGCCATAGCGCGCTACAATTTTATTTTCTGTGCGCTGAAAATTTGACGACAGCGCACTGAAAATAAAAAAACATCCTACCTGTTGGTTGAATTAGATTAGTGAATATTTTATCTGCCCAATCGGACGATGATTGATGAAATTCACATATTGCATAAATGTCATAGCGGCGATTTTACTTGCCATTCTGGTGAAAA
>JAGASY010000039.1 GCA_017621515.1 Bacteroidaceae bacterium
AAATAAAATTACAGTGCGCTGTGAAGAAAAAAACAGTGCGCTGAAAATTTGAGAATTTAGTAGTTTTTTCAAAAATACTCTTCGTCGGGGATAAATAAATGTAAAAGAACCGCTCTGAAATGAAACACTATTTCACATTTTCCAAAGCTTTCAAAAAACGCGCGTAGAATCCCCGTTCTTCGAGAAAAGTTCGATGCGCTTCATTTTGGAGCGTTCCAGAGGGCTTGAAATTTTAACATTTGATAAAATCAAAAAGGTAGCTAATTATGTATATATTGAACAGAATGTAATTCGTTTGTTGGAAATAGTACTACTTTTGTCAAAAATGGATAACCTCGTTTTTTCCATATTCAGATTTTTTGTTATGGAGTCTCTGACACGGCTTTTAATCTATCTGGTATAATAGTGTGGAATGTATGTCCGAAATAGATTCATACAGACTCCTGAAAATCGTTTCAAAAAGTCTGATTTGACAAAAAAATAAAAATGCAACAACATTTCCTGCTGATTTTCAGACTTAATGATAGGAAAATCGTAACTTTGCACAGATTTTGATGTTTTAATATAAAAATAACGATGAACGTAATTACGAAAAAGGTTTCATTGCCTGATGGAAGAGAAATCAGCATTGAAACAGGAAAATTGGCAAAACAAGCCGATGGAGCCGTTATGCTCACAATGGGCAAAACTATGCTCTTGGCCACTGTTTGTGCCGCTAAAGATGCAGTACCGGGAACAGATTTCATGCCTCTTCAGGTTGAATACCGCGAGAAATATGCTGCTGCCGGACGTTTTCCCGGAGGGTTTACAAAGCGCGAAGGAAAGGCTTCCGACGAAGAGATTCTCACTTGCCGACTTGTTGACCGCGCACTCCGTCCGCTGTTCCCTTCTAATTATCATGCAGAGGTTTATGTAAATGTGATCTTGTTCTCTGCCGACGGAGTAGATATGCCTGACGCACTTGCCGGATTTGCAGCTTCTGCTGCACTTGCAGCATCAGATATACCTTTTGAAGGGCCTATCTCAGAAGTTCGAGTAGCACGTATAAACGGGGAATTTGTAATCAACCCGACTTTTGAACAGCTTAAAGAGGCTGACATGGATCTTATGGTGGGTGCTACAGAAGAGAATATCATGATGGTCGAGGGAGAAATGAAGGAAGTCTCAGAACATGACTTGCTTGAGGCTCTCAAGGCTGCTCACGATGCAATCAAGCCGCAGTGCCGCATACAGAAAGAACTGATGAAAGAGCTTGGCACTGATGTGAAGCGTGAATATTGCCATGAAGTGAACGATGAGGAACTTCGTGAGGATATTTCAAAAGTTTGCTTCTCAAAATGCTATGACATAACTAAGCAGGGCTTGGACAAGCAGGCTCGCAACGACGCATTTGAGGCTGTCCGTGAAGAATATAAGGAAGCATACGTGGCTGCCCATGCAGACCTCAGCGAGGAAGAGATTGCAGAGAAGAATGCACTTATCGACAGATATTACCATGACGTTGAGCGTGACGCTATGCGCCGTTGTGTGCTTGACGAGGGTGTACGTCTCGACGGAAGAAAGACTACTGAGATTCGTCCTATATGGTGCGAAGTTTCTCCGCTGCCGGGACCTCACGGCTCTGCCATCTTCACTCGTGGAGAAACACAGGCCCTCACGTCATGTACTCTCGGAACCAAGCTCGATGAGAAACTTGTTGACGGAGCGCTTGAGCGTTATTACCAGCGTTTCCTTCTTCACTACAACTTCCCTCCGTTCTCTACGGGTGAAGCCAAGGCACAGCGTGGTGTAGGACGTCGTGAGATTGGTCACGGCCATCTTGCATGGCGCGGTATCAAGGGACAGATTCCTGAGGACTATCCTTATACAGTACGTGTCGTAAGTGACGTTTTGGAATCTAACGGTTCTTCGTCAATGGCTACTACTTGTGCCGGAACACTTGCACTTATGGATGCTGGTGTACCTATCAAGAACCCTGTTGCCGGTATCGCTATGGGACTCATCAAGAACCCAGGTGAAGACAAATATGCGGTTCTTTCCGATATTCTCGGTGATGAAGACCATCTGGGTGATATGGACTTCAAGACAACCGGTACAAAGAACGGACTTACTGCTACTCAGATGGATATCATGTGCGACGGACTTTCATACGAAATTCTGGAGCGCGCTCTTATGCAGGCAAAGGCTGGACGTGAGCATATCATGGGAGAAATGATGAAGACTATCTCCGAGCCGCGTCCGGAACTTAAACCGCATGTTCCTCGTATCGAGCAGATTATCATTCCGAAAGAGTTTATCGGTGCTGTAATAGGCCCGGGCGGAAAGATTATACAGCAGATGCAGGAGGATACACAGACTACAATCACTATTGATGAGGTTGACGGTGTAGGAAAAGTACAGATTTCAGCTCCTAACAGCGATGCCATTGCTGCTGCTATGGCTAAGATAAAGGCTATCGTAGCTATACCGGAAATTGGTGAGGTCTATCATGGAACTGTGCGCAGCGTG
Organism: Bacteroidaceae bacterium; assembly: GCA_017621515.1. GTDB lineage: Bacteria > Bacteroidota > Bacteroidia > Bacteroidales > Bacteroidaceae > RGIG8745. The sequence continues at coordinate 2,509 of JAGASY010000039.1, forward strand.
ATGCCGTATGGATGTTTCGTAGAGTTCCTTCCGGGCAAGGACGGTCTTCTTCATATCTCAGAAATTGACTGGAAGCGTTTGGAGACTGTAGAAGAGGCTGGCATTAAGGAAGGCGACGAAATTGATGTCAAGCTTATGGAGATAGATCCTAAGACTGGCAAGTTCAAGCTTTCTCATCGTGTGTTGATTGACAAACCGGAAGGATATGTGGAGCGTCAGCCACGTCAGCGCGGTGAGCGTCGTCAGAACAACCAGAACAATAACAACGGCGGACACGAGCGTCGTCAGCGTCCGGAGCGTCGTGAGCCTCGTCATGACAATGGCAAGGAAAACGGTGAGTCAAATGCTGCAAACGGAGAGGTTCGTAGTGCGCTTGATGATTTGATGTAAGGAATGATAATGCTTCTTTAGGGGCAATCGTCTTTATTTAAATATGTGACCGGAATTTGCTGCGGCAGGTTCCGGTTATTTCTTTATTGTATGATAAGGAAAGGGCTATTCCAATTAAATGTTGTTAAAATTAGGGGCGATAATTTGAATTTTTAAAGGTGCTGTTTTTTTATTCGTATATTTGTATGGAAATCTTTATATTAGAGAATGGCTGTTCTTGTATAAAGTATAGATGAGACAAAAGTGGTTGTTTTACTTTTTAATATTATGAATTTATGAAAAAACATTACATTAAAGCGTGTGTAGTATGTGCAGCTTTGCTTGCGTCGTTACATGCAGGTGCTGTGGAGCGTCCGAAGCTCAAAACGCAGGCTCCGGTCAATGGAGAGAAGTATATCCTCTTTAATTATGCGCGTCCTGACGGATACATGTCTCGTACAGGCTGGGACGGAGCATACTATTTCCTCGGACCTAACGATTCCAATTATGCTTCGCATGAATTCACCGCTATTCAGAACGAAGATGGCACATGGTCTTTTGCTATCATTGAGGAAGCAGAAGAAGAGGGTGCAGAGCCTACTTATACGTATGTGGCTCTTCCGGGCGGATCTGACAATTTGAATGCCAAGTCTTCAGATGTAGCTCTATGGACTTTGGAGAACGGTGATTATGACGGTTATTATAAGTTGAAAGCCGGTGAAGGCAACAACTATAATTGTGTTGATTTGTATCTTCACCTCAATGCCGGCGGACAGTATTTTGTAGTTTCTGAACCTGTCAATGGAGGCGGATGGTATCCTGATTATTATGGAGGACCATTGCTTGATGAAGACGGCTCAGAGGTGTATGACGAGACCGAGACTTATATCATCATGGCAGACAAGACATCTTTGAACTGGGCTTTTGTGAAAGCTGATGATGTAGCCGGCTATATCGTTTATGCTGCTGCTTATGCTGCCATTCAGAATGTGGAGAACAATTATCTGACGAAAGAAGGATATGAGGATGGATTTAAGGCGGCTGTTGACAATGTGGCTGCAATCTATGCATCCGAAAATTTGGATGAAGAAGGGCTTGCTGCTATAAATGCTCTGCTTAATGCAAAAATCTCACTTTGTGAAGAGATAGAGAAGGCTAAGTCGCTTAATACAACTGGCAATGAGACATTGGCAAATGCTGTTTCTGCTGCTCAGAGTGTGTTCAATTCTTCTGTAAATGCAGACGAACTTGGCAGTGCTCTTGAAAATATCACAGAGGCTGAAAAGAACTATCTTGTTGGAACTGGTGACTTTACAAGCTTCGGCAAGAACATGAGCTTTGAAGACCTTTCTGCACAGAATGGAAATATGACTACCGGAATCGGTAATGCTCCTGCCGGATGGAATCTTTATATAAAAGGTAATCTTTGCACTACAGAAGATGAAATAAAGGCTAACGGATTTACAGCATGGTGTGGTGTGAATGACGACTGTGAAGGTGAAGGCAAGGATGGAAACTATGGGTTTGGTATTTGGAATTCGTCCATACCTGAAATAGAAATTTCACAGACTATTACCGGACTTGAGAACGGTACTTACGTTGTATCGGCAGGTATGATGGTCGGTGCAAACGGCTCAGGTTCTCGTCGAACTACTCAGCGTATCTTCGGAAACCTGAACTCTGTATATTTCGCATCAGAGGGCGAATATGATTTGAACAGATTGGACAACAGTGAAGCGTACAGTTTTGCTAATCTTTCAGAGCCTGTAACAGACAGAGAACTTCAGCCGTTGTCTGTTCGTGCGTATGTGTATGACGGTACCTTGACATTTGGTTTCCGTACAAACGGAGACATCGCTGCCGCTTTGCGTACAACAGCTAACAATAATGGTGGTGACGGTTGGTTCAAGATTGATAACTTCCACATCACAAGCAAGGGATATGTTGGTGAGGATGCTGCGGCTGTTGCCAATCATTATTTGGGATTGTGCAAGGAATATGGTGAATATGATTATCAGATGCAGACTGCTGTCAGAGAAGCACTCCATGAGAAACTTTCTGCTTATGGAACAATTGATGCTAATACTTCTGTCGATGAAATCAATGCGGCAATCTTCACCTTCAAGGACGAACTCGCTGTGGTAAGTTCTTCTGTAAAAGCTTATCAGAAACTCAGAGACGCTTTGGATGTACATGCTGCTAACCTTGCAGAATATGACCATTATGCCGGAGCGGATGCCTATAGTGATGCTATCATGTTCATAGAGACTGACTGGGAAGAAGGTGTATATGATGAAGCCGGAGTTGAAGATGCTATAGCACGTCTTGATAAGGCATTTGAAGAATGTAAGCTGTCTGGTGTTGCTGTCGGCATTTTCGTTACGGACTTGATTGCTAACCCGAGCTTTGAGGATTTGTCTGCACAAGGCGGTTCTCCTACAAGCGGAACAGCCAATACTCCTAAGGGATGGACACTTTATGTTGATGGTGTAGAGAGCACTGACAACGGTAAATACGGATGGGGATGGTGCGGCATCAACTCTGGTGATGCTATTAGTGTAGAACTGGAAGACGGAACTGTGGTTGACCGTCAGCCTACAGACGGTGATAATCTTTGGGGTATCTGGGGCAGCAACATGCGCGAAGTGGAGCTTTCACAGACTCTTACAAGTCTTCCTGCGGGAACATACATTCTTACGGCTGATGTTATGGTTCAGAACAACTGGGCTGGCGATAACATCACTACACAACGTATCTTCGCCAACGACTACATACAGATGTTCTCATACGAGGAACTTTATGAATTGAATATGCCGAATGATGCCAAGGATGCTGCATATATGGATGAAGTGAATCCGGATGCAGATTTGAAGCATATTACTTATGCCGGTTATACTTGTGAGGCTAATGACCGCACTACTGACCTGTTGCATCCGATGACAGTTAAGTTCGGAGTAGGCGAAGACGGTATTGCTAAGATAGGTTTCCGTACAAACGGTGTGAATCCAGACGGTCTTACTTTTGAAGAAGGAGGAAGGAACGGACAAGGATGGTTCAAGGTTGATAACTTCACATTGTTCTATGAATCGGAAGAAGTTCCTACTGCGATAGGTTCTGTAGAGTCTTCTTCTTTGACCACAATCGTTGCGCGCCAGTATTTCACAGTGGATGGAGTACAGTTGGCACAGCCTCAGAAAGGTATAAACATTGTGAAAAATATAATGAGCGACGGAACTGTTAAGGTTTCAAAGACTTTGGTGAAATAACGACAGTTATAAGACCAGCTCTGATTTTTCAGTAAGGTCTTGTTGACAATCAATGTCAGAATAATATCGGAATCGTACCCATATTCTTATGGTTTGGTACGATTCCGATTTCTTTTTTGTAATATTTATACGTGATAAGGTTACATTATATCAATAAAATCCATAACTTTGCAATGATGTAAAGATACAAAGGGGTGTCTGCTGTCTCTGAGTATGAATACTTTTATGATAACAGACTGAGATTATACCCTCGAACCTGATGCAGTTTGTCCTGCCGTAGGAATTGGCTTTATTCGTCATTATGCGTATTTCCTTATTTTCCCTCGTATTCGGGGCTTCTTTGTACTTTTCATGAACTAAAAAAGTGATATTATGAATGTAAAAGTAAATGGTAAAGAAGTAAGCGTACAGGGAACAACACTTACAGATTTGATTGTTCAGTTGGCATTGCCGCAGAATGGTGTGGCCGTGGCTGTAGATAACAAAATGATTCCTCGCACACAGTGGAGCGATTATATTCTTCGTGAAGGATTGCAGATTGTGGTAATAAAAGCAGCTTGTGGAGGCTGAGTTCATCTGTTCATCAAATATAGATTAGTGAGGTTCCTTTATTTTTTAATTTAAAATTCTTAATTAATCATGCAGACACTTGAAATAGCGGGTCGTGAATTTACTTCCCGTCTTTTTATGGGAACAGGCAAGTTCTCTTCCAATGAAATCATGAAACGTGCCATTGAGGCTTCCGGTACACAGATGGTCACAGTGGCTATGAAGCGTATAGAGCTTGACGACGAGCAGGATGATATGCTTGGGCATATTATGTCGCCGGATATCTGTTTGCTGCCTAATACGTCAGGGGTTCGTGATGCTGAAGAAGCTGTGTTCGCTGCGCAGATGTCGCGTGAAGCATTCGGCACAAATTGGTTGAAACTTGAGATACATCCTGATCCGCGTTATCTTCTTCCTGATTCGACAGAGACATTGAAGGCTACGGAACAGCTTGTCAAATTAGGTTTTAATGTACTTCCTTATTGCCAAGCAGACCCTACTCTCTGTAAACGTCTGGAAGAAGCCGGAGCAGCAGCGGTGATGCCTCTTGGTGCTCCTATTGGCTCAAATAAAGGGTTGCGTACACGTGATTTTCTTCAGATAATTATAGAACAGTCCGGAGTTCCGGTTGTCGTGGATGCAGGAATCGGTGCTCCGAGTCATGCCGCTGAGGCTATGGAGATGGGAGCATCTGCCTGCCTTGTCAATACTGCTATTGCCGTTGCCGGCGATCCTGTTGCAATGGCTGTTGCCTTTAAACAGGCTGTGGAGGCAGGACGTATGGCATACGAAGCCGGACTTGGTGCTGTGAGTGACGGAATGGTTGCGGAGGCAAGTTCACCGCTGACAGCCTTTCTTCTTGATTAAGTCTTGGCAAATGCCTGTGCTTTAAGTTTTTATTTTTCAGAGATGTTTCATGGTGGGTTAAGATGCTGCTTAACCGTTCAGTTTTGTCTTTTTTGAAACTTTGAAGCGCAGTATGTGTGATTTTTATTAGAATTAATGTCCAATCTGAAAGTTTATTATGTTCTCTGATGAATTGTTGAAAATATCATGGGAGGAGACGACAGAACGCATTAATGCTAAAACGGATGCAGATGTGCGTCGGGCACTCTCAAAAGAACGTTGCAGCGTTGATGATTTCATGGCTCTCATTTCTCCAGCAGCTGCTCCTTATCTTGAAAATATGGCTCGTCTGAGCCGTAAATATACAGAGGAGCGTTTTGGTAAAACCATGTCGATGTTTATTCCGTTGTACATTACCAATTCATGTACCAATTCGTGTGTTTATTGCGGATTTCATATTTCCAATCCGATGCCTCGTACCATTCTTACGGAAGAGGAGATTGTAAAGGAATATGAAGCGATAAAAAAACTTGCACCGTTTGAGAATCTGCTTATCGTGACCGGAGAGAATCCAGCCAAGGCGGGTGTACCGTACTTGGCAAAGGCTCTTGACCTTGCAAAACCTTATTTCAGCAATCTTAAAATTGAAGTGATGCCACTCAGTGCTGAAGAATATGCGGAGCTGACAAGGCACGGAATGAACGGTGTGATATGTTTTCAGGAAACTTATCATAGAGAAAACTATAACATTTATCATCCGCGAGGAATGAAGTCGAAATTTGAATGGCGGGTGAATGGTTTTGACCGAATGGGACAAGCCGGTGTGCATTCTATCGGTATGGGAGTACTGATAGGTCTTGAAAAAGAATGGCGGACGGATATTACCATGATGGCTTACCATCTGCGCTATTTGCAGAAGCATTATTGGAAAACGAAATACAGTGTGAATTTTCCTCGTATGCGTCCTTCTGAAAACGGCGGTTTCCAACCAAATTGTATAATGACCGACCGTGAACTTGCGCAAGTGACTTTTGCCATGCGTATCTTTGATCATGATGTGGATATTTCATATTCTACACGTGAGCCGGCTGCCATACGTGATAATATGGCGACTCTTGGTGTGACGACGATGAGTGCGGAAAGCAAAACAGAACCGGGAGGATATTGCTGCTATCCGCAATCGCTGGAGCAATTTGCTGTCAGTGACGACAGAACGGCAGTGGAAGTAGAGGCTGCTCTTAGGCGAGTAGGGCGCGAACCTGTTTGGAAAGACTGGGATGCAAGCCTTGAGGCTTCTTCTTTTTCTTTGAACGGTAAGAATTTTTCTCCTAACATATAGATGATGAGACAATGTGTGAGAAAGAAATGAATCCGAACCTTTCTTCTTCGGAGTGTTGCAAAGGATTTATGTCTCGGTATAGCCGTCATATCCTTCTTTCTGAAATGGGGAAGGAAGGGCAGGAACGTATATGCAAGTCCAAGGTGCTGATTGTCGGTGCAGGAGGACTCGGTTCTCCTGTTGCCCTTTATCTTGCTGCATCCGGAGTCGGTACAATAGGTATAGTGGATGCGGATATTGTTGACGAAAGTAATCTGCACCGACAAGTTATTCATGACACCGTATCAGTCGGAGAATCAAAAGTATTGTCTGCAAAAAAAAGAATGCTTGCTGTAAATCCGGAGATAAAAGTGAATACATACGAAGTGTTTTTTGATGCCGGCAATGCAGAAGAGATTGTGCGTGACTATGATTTTGTAGTGGATGCAACGGACAATTTCACTTCAAAATATCTTGTCAATGATGTCTGTGTGCGTTGTGGAAAACCTTTCTCACACGGGAGTGTGATTCGTTTCTCCGGAATGACGATGACGCATGTACCGGGAACTTCTACCTATCGGGATATTTTTCCTCAGCAACCTGATACACAAGACGAAGATTTGAGCAGCCGTGTTGGCATTTTGGGTACTGTGCCCGGAGTTATTGGCACAATACAGGCAACGGAAGTATTGAAATATCTTTCTGGAGTTGGTGATTTGCTTACCGACCGTCTGCTCACTTTTGATGCACTTACTATGCAGTTTAGTGTGGTAAGTCTGGTGTGAGTCTTTTCTTATTTCTCCATCATATATTTTAAAGCGTATCCCGAAATTCAAGAGAAAATGAGAATTTCGGGATACGCTTTATTTTATGATTAAGTCCGGTGTGTTTCGATATGTTCCGGTATTTCCAGTTCTATTTCTTGGAAGAAAGTATGTGGCAGATTGCTTGGTTGATGCTGCGGATGCGTTGTTCATCCATTTTCATCACTTTACGGTCGTAAGTCATAAGTCCATTCACCTCGGTCTCCACATCTGTGGTCTGAGTATATACAGCAGCTGAATATGCAACCTTAACTCCATCTTTGTCAGCCGTTCCTTTTGCTAAAGACAGTACAGCCTCTCCTTGTTTTACATAAGAATCAGTAAGTTCCTTGGCATCTTGATAATTCACATAAGTGGTGGCATCGCTTTCAAACCATCTGTGGTTCTTTATGTGGCATCCAAGTCCTCCGTATTCGCCAAGCACGACAGGGCGGGTGGTGTCATGAAGATACAGCTTAGGCGGACGCGAATAGTCATGAAGGTCGATAAAGTCGCCGCAATGGTAGTGATTGCCTCCGCTGGCAGAATTTATCAGTCGTGTCGGATCCAATTGACGCGTATATTCGACAACCTCCGGAGTCTTGAATTGTCCCCAAGCCTCGTTGAACGGAGTCCATACGACAATGGACGGGTTGGAATAGTGCTGGTTGATGATTTCTTCCCATTCATTCTTAAATGCCGCTTCTGTTTCTGCTGAGTGGCTTCCGTGTTTTTGTCCTGACCATCTGTTTGCTTCCCAATATTCGTCACTGCGTCCGATGGACGGCATGTCCTGCCAGACGAGAAGTCCTATGCTGTCGCAAAAATAATACCAGCGAGCAGGTTCCACTTTCATGTGTTTGCGTATCATGTTGTAGCCCCAATCCTTTGTCTTCTGTACATCAAAGAGCAATGCCTCGTCAGTAGGAGCCGTGTAAAGTCCGTCGGGCCAATATCCTTGGTCAAGCGGACCGAAATGAAACAAATCCTCATTGTTGAGTTGCAGTCTCCAGATGCCTTCGCGGTTTTGAGCCATTGAGATTTTACGCATGGCTGTATAGCTTTCCACTCTGTCTGTTTGTTGTTTCCTTGAAGTGAGGGTTGCGGTGATATGATAGAGGTTGGGAGTGTCCGGAGTCCACAGTTCCGGCTTTTTTACATTGAGTATGAGAGGCATTCCAGCGGATGCACTGGCTGTAGCCACGGTACGACCATTGCGGGAAAGTGTCACCTCAATGCGGTCTGTCGAAGGAGTCGTACCGATGGTGGTGGTCTCAATGATAAAACGGTTGTTGTCGAGATCTGGAGTTGTACGAATGTCGGAGATATATTGAGGACTCACCGGTTCGAGCCATACAGTCTGCCAGATGCCGCTGACAGAAGTGTACCAGATTGTTCCCGGACCTCCGGGATTTCTGCGTTGTTTCCCTACCGGCTGAATCTTCTCGTCCGTAGAGTCCAGCACTTTGACTGTCAATACATTCTCTCCTTTTCTGAGATAAGGAGTGATGTCTGCCGAGAAAGCGGTGAAGCCACCTGTGTGCTCTGTGGCTTTGATGCCGTTGACATAAACCGTTGCATGGTAATCTACAGCTCCGAAATGCAACAGTATATTTTTGTTGTCCCAGTTCGAAGGAATGTTGAATGTGCGCTGATACCATAGTGCTTGTCCCTTATCAAGATTTCTCATGACTCCTGATAGGCTTGATTCTAAAGGAAACGGTACGAGTATTTCTCCGTCGAATCGAGTGGGGCAAAGAGCCTCTTCTTCGGCTATGGCATATTGCCACAAGCCGTTAAGATTCTTCCATTCCGTCCTTGTAAGCATGGGACGAGGATATTCCGGCAAGGGATTCTCTGGGTTCACTTGTTCTGCCCAAGGGGTCTTTATTTTGTCTCCGGCAGGTTTCCATGTCGTGTCTTGAGCCTTTAGGATGGTTCCAGACAATAGGGAAAGAATAAAAATTAATGTTTTCATATTCGTATTTGTTTTGGACTATAAAAAAGAAAAACCATTCTTTGCAAAAATAATCATTTTATGGACAATTTCAACCTTTTGTGCTTATTGATTTAAAGAAAACTTTCCCTTCAGAAATGAAACTTTCTCTTTTTGGTGTAACTTTGCAGCCGGATGATGAACAAATCAATAAAAGCAAAAAATAGATGAAACGTATAGCCCTTATTTGTTTTGCGGTGATTGTATGTAGTGCTTCTGCATTCGCAAAACATCTGAAAGTACTTGTTGTCAAGACTTCACCGGAAATGTATTGTGAGAAATGTGAAAAGAAAGTCAAGTCAAGCATCAAGCTTGTCAAAGGCACAAAGCTTATTGCCTCTGATTTGAAAAACAAGACTGTGACGATAACATACGATGCGGACAAGTCATCGACCGAAGATTATCTTTCGGCCTTTGAGAAAATAGGATACAAAGCAAAGATACTATCCGATAAGGCTGCCCCGAAGAAGAGGCATGCTGTCGATGGAGTGAGTTCCGCTTCGGCAAGATAAATGGTTTGTGAAAGCCTTTCAACTGAAAAAGTGAAAAGGAAACAATGGCAAAAGCGTCATGTACTGCTTTTGCCATTGTTTCCTTCTATAATTATAATAATGTATCCTCTTCTTCGTATTCTTCCTCCTCTTCACGGCTCCAGTCCGGTATCGGAATCTGACGCTTTATGGCCTCGTTAAAGGATATGATGGTTTCAGAACGACTCAATCCGAGCGGTTGCAACTTGTCGTGTATGATGGTCAATAAGTCATGGTTGTTACGCGCATAAATCTTGATGAACATGTCATACACTCCCGTAGTATAGTGGCATTCTACCACCTGCGGAATTTTTGCAAGAGCAGCGGCAACGGAGTCGAATGAACTCGGGTCTTTCAGAAAAAGACCAATGTAAGCACATGTCTCATATCCAATCTTTTCAGGATTAAGTATGTAATTGGAGCCTTGGATTATTCCAAGTTTCGTCAGTTTTTGTATCCTCTGATGTATGGCGGCACCGGAAACATTACATGCACGTGCGACTTCAAGAAAAGGAACACGTGCATTATCTGCAATCATATCTAAAATCTGTTTGTCGAGTGAATCTAAAAGATGCTGTCCCATAAATGGATTTTATTGTTTTGTTATTATATTAGTCTTGTGCAAATATACATAAAATAGAAATAAGAGCCGAATAAAATTGTAAGAATGACAAACAAAATAATAGAGATTATGTGATGGAAAGTGCAAAAATAGAGATGCGGTTTCTTTATGTTTATTGGGAAAATAGGAAACAGTTTTTAAGTTGATTTTTTTGATGAATATATTCAACAGACTTTTCTACTTAATGTGTTAAAAAAGATATACTTTGTGCAGTTCCCAATTTGACAAAATGATATTTTCGTCCAAAACGAAGATTTAACACTTCGAGTGATTTTTTGTAGGGGATGGAGAGACGAAAAAAAATAGCTTGAAGATAACATGTTGAAAATCAGTAAAATATAAAATTTTTCAAAATGCTCAGAAAAACGTGCTGGACATAATTTTTTGATTATTTTCTGTGTTTTGGTAATTTGTTGATTATTAATATGTTATAGTAAAATTTACCGTTCTAACCCTCAAATCGCACTTCAAATCCACTCATTTTTGAGTTCTTGTTCAGATACTCTTACAAAGCTGCAAATTACAAACTTCTTAACATTTTCGCTGAGGTCCATTGTCTCTTTTTCCGCTTCCTACTGTTTTTTTATTTTCAGCGTACTGTTTTGAAATTTTCAGCGCACAGAAAATAAAAAAGCAGCGCACAGCAAATAAAATTGCAGTGCGCTGGAAATTTGACGACAGTGCGCTGGAAATTTGAAAACTTAGTAGTTTTTTTCAAAAGACTCTTCGCTGAAAATAAATAAATGTAAAAGAGCCGCTCTAAAACGAAACACTATTTCACAATTCACTGAGGCTTCCCGAAATGCGCATAGAATCCCCATTCTGCGAGGAAAGTTCGTCGCGCTTCATTTTGGAGCGTTCCAGAGGGCTTGAAAATTTAACATTTGGCAAAATCAAAAAGATAACTTTACGGAATAAAATGAATAAATATGAATTAAAACAATGGATTTTATTGTCATTTTGTCAGAAAATAATTTTGTTAAAAAGTGTGTATAAAAATTTTTGTTATGGGAGTGTTTTAGGGAATTTTTGTGGCTTTGGACTTTCTAATGTGTAACTCTTTGAAAAAAACAAACGAGTACTTGTCTTTTTTCTGTATCTTTGTTCTTTGTTTTTTCATGATTGATGAATTGATTTCGTTATGTCGTATATGAGTTGCAGGTTCTGTCGTCTTATTGATTCGGAAAAGATGCGATGTGTGTCGTGAGGATTTATGTGAAAGGCAAACCTGTGCCATGTTACATATATTATATGAAATCATCATCGAAATAATTATAGAAACAGAATGGAGAAATTTGAAGTAAATATTTTAGGATGTGGCAGTGCATTGCCTACAATACAGCATCTGGGATCTATGCAAGTGGTCAATGTGAGGGATAAGCTTTATATGATTGATTGTGCGGAAGGTGCACAACTTCAACTCCGTAAGAGTAGGCTTTCCTTTTCTAAGATAAACAATATCTTTATATCGCATATCCATGGCGACCATTGTTTTGGACTGATAGGACTCATTTCGACTTTCTCGCTTTTGGGACGTACAGCTACGTTGAATGTGTATGGTCCCTCGGAACTGAGGACCATCCTGTTGAGTCAGCTTCATTGGTTCTGTCCTCGGATGGATTATAGAGTTGAAATACACACGATAGACACAAAGCAGCATGCAATGATTTTTGAAGATAAATCTGTGGAAGTATATACGATTCCGCAGAAGCACAGAGTGGATTGTTGCGGATTCTTATTTAAAGAAAAACAGGGGCTTCCGCATATCAAACGGGATGTAATAGATGCATTTGGCATTCCTGTATGTTATATCAATAATATAAAGCTTGGTATGGACTATGAAATGCCAGATGGAGAAATCATACCCAACCACTTGATGACGATTCCTCCAGAGCCGGCAAGAAGCTATGCTTACTGCACCGACACCTTGTTCCGCCCTCAAAACGCGGAACTGCTGCAAGGAGTTGACTTACTCTATCACGAAAGTACATTTTGTAATAAGGATGCGGCATTTGCCAAGAAGACATTCCACTCAACAGCCGGACAGGCTGGTGAGATGGCGGCTTTGTGCAATGTAAAGAAGCTGGTCATAGGGCATTTTTCTGCCAGATATAAAAGTGAGAATATTCTTTTGGAAGAGGCAAAGCAAAAGTTTGAAAACACGATTCTTGCAAAGGAAAATTTGTGCATAACGATTTAAAACGATAAAAATTATCTTGTAAGCTTGTTTTTTTCGATAAAGAAATTTATATTTGCATCGTAATGTAAAAGGATGGTATATGATAAAGAAACTACTTATATTGATAATGGCATCATTTGTATTTGCAATACCGTCTATTGCAATGGATGATGATAATCAAAGGACTGATATGGAGAATGAGCCACATCAGATAACCATAACAGTCGTTGAATCGACTATACATATAAAGAATGCGTCACAGATGGTTCTGGAAGTATATAATGTAGCCGGAATAAAAGTGAGCACTCAAAGAATAGACAGCCAAGACAAGACGATTGAGTTGAATAACTTGTCGAAAGGTTGCTATCTTCTCAAGATAGGCAAAATTGTGCGTAAGGTGTATTTGCGATGAAAAGAGCCTGAATGTGCAGGTCTTTTCTTGTTTAATATATTACGGATAAAGATTAATAATCCTTGTTTATATCAGAAATGACGTAAACAAGGATTTTTTTTGGCATTAAACCTTTTGCCAAAAATGAGTCTATTAAGAATAACAAGCGGATTGGTAGCTATTGTATCTATATAAAAGGTGATATAATGGAAAAATATAACGAACAAGATACGATATTACGACTTCAGAACCCAAGTACACAATTGCAGGCATTCCGGGAAATTGTGGACAGGTATAGCCAGCCTCTTTACTGGCATATAAGGCGGATGGTCATTTATCATGAGGATGCGGATGATGTGCTGCAGAACACATTCATAAAGGCTTGGAGCAATATTTCCAGTTTCAGAGGTGAATCTAAGATTTCTACTTGGCTGTATAGGATTGCATATAATGAGAGTCTGACATTTCTGAGTCGTGTACATCAGTCTGTATCCATTGATGATGCGGGAGAAAATCTTTGCGAATCTTTGGAAAGTGACAGATATTTCGATGGAGACAAGGTGCAGGCTATGCTGCAGGAAGCGGTCAGCACGCTACCGGACAAACAGAGGGCTGTTTTTAATATGAAATATTTCAAAGAAATGAAATATGAGGAGATGGCGGAGATTTTTGGAACCAGTGTGGGTGCGCTGAAGGCTTCGTATCATCATGCGGTAAAAAAAATTGAGGCTTTTTTCAGTGAAAGGGATTAAACCTTTTTGTAGTTATGAAATCTAACAAATAAACAAAAATACCGGTTTATGATAAAGGAAGAGGAAAATATTTTACGGAGATTTGGTAAGGAAGAGCCGTTTACTGTTCCTGAAGGTTATTTTGATGATTTGACGGAGCGTATAATGGATGTTCTGCCGAAAAAGGAAATACCGTTTGCCGTGGAGCGTCGGAAGAAGCGTCGTATGAACATGCGCTTGATAGGATGGTGCTCTGTAGCAGCTGCGTGCATTGCGTGTGTCGCGTTCTTTTATACTAAAGATATGGTACCGGAAAAGACGACAAATGTGCCGGAACTATATACAGAAGAGACTTATGAGTATGATGATGAATATCAGGAAGATGTCATGAACTATGCCATGCTTGGTCATGAAGATGTATATTGTTATTTGTCCGGTATAGGATTCTGACGGTTTCGTCCTGAGTGTAATGCCACTTATATGAATAAATAAAATGAGTAATATGAGAAGATTTATATTGTTTTTGGTTGCTGTACTGACAATTGGATGTTTGCAGGCACAGCGTACAGGTGGGTCTGACAACCGGAGAAAGTTTTCTCCTGAAGATTTTAAACGGAAAATGGAGACTTTCATCACTAAACATGCGGGTCTGACACAGCAGGAAGGGCAAAGTTTTTATCCTTTGCTTCATGAAATGCTGGAAAAACAGCATAAGTTTATGGATAGGCAAAGAGATTTGATGAGAAAAGGCAAAGATGATTTGTCAGAGGATGAATATGAAAAAATTATAGAGGAGGTTACCGCTTTGGAAATCGAGAACAAGAAGATAGAGAAGTCGTATTACAAGAAATTTCATACTGTATTAAGTTGGAAAAAAATTCATAAGGTTCGTCATGCTTTGTTTGAATTTAATATGGAGGCATTGAAAAGGTTTTCGCCACCATGTAATATGAATAACAGAGATAGAACTGTTTTTTCTGGCAAACATGCGACCAGATAAATTGGAAAAAGAATACTACCCTCAATCGAATCATAACTTTGCAGGATTGCGATTGAGGGTTTTTTGTGTCTGCTTTTTGTGTCCGTCAGGTTGGTTTTCTTGAGCGTTTTACAGCTCAATTTGTACGTTTGTCCGCCTATAATAGACTGTATCTTAATGTCTTCTAACAATAAAAGCGTGAAAAAATTTGTGGAATCATTAAAATTGGCTACCTTTGCAGCCAATTTTGATTATCAACATAATGTCTAACATTATTTAATTACAATTTTTTATATTTTATTTATGGAAACAAAAAACATTAAACCGCTTGAAGATTTCGATTGGGACGCATTCGAAAACGACGGCAAAAGTGCTGCAAACATTGCAGAAGAAACCAAAGCTTATGAAGGTACCCTTAACAATGTAAGCGACAATGAAGTTATTGACGGTAAGGTTATTGCTATCAATGATCGTGAAGTTGTTGTAAACATTGGTTTCAAATCAGATGGTATCATCTCAAGAAACGAGTTTCGTTATTGTCCGGAACTTCAGGTCGGCGACACTGTAGAAGTATATATTGAAAATCAGGAAGACAAGAAAGGTCAGCTTGTTCTTTCTCATAAGAAAGCGCGTCAGGCTCGTTCTTGGGACCGCGTGAATGCCGCTCTTGATAATGATGAAATTGTTAAGGGATTCGTTAAGTGCCGCACAAAGGGTGGTATGATTGTTGACGTATTCGGTACAGAAGCTTTCTTGCCGGGTAGCCAGATTGATGTTAAGCCTATCCGTGACTATGATACATTCGTAGGCAAGACAATGGAATTCAAGATTGTCAAGATTAATCAGGAATTCAAGAATGTGGTTGTAAGCCACAAGGCTCTTATTGAAGCAGAACTTGAGCAGCAGAAGAAGGAAATTATCGGTAAGCTCGAGAAGGGTCAGATTCTTGAAGGTACAGTGAAGAATATCACTTCATACGGTGTATTCATTGACCTTGGTGGTGTTGACGGTCTTATCCATATCACAGACCTTTCTTGGGGACGTGTAAGCGATCCGAAGGAAGTTGTGGCTCTTGACCAGAAGCTCAATGTCGTTATTCTTGACTTCGATGATGAGAAGAAGCGCATTGCACTTGGTTTGAAGCAGCTTACTCCACACCCATGGGATGCTCTTGATGGCACAATAAAGGTTGGTGACAAGGTTCATGGTAAAGTGGTTGTGATGGCTGACTACGGAGCATTCATTGAAATAGCTCCGGGTGTTGAAGGACTTATCCACGTTAGTGAAATGAGCTGGAGCGCACATCTCCACAGCGCACAGGATTTCATGAAGGTTGGTGATGAGATTGATGCTGTTGTTTTGACACTTGACCGTGACGAGCGCAAGATGTCTCTTGGTATCAAGCAGCTTAAGGATGATCCATGGGAGAACATTGAAACTAAATACCCTGTAGGTTCTAAGCATACTGCAAAGGTTAGAAACTTCACTAACTTCGGCGTATTTGTTGAAGTAGAAGAAGGTGTTGACGGACTTATCCACATTTCAGACCTTTCTTGGACAAAGAAGGTAAAGCATCCTTCAGAGTTTACACAGATTGGTGCAGAAATAGACGTACAGGTTCTTGATATTGACAAGGAGAACCGTCGTCTTAGCCTTGGTCACAAGCAGCTTGAAGATAATCCTTGGGATAACTTCGAGACAATCTTCGGACAGGATTCTGTTCACCACGGAAAGATTATAGAGGTACTTGACAAGGGTGCTGTAATTTCTCTTGAGCATGGTGTAGAAGGCTTTGCAACTCCTAAGCACTTGGTTAAGGAAGATGGTAGCCAGGCTGTATTGGGTGAAGAACTTGACTTCAAGGTAATAGAATTTAACAAGGAAGCTAAGCGCATCATTCTGTCTCACAGCCGTATATTTGAAGATGTACAGCGTGCTGAATCTAAGGAGGCAAAGAAAGTAGCTGCTGCTGCGAAGAAAGCTGCTCGTCAGCCAAAAGAACAGGCTCCTTCTATTCAGAATAAGGTTGCAAGCACTACTTTGGGTGACCTTGATGCTCTTGCAAACCTTAAGGCTAACATGGAAGCTGGAAACTAAAATAGAAGCGGAATTAAGAGTTGGAAAGTAGTTTCTTTAA
Organism: Bacteroidaceae bacterium; assembly: GCA_017621515.1. Classification (GTDB taxonomy): domain Bacteria; phylum Bacteroidota; class Bacteroidia; order Bacteroidales; family Bacteroidaceae; genus RGIG8745. Next base: position 19,225 of record JAGASY010000039.1, read on the forward strand.
GCATACATTTGCGAAATACTTTCTGATATCCTAAAATTCTTTTTCACATAAAGCCATATTGTATTTCTGTAAAAAGGAAATATGATATGGCTTTTTGATTTGATGTATTTTTCCTGATTCAAATAAAAACATTAACTTTGCCCTTCAATTTGTCGAGATTGAAATGAATATGAAAATCTTTGTCTTATTATTCTTTTTAACTGCTTTTACTTCTTCGGTATCTGTGGCTCAGAATGTCATGGAAAGAAGTGATTCTGTTTTTGTCCGCCATTTGAATGATAAAAAGATTGAAGTGACCGATTCCAATTCTGTCAGACTCTTAATGAGCGGTCATGACAAATTTGTGGATTTGTTTGAAGCGGTGCGCAATGCTAAGAAGTTTATACATCTTGAGTATTTTAATTTTAGGAATGATTCTATAGCCAATCTTTTGTTTGATATTCTTGCGGAGAAGGCAAAAGAAGGTGTAGAGGTCAGAGCCATGTATGATGCTTTTGGGAACTGGTCGAATAACAAACCTATTTTACGTGAACATCACGATTCGATAGGGGCAAGAGGAATTAAGCTTGTCAAGTTTGACCCGCTTACTTTTCCGTGGGTAAATCATATAATTCCGAGAGACCACCGTAAAATAGTGGTTATTGATGGAGTTGTAGCATATACTGGTGGAATGAATGTGGCTGATTATTATATAGAAGGGATTGAGGGAATAGGTGCATGGCGAGATATGCATGCACGGATTGAAGGTGCGGCTGTTAATGAATTGCATCGTATATTTGCATTGATGTGGGAAAAAGAGACTGGAGAACGTATAGAAGGAACAAAGTATTTCCCTGTTCCGGAAGTAGCCGGGAATAAACGTATCGCGGTGATAGACCGTTCTCCGAGAATATCCAATGAGGCTATACGTGACCTTTACGTGAATATGCTTAATAGTGCGCGCCACAGTGTGCGGTTAGTAAATCCGTATTTTGTGCCTACACACAAGGTGCGCAAAGCATTGAAAGATGCAATAGACCGTGGGGTGGAGGTGGAGATAATGCTTTCTGCAAAAAGTGATATACCCCTTACTCCAGATGCTTCTCACTATGTAGGTAATAATTTAGCCAAAAGAGGGGCAAAGGTATATCTTTTTAAGGGCGGTTTTCATCATACTAAAATAATGATGGTAGATGATTTGTATTGTACTATAGGTTCTGCAAATCTTGATAGCCGTAGCTTGCGCTGTGATTATGAGGTGAATACTGTGATATTCAGCAAGGAGACTACCGGTGAACTTGTCAAAATGTTTGAGCAAGACAAGAAAAATTCCGATTTGATTAGGCGAGGGTATTGGCATACACGTTCCCCTTGGAAACGATTTGTCGGATGGTTCGGTAATCTGCTTACTCCTGTGTTGTGACTTCAAAGGCTGGGCAATACGGAATAAATGGCAAGAAAGTACTGTGATAATTTAATTCTGAAATAGCATATTTTTGCAAATAAAATAAAAGAGTGATGTTTATGAAAAAGATTCTGGCAATATATTTATTGTTTTTGGTGTCGATGTTTGTGTCTGCTGAACAATACCCGAAAAGAGAATTTCGTGGTGCATGGATTCAGTGTGTTAATGGGCAATATCTTGGAAAGACTCCCGGACAGATAAGACAGATGCTTGTTTCTCAGCTTGATGTACTGCAAAAGGCTGGTATAAATGCGATTCTGTTTCAGGTAAGAGCTGAAGGAGATGCATTGTATAATTCGTCATACGAACCGTGGAGTCGCTATCTTACAGGAACTCAGGGTGTAGCTCCGGCTGATGGATGGGACCCGTTAAGATGGATGGTAGAACAGTGCCATCAGAGAAATATGGAATGCCATGCTTGGATAAATCCTTATCGGGCAAAGACCAAAGGGACAACGGTACTTGCTTCCGAACATGCTGCGTATAGGCATCCGGAGAGAGTTTTTGCTTATGCTGATATGCTTATCTTTAATCCTGCGCTTGAGGAGAACAGAATGTTTACATGTATGGTGGTTGAAGACATACTTAACCATTATGATGTGGATGGTATCCATATTGATGATTACTTTTATCCTTATCCGGTCAAAGGGGAGAATATTCCCGATGAAGCTTATTTTCGTTCCAATGGCAAGGGTTTTCAGAATATTCATGATTGGAGACGGCATAATGTGAATATGTTGGTGCGGGACTTGCATAATATCATTCGTAAGACTAAACCGTGGGTGAAGTTTGGAGTTTCTCCTTTTGGAATATATCGCAACAGTACAGACAATAAAAATTCAAAGCACGGTAGTGCTACAAGCGGACTGCAGAACTATGACGACTTGTATGCGGATGTGGTGCTATGGCAGGACAAGGGGTGGGTAGATTATCTTATTCCCCAAATCTATTGGAATATCGGTACACGGGCAGCTGACTATGATGTATTATGTCATTGGTGGAATGATTATTGTTTCAACCGTCCGTTATTTATCGGTCAGGATGTAGAACGTACTGTCAAAGGTGTGGATCCAGAAGATAATTCTTCTCATCAGATGAGGATTAAATATCGTATTCAGCGAGAACTTAAGAATATACAAGGTAGTTGCCAGTGGTATGCAGCTGCAGTGGTTAATAACCCGGGTAATTACCGTACAATGCTCGAAAAAGAATATCACCGTTATCCGGCTTTACAACCGAAGATGCCGTTCATTGACAAGAAAGCACCGAAAAAACCGCGTAGTGTGAAGATTGCAGTGCGCGAAGGAAGACCGCACCTTGTATGGAATGCTCCTAAAGGAAAAGGTGAATTGGATAAAGCGGTACAATATGTAGTCTATAAATTTACTGCAGATGAACATGTTGATATTGACGATGCTTCTGCCATTGTGGGATTGACTCGTGACACTTATTTCCCTATTGAGGGAAATGCAAGTGGATGTACTTTTATAATAACCGCTCTTGATAGGCTTCATAACGAATCAAAAGGAGTGAAAATAAGGCTCTGACTTTCTCTGAAATACTCTTTTACTGCCGCTTTTGCTATTCTTAAATGTTAAAACTGCTTCTTGGCAATGTTAAAAACGTGAATGGCAAAAGCGGCTTGTTTTTTCCTGAAATCCTTTGTTAATCGGCTTTTGGGGAGTTTTTTGACATAAGATATGAATCCTTAAAAAATGTAAGTGGTTGATATACTGTGTGAAACTTGTTGCCTGTTTCCGTAAAAAAGAGTAACTTTGCACCGTCATTTAGAGAATGACACAGGTAATATAATGTTTTCTTAGTTTATAAAACTGATATTATCGCAGAGAGAAGAGTATGTCCGAGTTGCGTACTCGGCTATTATTAACTAAAATGTTTTTCATGAGGAAATTACTTGTATTTCTATTGTTATTTACAAATTTGGTTGTATTTGCAGCAAAGGTGGATCCGGAAAAGAAGTGGGGTACGTTGATAACCGCCATTGCACAGGTTGAGAGTGAAGGCAGAGCAGATGTAGTGTCAAAATGTGGACGTTATGTTGGGTATCTGCAAATATCAAAAATTTTAGTTCGTCAATGCAACCAAATTGTCGGTTACAATAAATACACTTATTCAGACCGTCTGAACAAAGAAAAGAGCAAACAGATGTTTATTGACTTTCAGGAGCATTTTAATCCGGAAGGTAATATGGAGAAAGCCATACGTCTTTGGAACTCGGGCGATTTGAATTGCATGAAGCGCAAAGCTGCTACGGACGGATATTACAGGAGAGTGATGGACAAGTATTCAAAATTAGCAGAGAAATAAGTTTTATTCTTTGATTCAATATTGAACAATCACTTTTCTTTTTTAGGCATTTACACATGCAAATTGCCGTTTTATTGAGAATGCAAAAGGCGGAAGATTATTTGTTGCGAAACATAATCTTCCGCTTGTTTTTATGTCTTTTACTTGTAATTCTGATAATACTTATTCCTGTGGCTATCAACAAGATTGTGCAAAATATCCATTTGGGGCTTTTTGCATTGGAATAATATAGATTATACAGTTGCGGCATTCCGAAAAAACGGAATATCCAGATAACAGCCATAACCGTGACTTTCCCGATTATTTCCATGAAAAATAGATTGGTGAGGAATATCACAATTTCGTTCTTTTCTTTTTTCTTGCCTGTTATCATTTCGTTGTATCTTAATGGACAGTACAAAGATACTTTAATCTACCAACAAAAAGTACTATCTTTGCAAAAAATATATTTATGGTAAGACAGTTTGACCTTTCGGAAGCTCTTTCCAAACTTGGCATTAAAGAGCTGACTCCAATGCAGAAATCTGCGTCCGATGCTTTTGTAAAAGGGCAGGACATCGTATTACTTTCGCCTACAGGCACAGGAAAAACTTTGGCATACTTGTTGCCTTTGATGCAAAGTCTCGATGCCGGTTCAGAGAGAGTGCAGGCTATAGTCATGGTACCTTCCCGCGAATTGGCACAGCAGATTGATGGAGTCGTCAAGTCTATGAAGAGTCCGTTGCGCAGTGTTTGCTGCTATGGAGGTCGTCCGGCTATGGATGAACACCGTATGATTGCAGGCACGTTGCCGCATATTGTGATAGCTACTCCCGGACGTCTTGTTGACCATCTGGGTAAACGCAATATAGAAGTTGACGGAATACGCACCCTTGTCATTGATGAATTTGACAAATGTCTTGAATTTGGTTTTCACGGTGAAATGCGTGAGGCAATGGAAATGATGCCTCTTGTCAAACAGCGTTTCTTGCTCAGTGCCACAGATGCGGAACAGATTCCTTCATTTGTTAATATGGGCAGAGAAAATAAACCTATACGTTTGGATTTTCTCTCAGGTAACGAGAATGTGGCTCGGCGCATAAACCTGCATATTGTACAAAGCCCTGTAAAGGACAAGCTTGATACCCTCTATTGTCTGCTTCGTGCACAAGGTGCTCGTCAGAGTATTGTTTTTCTGAATTACAGGGAAGCGGTGGAAAGGGTTTATCACTTCTTGCACGGTGAAGGCATACACTGTGAGATGTTTCACGGAGGTCTGGAACAACAGGTGAGGGAGAAGGCATTATACAAGTTTGCCAATGGAACCTCAAATGTGCTTGTTTCCACAGATTTGAGTGCTCGTGGACTTGATATTCCCGATATTGATAACATCATTCACTATCATCTTCCGCTCAATGAAGAGGCTTTTCTGCATCGCAACGGACGTACAGCGCGTTGGGAGGCAGAAGGAAATTCTTTCCTTATCTTGCACGAGGAAGAGTCGGTTCCGGAATATTTGAAAGAAATCCCCGATGAATATTTCATTCCGAAAAAGCTTCCCGACATTCCGCTTCCTTTGTGGGCAACCCTATATATAGGTAAGGGAAAGAAAGACAAGATAAGCAAGATGGATATTCTTGGATTCTTGTGTAAAATAGGCGGACTTGAATCGAATGAAGTCGGACGCATTGATGTACGCGACCATTATGCTTTTGCTGCAATTAGCAGACGACAGTTGTATGAGGTGCTTCGCAAAGTGAAAGGACAAAAGATAAAGGGAATAAAAACAATCTTTATAGAAGCCAAGTAGTGGCAGGACGCACAGGAATGAAATGATGCGTATGTTCTGAATTGAATAATTTTCATATTTGGAACATACGCATCACTTGGTTTTGAAAGAAACTTCTTACGGCCTTCTACTTTTCTGTAATTACCAGTACTGCACCTCCGCGAGGTTCAAGAATGTATTTTTCTGATACTTTTTTATCTTTTTTCATCGAAGTCCATACTCGTCCGCTACCGCAATATAGTTCTACAAGATACTTTTTGCCGAGGTTAAGTTTCTGCCAGTCGGGCGACACGACAATCTCGTCGGTTGTACCATTAAGGAGAGCGACAAACCATTTGTTGCCGCTTTTTCGCGCTATGGCAACATGGTGTCCCGGAAAACCAGAAAGCAGTTTAGTGTCATCCCATACAGCCGGCACTGACTCCAGAAACTTGCGGATATGTTTAGGTTGAGCCAAATAGCTTTCGGGAGTATCGGCAAGATGCTGAAGCCCGGACTCGAAAGCAACGGTAAGTGCAAGTTCATGGGCACTTGTCGTCAGATGAGGATGCTGCGAGTCGGAGAATGTACACGGAGTATAGTCCATAGGTCCGATTACATTTCTTGTAAACGGCAGTGTGGTGTTATGAGTGGCAGCTACAGGAGTGAGAACCGCATTGTTGTTATACCATTCCGCTCCATAGACAGCCTCTGCTGACATGAAGTTCGGATAAGTGCGTTGCCATCCGCGCGGGATAGTGGCACCATGAAAATTCACCAACAGATGATGACGTGCTGCACTTTCAAGAAGGTCTATGCAGTAGTCCATTACTTCCGGACCGTCGCCGCTGAAGAAGTCTATCTTTACTCCTGCCACACCTTTGGATTCCAGCCATGAAAATTCCTTCTCTCTGTCTTCCGGCTTATTTAACCTGAACAACGGACCAGCCGCTTGGTCTGTCCATGCTGTCGAAGAGTTGTACCACACAAGCACCTTGATGTTTTTGGCATCGGCATACTTAATCGCATCGTCAATATTACCTCCGTTGCCCATTACGTCCCATTCCCAGTCTATCAATATATATGGCAGTTTCAATTCCGCTGCCATGTCTATATATTTTATCACGGTAGGGTAATCTTTTGAACCATGATTGTAGCCCCAATATATCCACGAAACCACACCGGGTTTTATCCAGTCTGTATCTTCGTATGATGTGGGGGCACTGACATCAGTAACCAATGTTGACTCTACGATGTTGTCCAGCTCGCCAATCACCGCTACGCGCCACGGAGAAATCCATTCTCCGCCATTGCATGAAACTGTTCCTGCCGGAGCTACACGGTAATTTCCCTCTGGCATATTGTCGGTCCGCAAGGATGAAGCCGACTGTCCACGATTCACATTGGCTTCCGATATCAAAGACCATGCTCCATCATTGGTGTGGAAAAGCGCAGGGAATCCGTATTGCGGTTTTGCATCTTTTCCTGTGGTGGTCTGCTTGTAGAATCCCTCATAATCATTGCGAAATTCCTGTAACCATCTTTCAGTTCCCTCACTGATTCTATAGGTGGTCAATTCATCTGTTACAGAAAACTTTCCCTCGTGTTTGAGCTCGTATCTGAATGCCACACCGTCATCATAAATGCGCACAACCAATATTTTGTCGGCATTATCCGAACAGTCAAGACGGTATTCCGTGCCTTGATTGCTGCAATGCAGACGTTTGCCGGTTTTCATGTCATAGTCGTGAGTTACCGGTGTTTTTGATACAATTGACTTAATCTGCCACGGTTTCGCATCAGCATAGTCTGTGACAATTCCAATAGCAGGGAGTTCCATTACTTGTTTACCGTCAGCTTTGAATGTCATTACTGACGCTTTCTCACCGTTTCCCGACACTTCCACTGTAATTTTTGAGGCTGAATCGGTCAGTGTTAGATTTTCAGCCCATGCAGGACTGTGTATGGTCAGCAATGCAAGAACTGCTGATAAGAATGTTTTTTTCATTTTTTTAGGTGTGGTTTGAGTTTCTATTAATTAAAATGGTGTGAGTGCATTTTGTAGGTGTATTCAACAGATTCGCTTTCCAATTCCTCAAAAGAATGTCTATGTAGCTATAATGAATACCTTCTCAGTCATTCTCGATGAATCTTCTGGTCAGATTGCCGAACTCTTCAATTCTTCGGTCACGCAAGAACGGCCACCAGCGACGTACATTCTCGCTGCGTTTCATATCCACATCAATCACGGCGACTTCTTCTTCATGGCAGGAGGCACGATATAGGATTTCTCCCTGCGGACCGGCAACGAAACTGCTTCCCCAGAACTGTATGCCGTTGGTCTGTCCAGAAGGATCCGGTTCATATCCGGTTCTGTTGACTGCTATGACCGGAAGCCCGTTTGCCACGGCATGTCCGCGCTGTACCGTAGTCCACGCTTCGCGCTGTCGCTCCTGCTCTTCCTTTGTGTCTGTGCTCTCATAGCCTATAGCAGTGGGGTATATCAGAAGTTCTGCTCCTTGCAGAGCCATCAGTCTTGCACCTTCCGGATACCACTGGTCCCAGCACACTTGCACACCCAGACGTCCTACACTTGTCTGGATGGGCTTAAACCCGATGTCTCCGGGAGTGAAATAGAATTTCTCATAATATGCCGGGTCGTCAGGAATGTGCATCTTACGATATTTTCCCGCTATGGAACCGTCTTTTTCAAATACCACGGCGGTGTTGTGATACAGTCCTGCGGCACGTCTTTCAAATAGTGAGGTGACAAGCACTATGCTATGCTTCTTGGCAATTTCTCCGTAGAAAGCGGTGGAAGGTCCCGGTATCTGTTCTGCCAGATTGAAAAGCTCTGTATTTTCTGTCTGACAGAAATATAGCGAATTGTGAAGTTCTTGAAGCACAACGAGCTGTGCACCTTGTTCAGCTGCCTTCTGTATGTTGTTTGCCAATTTTGCTTTGTTAGCTTCGATGTCGGCAGAACAAGTTTGTTGTATGATTCCTACTTTCATTTTCTCCTTTATTACTTTTTCTTTGTATAGTGATTGTTGTTATTGCTTTTTCGATTTTACAAAAATACAGAGAATCTCCGGAATAAACGAATAAAATCAGTATGGCTTCCAAAATGGCTCCATAAAATTTTTTTAATATGCTTTTTTGTGGGGTCGTTTCTCTTGAGTTACTTTGAGTTGATTAAAGTAACCATGTTTTGCAAGTACCGATTCTCTGATATAGAAGAGAAGCCTGTCTTATTTTACAATACACATTGTAACTTTTGTCACTGTGGTCTAAAGCGAGATATTTGCCTGTACCGACGAAAACACACTATACTATATATACACAGATAATGCCTTGAAAACATATTGTATGTGCGGAAAAGAATTGAAAACCATGCACTGAATTTTCAAATCAGCACTGCTGATTACAAAAACAACACTGCTGATTGTATAATCAACACTGCTGATTATAAAAACAACAGTGCTGATTTGAGAATTTTGCACATCACTTTTAATTCCTCGTTGCACCGATATTTTCATTTTAGAGGGTATATCATCATTTAAATGTATAGCCTAAAATGTCACACTTCCGCTATTACTCCATTTATTGCTTTGGTCTGACCTAAGTAGGGGACTCCTATATAACAAACTTGTTATTTCACTTCTTGAAAAATAGTGAGGAAAAATTATCTGTAATACATATTTTTCCGTATTTTTGTTGCTGATTATTAGTTATTTCATTAAGAATGTAGCAATATGAAGAGATTTTTTAATTTGAAAATAGAGGCTTTTCTTTCCGCAGTGCTTGCTCTATTGGGTTTTTCATCTTGTGCTCGCAAGGTTGAGCTTGAGAAACCGAAAACACAGTTAAAGCCAGTAAAGGTTATACCGAAGGAGGAAAGAGACAAATTTCAGAAGATAGAGCTTGAAGGCGAGGAAAATGTGCGTTCTTCCTATCGAGTTCTTTATGGTCCGCCTCCTGTGTCGTTCCGTAAAGTGGAGGAAAATAAAGGCGGAGTTGTTGAACCGGTAGATACTTTACGAAAATAGGCGGGCTGAGAGACTGTTTCTGTAAAAACAGACAGATGATTTTTATTTTCTCGATAATTAGCATTACCTTTGTACAAATTTACCGTATAAAGAATATATTTGTAATAGAATAAAAATGCCTAAAATTTCAATTCGTGGTACCGAAATGCCAAGTTCACCTATTCGTAAACTTGCGCCTCTTGCCGATGATGCAAAGAAGAGAGGTATTCACGTTTATCATCTTAATATAGGTCAGCCGGATTTGCCTACACCGCAAGTAGCCATTGATGCCATACGTAACATAGACCGTAAGATTCTGGAGTACAGTCCGAGTCAGGGATACAGAAGTTATCGTGAGAAGTTGGTGGGATATTACAAGAAATACGACATTAACCTTACGGCTGACGACATTATTATCACAAGTGGCGGTTCTGAGGCTGTGCTGTTCGCCTTTCTTTCTTGTTTGAACCCGGGAGATGAAATCATTGTCCCTGAACCTGCATACGCCAATTATATGGCATTTGCCATATCTGCGGGGGCTGTGATACGCACCATTGCCACTACCATTGACGAAGGATTCAGTCTTCCGAAAGTGGAAAAGTTCGAGGAGTTGATAAATGAGCGTACTCGCGCCATACTTATATGTAATCCGAATAATCCGACAGGTTATCTCTATACACGTCGCGAAATGAATCAGATTCGTGACCTTGTGCAGAAGTATGACCTTTATCTTTTCTCGGACGAAGTGTATCGTGAATTTATCTATACAGGTTCACCGTATATCTCGGCATGTCATCTTGAGGGCATAGAGCAGAATGTGGTGTTGATTGATTCTGTCTCGAAGCGTTATTCAGAGTGCGGCATACGTATCGGTGCTCTCATCACCAAGAATGCGGAAGTGCGTCAGGCGGTGATGAAGTTTTGTCAGGCGCGTCTCAGTCCTCCTCTCATCGGACAGATAGCGGCGGAAGCCTCACTTGATGCACCCGAAGAATATGTGCGTGATACATACGATGAATATGTGGAACGCAGGAAATGCCTTATCGACGGACTGAACCGCATTCCGGGAGTTTATTCTCCGATTCCGATGGGAGCTTTCTATACAGTGGCAAAACTTCCGGTCGATGACTGTGAGAAATTCTGCGCATGGTGTCTCAAGGACTTCAACTACGAAGGAGAGACTGTGATGATGGCGCCGGCTTCCGGCTTTTACACGACTCCCGGTGCCGGACGTAATGAGGTCAGAATCGCATACGTGCTGAAAAAGGAAGACCTTCTCCGTGCACTTTTTATTTTGAGAAAGGCACTTGAGGCTTATCCCGGAAGGACAGAAGATTAGAAACCCCGTCTTTTGCATAGAAGTTTTTGAGTTCTTGTGGCAGAGAACTCAAGAACTTTTTGTTTATATACAAACCATGTTTTTAATTTTGATAGGTTGTGTGGAGATTCTGTTTCTGTGCCGAGTCATGATACAACCGTCCAAGAACCCATATTATTTGAAATGTCTTTTGAATTATTCATAGCACACCGTTTGTATTCCGACAGAGAGGGGAAGAAGCGCATATCCCGTCCTGCCATACGTATCGCTATGCTTGGAATAGTTGTAGGACTTGCCGTGATGATTGTCAGCCTGTGTGTGGTGCTCGGCTTCAAGCGCGACATTAGTTCCAAGGTGATAGGGTTTGGCTCACACATACAGGTGCTCAGTCTTACTTTTGACCAGCAGCGTGAAATGATGCCTGTGCTGACCACCGATAGTCTCGAACAAGTTATATGCCGGACGGACGGAGTTCGGCATGTCCAGCGTTTTGTTTTGAAACTCGGAATGTTGAAGACGGATGATGATTTTCGCGGCTTGACTTTTAAAGGAGTGGGTGAAGATTACGACATGTCTTTTTTCAGGGATAATCTGATTGACGGAAAGATTCCTGCGTTTGGCTCTGCCGAATCGTCCGACAGTATTCTCATTTCCAAGATTGTCGCATCGGATTTGGGGATAAAGGTGGGCGACAGAATCTTTTCCTATTTCATAGGGAATGGCTCTGCGCGTGCAAGAAAGCTGACTGTGGCAGGCATCTTCCAGACCAATCTCTCTGAATATGATCGTAATTTTGTGTTCACTGATATATATACCATGAGGCGGTTGAACCGTTGGGACGCTGAGATGTCTTCCGGATTTGAGGTGGAGATAGATGATTTTAGCCAACTGGATGTGGTGACGCGCAAGCTTGTAAGCAAAATCAATCACAATTTGGACAAAAACGGTGCCACGTATGGAGCTTTTAGTATCAAGGAGATAGCACCCCATACCTTCTCATGGCTTGATGTGCTTGACATGAATGTGTTGATGATTCTTATTCTGATGATATGTGTGTCGGCTTTCACGGTCATTTCCGGGCTGCTCATCGTGATGCTTGAACGCATTAATATGATAGGAATGCTGAAGGCACTTGGAGCAACCAACTTGTCTGTCAGAAAAATATTTATGTATTTTTCGGTGATGCTTGTCGGAAAAGGAGTTGTGATAGGCAACATTGTCGGACTTTCCTTGTGCCTTGTGCAGAAGCTTTTCAATGTTGTAAAGCTTGATGCTTCCGTCTATTATATAGATTCTGTTCCCATTGAGTTCAATGTCTGGCTGATTCTGGCGGTAAACATATTGACACTCTGCATTTCCGCGATGGTTATATTTTGTTCTTCCTTCTTTGTAAGTATAAGTAAACCGGCAAAATCTATACGCTTTGATTAGTTCTTTGGGAGTATTCTATGTGTTGAGCTCAGCTTTGTATGGTCCGCTTGCATAGATGCTCCGAGGTGAATGAATAAACAAAAGAAACGGAACCTGCTCTTTGCATAAGCAGCAGGTTCCGTTTCTTTCGTTTTGTCCGTTACGGCAATATCACTGCCGCGTTTCGGATGGATTCAGAGATTATCTCAGTTTGATGGACACTGGTTTGAGCAGAGGAGAAGTGAATGTCACCTTTATAGGCTCGTTGCCTGATTTGTCGTGGCGAATATAAGCCAGCAACTGTCCTCGGTAAGCGCGCTGATGATTGTCGTTGTAGTTGCTCATATCTGCATCATTGCTGCCTTCAAGACCCAGAAGTTCTGCCGGACCTTCTATTCTGCAGGTGATGTCGTTGTCTCCAAGCTTTACGATATTGCCGTTTTCATCAAGTATATTGATAACCACGTGTGATATTTCCGCGTCATCATCGCCAATCTTTTTCGCACTCAGACTGTAAGGACGGTCTGATGTTTTGATGGAATAATCGGCAATTACATTACCTTCCTTGTCAAGTGCTTCCACTTTTAGTTCGCCAGCGGAATAAGGAATGTCCCAATGGATAATTCCTGTTGACTCATCATATTCTTTAGTCTCTCCAACAATGTTTCCATTTAGAAGAAGGCGGGCTTTCGCTCCGTTAGTGTAGCACACAACTCTTATTTCCTGACCAGTTTCGTAGTTCCAGTCATCCCAAGCATCCATAGACAAGTGTTTGCGTTTAGGATAAGTTCCGATATATGCCATCGGCTTTTCGCTCCAGAGTGAGGCACGGAAGTAACCGCGAGGTTTTGTGAAACTGCCGAAATCAAGAAGACCAGTGCCCAGTCCGCGTGAAGGCCATGCTTTGGCTTCTCCGAGATAGTCCGTTCCTGTCCAGATGAACTGTCCGAAAATGAAATCGTGGTCTGTCACCGCTTTCCATGCACCATAGTGTGCACCGTTCTCACTGCCGTAGATGATACGGTCCGGGTATGTTTTGTGGTCTTGGTCGTAGCGGTCTTCTGTGTAATTATAGCCGACTACATCCACCGACTTCGGATATAGTGTCTCGTTTGACATCACCACTCCGGCGAGTGCACCGGTCGTAGGACGTGTGGTGTCTATAGACTTGACAACTTTAGACAGCCGTTGAGCGATAAATCCGATGCGCTCGGCATTCGGAGCATCCGGCTTATATCCGCCATACATAGGCTGATTGATTTTGGCACCGTTGAGAATCGGATGAGAATACGGGTCATTCGGATAATCCACTTCGTTGCCTATGCTCCACAGGAATATGGAAGGATGGTTGCGGTCGCGCCGTACCATATCTGCTACGTCTCGTTCAATCCATTCCTCGAAGAAGTCAAATGTTCCGTCATATCCGGCAATGCCCTGATTCCAGCCATTTATCCATTTGCGCTTTGGGAACTCCCATTCGTCGGAAGCTTCGTCCATGACCAGCAGACCGAGTTGGTCGCAGAGGTCGTAGAGAACCGGAGCCTGCGGGTTGTGGCTCATACGGATGGCATTGACTCCAATCTCTTTGAGATTTTGAAGACGACGTTTCCACACCGCTTCCGGAACAGCTGCACCAAGAACACCTGCATCGTGGTGAAGACATACACCTTTGACTTTCATCCATTTGCCGTTGAGGGCAAAACCTTTGTCGGCTGAGAACTCAAGTGTACGGAAGCCTACCGGAACTGTAGTACCGTCAATGACCTCATTGTTGTCCTTCAGAGTTACTTTCATGGAGTAGAGATACGGATTGTCTAAAGCCCATCGGTGAGGTTTGGATACATTCAGTGTGATGTTATTCTTCTCGGATACCGACTTGATACTTTTCTCTGCCACAATCTTATGGTCAGCATCGAGCAGTGCCACATGAAGAGTCTTGTTCTTTCCGGGATTCTCCACAGCCACATCAATATCCACTACGGCGCGTCGGCTGTCAAGTTTCTTGACATTGTATCCGACACCCCATTGCGCGATGTGGCTGTCGCCTGCCGACACCATCCATACATCGCGGTAGATACCGGAACCGGTGTACCAACGCGAATCGGCATATTTACTGTGGTCAACCTTCACTGACAGCACATTTTCTCCGTCTATGAGATATGGAGTCATGTCGTACATGAACGACACATATCCGTTAGGACGTTTGCCGAGCAGATGACCGTTAAGATAGACTTCGCTCCGGTTATAGACACCTTCAAAGTATATGTAATGCTTGGAGCAAGTATCGTTCACGGTGAATGTCTTCCTGTACCATCCTATTCCGCCCGGAAGATATGCAGTACAGCTTGCCAGTGTCGGAGAATACTGTCCTTCGGCAGACCAGTCGTGAGGCAAATTGAGTTTGCGCCAGTTCTTGTCGTTGTATTCGGGAGCTATTGCCGTGCTGTCACCTTTGAGACTGAACTTCCAGCCGTCATTGAATTTTGAGGCATTTCCGAAAGAAACCTGAGCTGCCATGTCGGTTGCAGTGAGCGACATGGTTAATAGACTCAGGGCTAATATCTTGTTTTTATTCATTTTTAGAAGTTGAAATAGTTCTTTGCGTTGTAGTAAGATATGTCTTCAATCATCTGGTTGACACGTTCCATCTCGCTTACCGGGATTTCACCGTTCTCTACATCACGTCCTACAAGATTGCACAGAACCCTGCGGAAATACTCATGACGCGGGTAGGAGAGGAATGAGCGTGAGTCTGTAAGCATTCCGACGAAACGGCTCAACAGTCCCAGCAGAGAAAGAGCGTTCATCTGCTTTTCCATGCCGTCTTTCTGGTCGAGGAACCACCAGCCGGAACCCCACTGGATTTTTCCCGGACATGTTCCGTCCTGGAAGTTGCCGAGCATCGTTGCCACCACCTCGTTATCTGCCGGATTCAGGTTGTAGATGATGGTCTTGGTAAGCTTCTCTTCCGAGGCGAGACGGTTGAGAAACTTCGACATGGCTTTTGCCGTGTTGAACTGTCCGATGGAGTCGAATCCCGTGTCCGGACCGAGCAGACGGAACATACGGCTGTTGTTGTCGCGTATGGCGCCGTAGTGGAATTGCTGTGCCCATCCGGAAGCATGATCCATTTCTGCAAATTTGACCATCATTGCACTCTTGAATTTCAAGATTTCTTCATGAGTGAGTTCTGTTCCGCCATATACTTTATTGAATATGGTCTCTATCTCAGCATCCGTGTAGTCTTCTGCATAGAACTCTTCAATGCCGTGGTCAGAGAGGCGGCATCCGTTTTCGGCAAAGAAGTCATGACGTTTCTGGAGTGCATCTATCACGTCTTGGAACTTGCAGATGTTCACTCCGCTCACCTCGGCAAGTTTCTCGATATAAGCTCTGAAGTTCTGTGCATTCTCCACAGCCATTGCCTTGTCCGGTCGCCATGCCGGAATCATCTTAATCTCAAATCCGCTTTCGCGAGTCATCTTGTGCCATTCGAGCGAATCTACAGGGTCGTCGGTTGTACACACCGTTTCCACGTGGTAGCGGCGCATCATTCCCCTTGCCGAATATTCTGGTTGCTTGAGCTTTTCGTTACATTCCTCATAAATCTCACGTGCAGTCTTTGGATTAAGCACTTTGTCAATGCCGAAAGCCGTCTTCAGCTCCAGATGGGTCCATCCGTACAATGGGTTTCTGAATGTATAAGGTACAGTCTCAGCCCATTTCTCAAACTTCTCCCAGTCTGTAGTGTCTGTGCCTGTGCAGTATTTTTCAGCTACACCGTTGCTTCTCATTGCGCGCCACTTATAGTGGTCGCCCCCGAGCCATATTTCAGTCAGGGAACGGAACTTGTGGTCTTCAGCTACCATTTGAGGTATGAGATGGCAGTGATAGTCTATGATTGGCATTTTTGCCGCATGTTCATGATACAACTTCTGTGCAGTTTCTGTTTGCAGAAGGAAGTTTTCATCCATAAAGTTTTTCATGTCTGATTATTATTTAGAAGTTTGTTGTTAAGTTATTTGTTTTGGACAAAGTTAATGAAAAAATATTGTATTCATTGATATTTGGCATGAATTTGAGAAACTGTTTTGCTTTATATATTTTTGCAGCTGCTGCAACCTGTATTTATGGTCTCATAATAAAAATTTTTAATTACAAATTTTAACTAAAATGTATTTCTGATAAAATGACAACAAATTCGAGAAAATAAAATCAATGTGGCTGTATTTAGAAAAATTTATTGTCTTTCTGATTTTGTCAAATGTTAAAAATTCAAGTCCTCTGGAACGCTTCAAAATGA
>JAGASY010000040.1 GCA_017621515.1 Bacteroidaceae bacterium
AAGGGGAAAAAAGTCGGCGGACTTCGGCTTAAATGTTAAGAAGTGTATAATTTTTGTTTTGAAAGAGTGTCTGAACAGTAACTGAAAACTGAATGAGTTTTTGGGGGAATTTGAGGGCGGAAACGGCAAAATTAGTCATAACACATTAATAATCAACAGATTACTAAAACGCTCAGAGATTTCAAAAAATTGCGTCCGGCGCGATTTTTTGAGTGTTTTTAAAAATTTTGTATTTAATTGATTATCAACTATTTATCTCAATAGCAAAATTTTCGTCTTTTCATCGTTGGCAAAAAGTCGGTTCAAATGTTAAATTTTCATTTTGGGCGAAAATATCATTTTGTCAAATCGGAAAATGACGTTTCAGCGTGTTTTTAGCTATTTTCAGCGGGGGTATTCAGGATTCTGTTTAGACAGGGAGCTGTGAACATTCTTGCGAATTTAGGAAATGAAAAATAGTTGAGTGTTTAGCGAATTATTGTTACCATAAAAATGGCTCTTTAGGTTGAAGAAGAGTAAAAAAAACTCATGTTTGCAGACCTTTGTCTTTCGTCTTTTGCAAAAAATCTTGTATTTTTGCACCCATAAACAAAAGAACAACGAGTAGTGTCTTATCACGTAAATCCGGTTGGATTGCTTGATAAGACACTATTTTTTTGTGCCATTAATCAAACAGAATAAAAACAGATATGAACAAAACTATCAACCAACCTGAATTGTGGACAGGCTCTTTCGTTAGAATCTGTCTGGTGAACTTTTTTATTTTCGTCAACTTCCATGCGCTTCTGCCGACTTTCCCTTTCTTTGTCACTTATCTGGGAGGCGATGCTGTGACTATCGGACTTGCCACGGCACTTTTCAGCATCGCTTCCATCGTGTCGCGCCCTTTTGTCGGATGGCTCATTGACACACGAGGGAGGTGTACCATTCTTGTGCTGGGGCTTGTTGGCATGACACTGATTCCGATGGGCTATTTCGTGTCGGCGGGCATAGCGATGGCGGTTGTGCTGCGCACACTGCATGGTGTGTTTCATGCAGCGTCGAGCAATGCGTCTTCTACATGGGTGACGGATATTATTCCGCACAGTCGAATGGGCGAGGGATTGGGAATGTATGGTCTGTCTATGGCTGTCAGTACGGCTGTGGCTCCGGCATTGGGGCTGGCAGTGATGAACCGGTGGGGCTTCTGTCCGCTTTTTGCCATTGCAGCACTGGTTACGTTGGTGGCACTGCTGGTAGGCATGGGCATACGGTCGCGCAATTATACCGTCTCTAAGGCTCCGCTGCGTATCCGCGAATTGTTTGAGCCGATGTCGCTTCCTGCTGCTGTCACGCAGTTTTTCTTTATGATGGCATACGGTGTGATAGAAGTCTATGTAGCCATTTATGCCGCTTCGTGCCGGCGACCGCTTTGATTTCGATATTGAGAGCGGAAAGATAACAGGTTCTACACCATATTCCGAACAAGACAAGTCCACACATGTGCGTAGTGCGGTTTACACGGTTCATGTGGGCAGTTGGGAAGGATTGTTCACTCGCATCATCACTTTCCTTGCCGCACTTCTCGGTGCAACACTTCCATTGACTGGTTATTACCTGTGGATAAGGCGACTGATAAACAAGTCTAAACAGAAGCAACGGCGCTCTGAAGCCTGACCGGTTACGTATTTCAAAAAGAAAGGATGTCTCTTCACACAACGGAGACATCCTTTTTCTATTTCATGGGAAAAGCACCAAGTACAATTCTTTTCAAAGATAATCGACATTTACTTCTATCTTCTTTGTACAATCGATTTCGGGAACACGGATTGTTAGCGTTTTGCTCTCGACCTTGTAATTCCAAGCTTTTTGCCCTGCACTTCTGCCGTTAATCTTGACCGCTTTCGGCATTCCTGCATTGAGGATATTGAACGTCCACGCGCGGCTTTTCACAAGATTCGACTGACAGCCGTGGCGCGGCTTCACGACGCATGTCGCTTTCTTGCCGTTGACATGATGAATGAAATCGGTCATGGCAAATCTTGTCGCATAGTCACTGTTGTCGCCGGTGTCCTCATAGAGCGTGCCCGAACCGTCTGCTCCTGCCACCACATTAAGAATAAGTTCTGAAGGTTTATGAGTCACCCTGTTCACGGTCGGCGGATTGAATGGTATGACAGAACCTTCCTTGAAGAAATAAGGAATCTCATCCAAAGTGAACTCCATTGTTCTGACGCAAGGTCCTTCTATCAGTTCGTTTTTTGAGCAGCTCCACCATCTGCCTTTAGGAAACCAAATCTTCTTGCGGCTTGTCTTTCCGTCTGCCGAAGCTTCTGTGATAGGCGAAACAAGGATGTTGTCGCCGAAGAAATATTCATTTTCATATTGATATGCTTCTTCCGCATCGGGATACTCATAGTAGAGAGGACGGCATATACCGACACCGGTGTCGTAGGTTTTACGCGCCATAGTATAAATATATGGAAAGAGCGCATAGCGCAGTTTCACGGCATTGCGTATCTTTGAGAAGTTACTGAACTTCCAGATGCGCCGCTCAATGCGGTCTTCTTTGGTTGCATGGCTGCGGAAAATCGGTGTGAACACTCCGAACTGAAACCATCGTAACACCAGTTCGGGGTTGTTGACAATCTTTTCATCCGTAAAGATATGACCGCCAAGGTCGTGCCCCCAATAGGCATAGCCCACATTGGAAGCCGTTGCGGTGAAATACGGCTGGAAGGCAAGTGTCGGAAAATTGATATAGGCATCTCCCGAGAAACCAATCTGATAGCGATGGCTTCCAAGACCACCCCATCGGTGGAATATCACCGGACGATGTTCCGGACGGTTGTGCTTCATGTCGTTATAAAAAACATGATTGCACCAGAATGTTTCGCCGAGACCGGGAGTGAAGTGGCTGGTCAGATGTTGCTGCCAGTCAATCCACCAGAAGTCCACTCCCTCGCGCTCGTGCTCACGGATGATACGGTTGAAGAATGATTTTGTGAAATCCGTATAGTCCAGACTCCATGCGATGTTGCCGTTCTTGTCGTATTTCCCGTTCAGGTCCGACTTCATCGCTGCATAGTATTGGGGCGACTCCACACTGTTCACACCGTCGGCAGGATGCAGGTTGAGCGACAGTCTGAAATTCTTGTCGTGAATCTCTTTCAGAAGTTTTTCCGGTTCGGGAATCAGTTTCGTGTTCCACGACCAGCCTGTCCATCCGCCGATACCTTCGGAATGGCTGTGGGCATCGCCGTTCCAATGCCAGTCCATATCGAGAATGATGACATCGGTAGGAATATCATTGGCATTCAGTTCTGACATTATCTGGCGATAGTCATCGGCAGAGTAGGAAGCATAGCGGCTGTACCAATAGCCGAACACATAGTCGGGCGGCAGCGGTATCTTGCCGGCAACCTTTGTGAAGTCCGAGAGGGCTTTCTTGTAATCCGAACCGTAACCGAGGAAATAAAGGTCAAGTGCCTCCGGGTCTATGCGCTTCGCCCACCAGTCGAATCCAATCTCCTCATTAGGCTCCATGGCAAATGAACGGCCGCCGTCGGGACGCTTTGCCGACCATGAATCGTCGATGACAGCCCATCCCGAACGAGAAATAAGGCCATTCTCCAGCTTCGCCCGTTTGTTGTCGCCGTTACTGCCGTCAAGCGTGCGGCATGTGCCTTTAAGATTCAATGAGTCTTTTTTGCCCGGATACCACATCTCTTTCCTGCCTTTATGGTTCATTGTGATGGTGAGATTCTGCTCCGAAGCCGGTTTCGTCATGGGATTTGTACCTTTGCGATATTTCAGATGAACCTTGTCTGTGGCAATATAAAGGAAGTCCGCGTCTTCGCTCTTGGTAAAATGAGGAACACACTCCATTTCCCTGTTTTGAATAACGAAAGTGGCACGGTCCTCAAACTGCTCCTTTTCGCTATATTCAATACGTATCATCTCGGGAGTGAGTACTGTAAATCGGGCTTTACCGGAGTTTACAACAGCCTTTTTTCTGGCAACCGGATTTCCGGCAGCTGCACTGAGTGTAAATAGCATACACAAAAGCGATACCAATAGTTTTATAGTTTGGCTCATCTTAAATGTTTTTTTGTATGGTGATATATTAATGGTTATTGCCAAAGGTGTTCTTGGTGATGCCGCAAATATATGGATTATATGTGAATGAATCAATTTTGTGGAAGAAAAAAGTTAAGTGCAAGTGTTGTTAAGTGGATGTGTTTGATGGATTTAAGTAGAATACACTTTATAAAACAGCAAAAAACGTAACTACTCACTCCCCCACAGAGATGCTTTCTGGAATAAATGGTTAGTTACATGATGCTGACTGTCATTAATTTACGTACATGCAACTTGGTTGCGAATCAGTAAAATAAACAATATTGATAATTAATATCAAGTTTCTTGTTTTGAACTTGCCAGCAAAATGAAAAATCTGTACATAGAGGAATAGAAAATATGTTTTCAAGGCATTGTCTGTGCATATATAGTATGGTATGCTTTCGTCGGTACAGGCAAATGCTGTGTTTCAGACCACAATGCCGAAAGCTACAGCTTGTCTTGTAAAATAAAACCGGCTACTCTTCTGTCTCTGAGAATCAACACTTGCGAAACTGGAATAATCCACGCTTTGTAGGCTCTGATATCTGCTTAAATCCGTGAACAAGCTGCATTTTTCAACAATGAAAACTTTATTCGGAATCTTTGAAATACACATTCAAAGATTCCGAATGAACTTCTCACCGCAGTTTCCAGAGGTCTGGAGCGGAAGAGACAAACTTTCACACTGTTTCAGCTTGTAGCTTCTATTCGTCCAATCCCATTTGGAACGGAACAGCAGGTAATCCCGCCCTGTTTTTTAGATTCGCGTCTTTAGGATTATCATCCCAAGCATAGCGCACTCTTACAGGGGAAGGCACCTTTGGGCACGAGAGCACAACTTTTTTGTTTTTAATGACAGCTTCAGCCCAATGGAAAACTCCGTCGGTTCCAGCGACAGCAAATCCTTTTAGAGGTTCGGTTGGAAGTAAATCGTCAGTACCGTCTTGAAATGAGAGAAGCACCTTTCCATCTTCAACAGTCATGGAAGTGCACACAGGACCACTCGCTACAATGTTACGGTGCCCATAAACATTTTTCTTGACAAACAGCGCAATCCGTCTTGCCAGCTCTTTCTTGTTCAACGGATGAATGTCATTCCACTCGCCCAAACCGAGAGCAACGACCAGCGCCGTGTTAGGAAGTGCCATAGTAGCCCGACGCTGAGCCTCGCGCATAGCGGCCCAATTACTTTCTACAGGAAAAGTGTGGGAGCGCATAAAGTCGGGCAACTGGATAATGAAAAAAGGAAGATTATTATCCGCAAACTTCTCACGCCAATCTTTTATCATAGACGTTAGCAACGATTCGTATTCATAAGGACGTCCAGTGTTGGTCTCTCCCTGATACCAGAGCACACCCTTAAACGAAAGGTTACGCAGGGGCGAAATCATGGAATTATACATCCCGGTCGGGATGTTCTGAAACGAAACACTCCCCTTCAAAGTAGGCATTTCACATCCTAATTTATATTTCCACTGTCGGGACAAATAAACTGTATCGGCATCTTGCACCAAACAATAGGGCTTATCGGGCACAAAACTTGGACTGCCGCCATAACTAATCAAACGGATAATGACTGTATTCTCTCCCGGATGCAAGACTGAAGCGGGAACTTTATAAATGCGGGGCGGATATTGATAGGCAGTGGTTCCCACGAATGTGCCATTTACAAAAACAGAATCGGCATCCACCATGCACCCTAATCGCAAGACGGCATCTTTTCCAGACTGCTGAGGAGTAAGGCAAACTGTCTGTCTGAACCAATGGGAGCCGCAGACTGGATAACTGTTTTTAGCTCCCAACGCAGAAGAAAACATATCCACTGTTTCCCAATCAGAATCATCCAGTTCGGAACTATACCAAGCCACGGGAGCATGAAGTCCTTCATCGTCTCGATACAATGCGGTGTTCCAAAATTTGGACATCATATTTCCCGCCTTGTTACACAGTTCACGGTATTCATCGGAGTTATATATGTCCCTTTCACGCAGGTTACGAGGGAAAGCACGCAAGGCATCTTCGCTCATCCATGCCTCGATGGAACTGCCTCCCCAACTGGAATTGACGATTCCTACCGGTACATCCGTCTCGTTAAACATCTCTTTTGCAAAAAAATAGGCCAATGCGGAGAAAGAAAGCGCATTCTCTTTCGTCAATGGTTTCCAGTTCATCTGCGATAAGTCTTCCTTCTCTTCGTGCAGGTCATTGCCGTATGGAGTCTTGACATAACGTATCATCGGATTTTCGTATGTGGCGATTTCATCGGCAAACATATCCGTCACCCGTCCAACTGTCAATTCCATATTAGATTGCCCCGAACAAAGCCAAAGGTCGCCTATCAGAACATCACGTAGTTTTATCTCGTTTACATCCAACTCATACGGGCCGCCCGCTTTCATGGCGGGAAGTTCGACTTGCCATTTTCCATCCGCATCCGCAGTCGTTAGGCTTTTTGCTTTCTTCAGTCGCACAGTTACTTCTTCTCCCGGTTCCGCCGTACCCCATACTTTTATAGGACGCTCGCGCTGCAAAACCATTCCATTGGAAAAGACGGTCGGTAACTTCACCTTGGCATCCGCCAGTATTGAGCAAAGGCAAACGATCGGAAGTAGCAATATCAGTTTGTGTTTCATGATTCTACGATTATATTATCAAACAAAGTACTCTCTTATTTAACTCAACCAACGGGTATTATCAATACAAATTTCTCCTTATTCCCATTATTTCATGGAACTTTCTGGAGCACCAAGGAAAGACGGTTTCAATCCTCCGAAATCAATCATGATCTTCTGCAACACCAATGCAGCGTCCAGAGGGCGAATGCGCAATGTGTGCTTTTCCTTCTTGTCCAACAAATGTTTGGTCTGGGTAGCGATAATATGCTCGGCTTGCCACTTGCCCAATTCACCTCTATATTCTCCGTTGATATTTACTATTTGCTCAGAGCCTCCGTCTATACTTACGGCATAACGCAAACCTTTGTAATCATTAAAGTTCAGAGTTGCAGAGAAACGTGCATGAACAGTTACCTCACCGCTTTTCGGTGTCTCGAAGTCATATTCCAGATACATGCCCTGGTCTGGCATTGCCGTACATGGAGCAGTGGTAACAGCGGAAAGCGTGCGACCCAGATTGGGAATGACAATCCAATGAGCAGAGGAGCCATCGACAGCACGGGTGTAATGCTCAGCTTCCATAGCCACATAGCCATCGGTTTCCCTAAAGACCCGTGTGGCGGAAGCAGACTTAGTCTCGGGAACTAATGTCACTTGCGGCATCGTGTTATACTTCGGTTCTTGCCAATAAGTATAACCGATATGTGTCTGTTCCATAATGCGGTCCCACTTACCGTTACTCATTACTTTATTATAATGATAAGTAAGAATAGAGTCACGTTCAAAGCAACGGCGCACTTCTTCCGCCCACCGATTTGCCCGCACATCATTTTGGGCGGCGAGAGAACGGTTCATGGCCGAAGCATAGTACATTTCATATAAGTTGGCGCAGGCTTGAATAGGGAAAAGCACCAACTGGTCAAAAGCGTCACGATGGCTTTCCGGCATGAGATAATACAGTCTTAAAGCGTCAAGACTCAAAGCGACATAATCATTTTTTACCTGCTGCCATTCATTATAATTCTCAAGGCTATATGTCTTGTCGTCCAACGATTCCGGAGTCATGCGACGGTTGTATTTTGTATAAGTGTCTATCAGCCGCGCCGCTTCCTTGGCATATTCCGCACCAAATTGCTGTTCACAAAATTTCTCCGTATGTTGCAACAGATTGTTTTCATTGAAGCGTGATGGATTCCATGCCATGTCAAGGAAGAAAGTAATAGGATATTCCATCGGTTTGAAATCGCCTACATTGACGACCCACAATTCACGTACACCATGTTCGTAAGTCAGGTTCATCTGCTCCCAAGTGCGCTGTATCTGGGTAATGTTCAACCATTTGGAGTTGCGTGGAGCACCCACATAGTCAAAATGATAATACATGCCATATCCTCCTTTACGTGGTTTGGCATCAAGAGCCGGAAGTTTACGCACATTACCCCAGTTGTCATCACAAAGCAGAAGCGTCACGTCATCCGGTACGCGCATACCCTTGTCGTAATAATCCTGCACTTCTTTATAAAGTGCCCATACCTGCGGTGTCTCCTTCGCCTTTTTCCCAGTTACCTTTTCGATGATTTTGCGCTGGTCTTTCACGATGTTCTGCAACAATGAGATATTAGTATCCTCACTCATTGCTTCATCACCATCACCACGCATACCCACAGTGATGACCGATTCCCAGTCTTTACAACGCTCCATGCCCGACTGCCAAAACTTGCGCAGCACTTCACCATTCGTCATGTAGTTCCACGCTCCTGTACCCCGACGCTTCCAGTCCTGTTGCGCCAGCCCCATAGGCTCGTGATGCGAAGTTCCCATCACAATACCCATCTCATCGGCAAGCGGCCCATTGTTCGGGTCATCGTCGTAAAAAGCGCTGTCCCACATGGCGGGCCACATAAAGTTTCCTTTCAAACGTAAAACAAGTTCGAACAACTTCTCATAGAACTTACTGTTCAACCCGCCAAAAGATTTGTTCGCCCAGTTACCCAGACAAGGCCATTCATCATTCAAAAAAATACCACGGTACTTCACCGCTGGTTCTCCATCTGTATATATACCTTCCTTGATACTGATCACATCATGTTTCTGCACCGGAACATCAGCCCAGTAATACCAAGGAGAAACTCCCATCTGAGTTGACAACTCATAAATGCCATAAATAGTTCCACGCTTATCACTTCCGGCGATGACTACAGCCTCTTCCACTCCTTCCAACGGATGCTGGACAGTTGTAAGGATATATTTTTCCCGCTTACCTTGAAGATCTGCACGACTCAACTTACCCGCCTTCATCAGTTGCTGTATCCATTTACTATCAGCCATAGAACCTACAATCAACATCTTTCGTTCTGTTATCGAATAACAGACATCAGGTTTCACTCCGGCAACCCGTTCCGCATCCGTCTGTAAATTAGCTACTGCTCTAAGCACACCTTTATCTTCCGCCTCATCCACTAATATAGGACAGGACTTCCCTTTCTTAATCCAAAGAAATCCATCCGGAACGTTTGTCACAAAAGGTTCTGCCGCATACGAAGACCGTGCACACATTAAAATACTTATCCAAAATAGGACTATCCAAATCTTCTTTGTTCTCATGGTGTACTTTTATTTTTTTAGTTATTAATAATGATAGAATCACTTACATTTATTTGTTAATTAGTTCATTAGCCAGAACTTTATCATAATATCAAATTCAAGTTATAGGAATATGGCGGAAGTAAGACTTGTTTTATTTTCGTCCCTCTGCCCATTCCCGCAAATCCCTGTTGTGATAGTAGCGGGCATTATCCGAAATGATGTAAATCACGGGAGCATCAGGATGTTTCTTCAAAGCTGCATCTATGCCCAAGCACCCCGAAACAGCAGAAGGAGTATGACCTTTATCCAGCATCAGCAGGCAGGTAACACGAGCATAGTCGGAACTGCCGCACAAGTTTTTCTGGAGCTTGCGCAATTCTTCTCGTTCAGATGTGGATAGTTTCATTTCCATGTTGCAAAGATATAATTTTGGGGATGTTTTTGCAAATTAATTCCTTTTGACAATATAATAAAAAAATATCCTTATAATCCCAAGCCCTCTACGCCTTTTCTGTTAATCTTGACTACAGCTTTCAGCATAGAGGATATTGAAAGCTCACTTACGGCTTTTTACGAAATTTGACAGACAACCATAGCGCAATTTCGCCACATAAGTCACTTTCCCGATTTGACAAAATGATATTTTCGCCCGAAATGAAAATTTAACACTTGAACTGATTTTTTGCCAACGATGAAAAGACGAAAATTTTACTATTGAGATAAATAGTTGATAATCAATTAAATACAAAATTTTCAAAAACACTCAAAAAATCGCGCCGGACGCAATTTTTTGAAATTTCCGAGTGTTTTAGTAATCTACTGATTATTAATGTGTTATGACAAATTTTGCCGTTTTCGCCCTCAAATTCCCCCAAAAACTCATTCAGTTTTCAGTTACTGTTCAGACACTCTTTCAAAACAAAAATTATACACTTCTTAACATTTAAGCCGAAGTCCGCCGACTTTTTTCCCCTTTCCCA
>JAGASY010000041.1 GCA_017621515.1 Bacteroidaceae bacterium
ATCCCCGTTCTTTGACAAAAGTTCGTCGTGCTTCATTTTGACGCGTGCCAGAGGGCTTGAAATTTTAACATTTGACAAAATCAGAAAGATAGTGTTTGTGTGTAAATTAGTGAAAAATGATTTTGTTTTGTGTAATACGCTTTCATTTTGTCAAAATGAATCATGCCTCTAAAAAACGATGTCAAAAATTTTTTTATGGGGCTTCAATTCTATAGTGAACAAGACTTTCAATACCCTGTGCTTGTTCTGATATATTGTAAAATAGCAAGAATACACGCTATATCATTCTATATTCTGCCAGCTCTTTGCGTAGTTGATGAGCTTTGTTGTCCGTCACTTTGTCCATCAGTTCCCAGAAAGCAGTGCTGTGGTCATGATGCACAGTATGGCAAAGCTCGTGTTTTATCACATAGTCGATGAGGTGAGAAGGCACTGTCATAAGAAAGAGCGACAAGTTGATGCTGTTGCGCCCCGAACAACTTCCCCAACGAGTTCGGGAGGATTGAATCTTTATGTCTGACAACTTAAATCCGTATTGCTTTGCAATCTCTATTGTGCGGTTGTGGAGATATACCTTTGCCTGTATCCGTAATTGTTCCACCACCACATTCCTCAGCCAATCCTGAATGGAATCGAAGTCTGTGTTGCGCGGGCATATTATCGTGCATTCCCCTTGTTTCCTGTTCACATAGAATCCGCTGCGCTCGCCTTCTGTCAGGTGAAGCTGCATCACGTCCGTCTCTATTGAATAGTCCAAATCGATGCGCCTGTAATGTTCTTCGGTCCTCTCCCTCATGGATTTAAGGTCGCGGCGGTGCTTGTCTATCATGGCTGCCACATCCGCAAACGAGGCATGCGGAGGCACGGTCACTTTTATCCCGTCAGCCTCCGCACGCATAATGATGTGCTTTGCTCTTGAGTTCAGCACAATTCTTATTGAACCAAGTTCAGAATCCGTCCAGACTTCCTTCATGCCAATTTCTTGAACTGCTCGTAGATGGCATCTGCGGTTTCTTTCATTTCTTCCGTACTAAAACTCTTCTTCGGATTGCTGAATATCATATCCTTTTCGCTCTGCATCGGCACAAGATGGATATGTGCGTGAGGCACCTCCAGTCCGAGCACAGCCTGTCCTACTTTTATACAAGGGAATGCAGCCTTTATGGCAATTGCCACTTTCTTTGCAAATACCTCAAAGCGTGCAATCTCATCATCTTCCATGTCAAAGATGTAGTCCACCTCTCTGCGAGGGATACAAAGCGTATGTCCCTTCACCAGCGGGTTGATGTCCAGAAAAGCATAGAACTCTTCATCCTCTGCGCATTTGTAGCTCGGAATTTCACCGGCTGCGATTTTAGAAAATATATCCATACGGTATGAAGTTATATAGGATTATAAAATGACAAGGTTTCAAGGCTGACCATTTCTGTGCGGTCAGCCTTAAAACCTTATCTGCTTTGTTGTCTTGTTGGGTGCTTATCCCACTGATATGCTTACAATCTCGAGTTCAATCAGTCCCTGTGGGATGCGAATCTGTACCACATCGCCGGCTTTCTTGCCCAGCAATCCCTGAGCGATAGGTGTCTTCACCGAGATCTTGTTCTCGCGAAGATTGGCTTCGCTCTCGCTTACCAGCGTGTATGTCATTGTCATGCCGTTCTTTACATTTCTCATCTCTACCTTCGACATAATCTGTACGACATCAGTCTGTACTTTGGTAGGGTCAAGAATCTTTGCATCGGCAAGTACAGCCTTCATCTGCGCAATTCTTGCTTCAAGCTTTCCCTGCGCCTCTTTGGCTGCATCGTATTCTGCGTTCTCGGAAAGGTCGCCTTTCTCTCGTGCTTCAGCAATCTGACGTATTACTTCCGGACGCTCAACTTCTTCCAGTTGCTTCAAATCGGCCTTAATCTTATCATAGCCTTCTTGTGACATGTATGCCATCGTCTTTCCTCCTTTTTAGTTATTTTGTCTGTTAATAAATGCAGATATTGCGGATTTTGTTCAGAGCTGGTACAATAATTTACCTTGCACAGAAAGATTCCGGGCATACTCGTTTTCCACAATACACACTATAAGGTATCTCAAAAAAATAAATCATTGCCTCTGGTCATGCAGAATACAAGTCTCCGCATTCTGTGGCAACAAAGCTGACAATACTAAAAAAGAATCCTACACCATTACTGCTGCAGAACCCTTCAAATGTCTAACCTCGGGGCAAAGGTAGGTCTTTAATTCATGAAAAGCAAAACTTTTCTTCTTTAAAAGTCAATAAAAACTTTTTTCGTGCTGATTTCGTGTATGAAAATTCTCAAAAAATCATACGTTTAGAAGAATCTGTTGTATTTGTGTGAATCTTCTTGACTGATATTAGTAGGTGTATTAACAGGCTGAAAAATCGTCAAATCCAACTACTTCACACAGAAAACAGCCACAGTAAAATAACCTGTTTCAATATTATTCGTACCTTTGTCCGGGTAAAAAACTTTAAGATTGCAGAATATGAGAAAGTTAATATTTGCCATATCGCTATTGGCAACTGTAGCCTCATGTAACAACGGCGGAGGTAACAAAGTGGAAGAGCAGGAATGTGCGACTAATGTACCTGCATTCTGTGAAGACAGTGCCTACAGCTATGTGGCGGCACAATGCAGCTTCGGCCCGAGAACTGTCAACTCTGTGGCTCATGACTCCTGCGGCAATTATATTGCAAGCAAGTTCAGAAACTTTGGTGCTGAGGTGACGGAACAGTATGCCGACACAAAGTTGTATGATGGTACACCAATCAAGCTTCGCAACATCATTGCGTCGTACAATCCGGACATGCCGGTCAGATTACTTGTCTGTGCCCATTGGGACTCCCGTCCGTGGGCTGACCATGACGAAAACGAGGCGAACCATCGTCTGCCGATAGACGGAGCCAACGATGGTGCAAGCGGAGTCGGTGTCATTCTTGAACTTGCACGGCAAATACAACTGGCTACACCGGAAGTTGGAGCCGATTTCATCTGTTTTGATGCTGAAGACTGCGGAATGCCGCAATGGGCAGACGACGGAAACGACCACGAGAGTACGTGGTGTCTCGGTTCGCAACATTGGGCTGCTTTCCGTCACAAGGAAGGCTATATGGCGCGCTACGGCATACTGCTCGACATGGTGGGCGGAAATAATTCGCAGTTCCGCAAAGAAGGGTTCTCCATGCACTTTGCGCCGGGTATCGTCGATAAGATATGGGCGGCAGCGCGTCGCATAGGCTACAGCAACTACTTTGTCAATGAAACCGGCGGCTACATTACTGACGACCATTTGCCTGTCAACCGCTCGGGTATCCCTTGTGTAGATGTCATTGCAAGCGATGCCGAGGACGGAGGCTTTTGCCGCACTTGGCATACGATGGATGACAATATCGACCACATCAGTCGTCAGACATTGAAGGCTGTGGGGCAAACGATGATGGAAGTAATCTATAACGAAAAATAAAAGGAACTTTTAAGAATAAAAAGAGGTAAAAATGATGTCGATAGAAGAAATACAGCAAGAGATTGTCGAAGAGTTCAGCGACTATGACGACTGGATGGACAAGTACCAGCTGCTCATAGACCTCGGGGGCGAGCAGCAGCCGTTGAAAGAAGAGTATAAAGTGGAAAGCAATCTGATAGAGGGTTGTCAGAGTCGTGTATGGCTTCATGCCGAACTTACGGACGAAGGGCGCATCATCTTTGAAGCTGAGAGCGATGCTTTGATTGTAAAAGGCATAGTTACGCTACTCATACGCGTTCTCAGCGGACATACTCCTGACGAGATTCTCGATGCAGACCTGCATTTCATTGAAGACATAGGTTTGAAAGAGCATCTGTCTCCTACGCGCAGTAACGGACTTTTAGCTATGCTCAAACAGATGAAGTTGTATGCTGTGGCATTCAAAGCCAAGAATGTGGAAAAGTAATGCAGAAGAATTGTTGAAAGCGTTTTTTTAGAATTATTATATTACAGGGGCATATTTGACAACCACCCATATAAGCTGTCAAATATGCCCCTGTAGCTATAAGATATAAACTTGGATTCTCTTCTTATATCGATACGTGAACTATACGTTTTGCACCATCTCCATCACTCTCATGAAGTTTCCGCCCCAGATCTTCTGTATGTCGGACTCACTATAGCGTTCACGGAGCAAATGTCGGGTAAAATTAATTAATTCAGACGCTGAAGCGCAGCCTGGCACACCTCCGTCACCGTCAAAATCAGTGCCGATACCTACATGGTCTATTCCCATGACGTTCACAAAATGGTTCAGGTGTTCAACGGCATCCATCACGGTAGCTGTACCTTCGGTACGCAGGAAACCGTGGTAGAGAGTTACCTGCGCCACTCCGCCTTTTCTTGCGAGTGCCTTCAATTGGTCATCCGTAAGATTGCGCGGATGGTTGCATAATGCCCATGCCGAGGAATGAGAACAGACGATAGGAGTACGGCTTATTTCGAGCGCATCATAAAAACTGCTTTCCGCCGCGTGTGACAAATCGACCATCATTCCTGTACGGTTCATTTCCTTTATCACTTCGGCACCGAAGGAACTCACACCGCCGTGTTCGCCGTTTCCCTTAGCGGAATCACATAGGTCATTGTCGCCATTGTGGCACAGTGTCATATAAACGACACCACGGCGGCGAAAATGTTCCACATTGGCAATGTCTTTGCCAACGGCATATCCGTTCTCTATGCCGAGCATAATGGCTTTCTTGCCATCCCTCTTCAGTCGGGCAATGTCAGCCGGAGTGTATGCAATGTCCAAAAGAGTGCAGTTCCTTGCTGCCATCTCTTCGATTTGTGTAAGAATACGGTTCGCTTTTGCCGTGGCAGCAAGCAAAGCTTCTTCGTCACGCTCTTTCTGTTCGAGATAAGCCACCATGATTGTGGCATCGAGTTTGCCTTCCGTCATTTTGTGCAAATCGACAAGAATCTGCGGATCGCGCGAGGCAAAATCTATGTTCTTATGAAAGAACATCGGGGTGTCGCAATGACTGTCGAGCGAAATCACGCGACGGTGTATGCGCTTTGCTTCCCGGAAAGAAGCGGCTTCGCCTATCAGCCAACGGAAGAGTGGGGTTGACCTGTCGCCGTTGCTTGCTGGCGATTCCTCAAGACATTCCGGATGCCACTGTACTCCTATGACAGACTTGTATTCCGACGACTCTATGGCTTCAACCACTCCGTCTTCACTCATGGCTGAAACCCTGAATCCGGGAGGAGGAGTCTTCACTGCCTGATGATGGAATGAGTTCACTGCAATGGTTTCGGCACGGAACAGAGTGTGCAGGATGCTGCCGGCAACGATATTCACAGTGTGGGAAGGATATTTGCGGTCAAGCTCCTGACTGTGTTTTATTCGCGTACCTTCTTGCATTTGTGTGTAAATGTCCTGATACAGCTCGCCGCCAAGCGCGGTACTTATAATCTGTATTCCCTTGCATATACCAAGCATCGGAATTTGTCTGTCTGCGGCAAGACGTGCAAGAAGAAGCTCCTGTACATCCCGTACATGGCACACGGAATGCAGCTCTTTCACAGGCTGTTCATTGAGCAGGAGAGGATTAATGTCACCGCCTCCGCTGAATATCAGTCCGTCGATTCTGTCAAGCACATCTTTCAAGTTGTCCGTCTGTTCAAAAGGAGGGATAATAAAAGGTAGGCCGCCCGCCTGCAAAACAGATTGATAGTATCCCTCAGCAAGCGTACAAGTTGCGTTGTCATAGTTTCCTGTTATGCCAATCACAGGACGACGACGCTGTACAGCCGAACCGCCGCACATTTGCAGGTAACTTTGTTTCCAGTCAAGAATAGGCATGTTTCTTAGTATATAAATAAAAAGACTGAATATATAAATAAAAAAACTGACAAGCAGATTCCGCCTATTGATTGTTTGCCGGCAGACAACGCATAATCCATCACAATAGCGGGCTGTATGCAAACAATCGGCAGGCACGTCTGCCGGTCAGTCAAAAATCATATTTCCTTTTGGGGTTCTTGGGAAACCACCCTTTCTTCACTCTTTCCTTCTGTTCAAACAATTCTTTTATAGTCCAGAAAGAAGAAAAAGCAAAAACTCCGAGGAGAGAAGACCAGAATGTATGGCTGATGAAGAGGGCGGCAACTAAACCAATAAGTCCAAGTACAAGGAACACCCACCATAAGCGGGTGCCCGTATAATATTCGCATTTTACAACAATCGGATGAAATATGCCTATAATGGCAAATGTACATATTCCGATTAATAGTCCTTCGTAATGCACGATTCTGTTTTCCTTGCGTTATTCTGGATTCTTCACACTGTCAGTGTTTGTCTTCCTTATGCGTATAGGAACTTCTCTCTCTATACTCTGGTCGAGCGAAATCAGCGTCTCTGTTGAGTCAACTCCGTGAATACCCTGTATTTCGTTATTGAGCAAGTCCATCAGACGGTCATTATCACTTGCATAAAGTTTGATAAGCATTGAATAAGGACCTGTGGTATAATGGCATTCAACGATTTCCTGAATTTTGCGCAGTTCCTCGACCACTTGCTTGTAGTATGAACCTTTTTCAAGTTTAATTCCCACGTATGTACATGTGGCATAGCCCAAACACTTAGGATTTACATGGTATCCGGAACCAGTAATCACATTTGTGTCTATAAGTCGTTGTACGCGCTGGTGTATCGCTGCACGTGACACACCGCATTCTACTGCCACATCTTTGAAAGGAATACGTGCATTGACAGAGATTATCTCCATGATGCGCTTGTCCAATTCGTCTATTTTTTCCATTGCTACTGTTTGTAAATTTATGGGTTATACATTTTGTAAGCAAATTTAGGCATTTCTTTTATGTTATGTACTATTTCATATCCTAAAAATGCAAAAAAGGTATCAAAAAGATAGTTTGATACCCTTTTTTAACCTTTTTAGCAAGTTGATTTATTTCTTTGCTTTTTTCTTCTCGACCGGTGCTGATTTCTTTTCTGTAGCTGTTTTTTCTTCCAAATGTTTGTAAACAACTCTCTGTGGTAGTTCTTTTATTGTCCTTAAAACTCATAACAATGTGGTGTCGCAGTATAATTCCTTGCTAACAACAAAATCACTCTCTTCATATTCTTTTCCTTTCTTTTTAATTAGAACACAAATTTTTCTTTTACTTCAATTTCGATGTCTTCCGGAATCTTATCTGTTATAGACACATATATAATATCTCTGAGTTCAGCTGTAAGACCGATTTCAATATTTACAGTATATAAATACGACTTTGCTGCTGTTTGAACGAGTTCTGCTGTCACATCTGCTATTCCGGAATCCATAGTTCTGCCGACAAGGATGGAAGTAGTAGATAAATCTAATCCCTGAAGAAATTTATATTCCCGCATTCCTGCCTCTGTAAATACAGAATGTAATTCTTCTTCTGTCCTCACTGTGACGAACTGTCCAACTTCCAATGTGTTAGTCAGCATATCCGACGGGTATAGGACTGCTTCATCGTATGATGTCTTCCGTATTTCAATGGCATTGTCTCGTTCTATATTGAGAGATATTTTGCTGTTGGCATCCAATTTTCCATATTTCTTACAGATGTTGTAGCTGCAAGTGCTCTGTGCGGAAGATGGAGCTGTGTAGTGCACGGTATAAGAGTATGCCCCATCATTGTAACTCAATGAATCAGCTGTGATGAAACAGGAAGATTCCGGTAGCATGACATTACCTATAATATAAGTACAGCTATCCATGTCTATGTATTCCGGACAATATCCTGCAAACTTTTGTAAATCATTACTATTGTCCAATCTGATGAGAGTGTCATTAGCAATTGTGGAAAGTTGTGACTTCAAAAAAGAACTTTCCTCAGTAGTCATATCTTTTATAATGATAGAGTCTGGGATGACTGTGGGTTGGTTGTGGATAGGAAGGTCTGTGTTTTCATCATCGCTACATGCGTATAATAACACAGGTAACGAAATCAATAAAAGTTTCTTTTTCATAAATATTTCATTTAAGGGTTATAGATAAAGTGTAATGTCGCAAATTTTTGCAAACTAAATATTCGTCGTTTTATTTCTTACATGTAACCATTCACCTCCTTTCTGTTGTTATGCGTACAAATATAAGAAATATAGGTAATGATAAAAAATAACTTCCGCATTTTTTCACTTATGAGCACCTATAAATAAAAACTTTGTAATTAAACAGTTGCGAAAATTATTTTTATCATTACCTATATTCAAAACTTGGTATATCAAGCCGGTTTATTTCTTTGCTTTTTTCTTTACAACCGGTGTGACAGCTTTCGTTTCTTCTGTAGGCTTGTTCTCTATGACGTGGAGTTCAACCGTAAAAATCAAAGCGGAGTAAGGCTTGATGTGCTGTCCAGTCTCCCTGTCGCCGTAGGCAAGCTGGTAAGGTATGTAAAGCTCCCATTTAGAGCCTACCGGCATCTTCTGCAAAGCTTCCGTCCATCCTTTGATTACCTGATTGCACTGGAACGAGGTTGCACTGCCGCGCTTGTATGAGCTGTCGAACACAGTGCCGTCTATCAGACGTCCTTCATAGTCAACCTTCACCTTGTCCGTTGCCTTCGGCTTTTCTCCTTTGCCTTCGGTGATAATCTTATATTGCAGTCCGCTTGGAAGCGTGATAACTCCCTCCTTCTTCTTGTTTTCTGCAAGGAAGGCTTCTCCCGCTTTTCTGTTGCCGCCATACATAGCTTCCTTGTTCTCCTCGTGGCGCGCCTCCATTTTAGTTCTGAACATGGTCTGTGCACTGTCGGTGGTGAGTTCGTTCTTGCCCATGAGCGATGCGATTATGGCTTTGGCGATAATCGTCTTGTCAATCTTTTTGTCGGGACTGGCAGCATAGTAATCCTTTTCAAGCCCTTGTGCCATCTGCTCAATCTGCCCGCCGATTTGCTGTCCGGCAAAGTATGCCGATTTTTTCTTGTCGGAAGGGTCGATGCTCACCTTGTCCATGATGCCAAGTATGAAGTCGTTCACATGAGCCGAGTCTATGCCGAGTTGGTTCTCCATGTATGCCTGCAAACCGTTTGACTGCCATGTGCCGAAAATGTAGGCAATGGAATCACCGCCATTGAGCAGTTCCGGTTTCACAATCTCAACCGCTTCTGTACCCGCGTCCTTGCCCTTCTTGCTTTTTTTCTTCTTCTTGTCCTTCTTCGGTGCCTTCTCGGCCTTTTCTTTTTTATCCTTGTGCTCTGTTGATGCGTATGACGGAGCTACGACAGCACCGAGCATGAGCAGCAGAGATATTGATAACAGAATCTTTTTCATTGTCTTTACATTAAAAAAAGTGACAAGCAAACAAATTGTCTGTCCGCAGAAGAGTTTTCGATGTCTGTCAGGTTATGACTGCAAATACTCCGCCTACCGGCAAACAACCTGTTTACTTGTCAACGTGTTTATTAAATTTGAATTATGAAAGTCCTTATTTTACTTCAACTACTTCAATTGTGAAGATAAGAGTAGAGAAAGGCTTGATTTCTCCCATATCTTGAGTGTCGTATGCAAGGTTGTAAGGGATGTAAACCTCCCACTTTGAGCCGGCAGGCATCAGCTTAAGAGCCTCAACCCAACCCTGAATTACGCGCGGATACTTCATGTTTACTTCAAACGGTTTGCCGCCGTTCTTCTCTGTTGAATCGAAAACAGTACCGTCGATGAGCTTTCCTTCGTATTTCACAGATACAACTGAAGAGTCGGTAGGGAGAGCACCTTTGCCTTCTGTGATAACCTTATACTGCAAGCCGCTTGCTGTAGTTGTCACACCTTCCTTCTTCTTGTTGGCTGCAAGAAATTCCTCGCCCTTCTTCTTGTTCTCGCCATACTTAGCCTCGTTGTTCTTGTCGTGTATAGCCTTGAGCTTTGTGTTGAACTCTGTGTAAGCCTCCTCAGAAGTCTTTTCAGCCTTGCCCTTCAAACCGTCGATAAGACCGGCAAGCAGATTCTTCACGTTTACGCTCTGTGTAGAATCGTCGGCATAGATGTCCTTAGTAAGACCCTTAGACATGTTCTGTACCTGTGCGCCTACTTCAAGACCCTTCATGTAAGCCTGCTTCTTCTTGTCAACCTCGTTGACAGAGCCTTCCTGCATACCTTTGATGAAATCGTCGATATATGCAGAATCCACACCAAGCTGCATAGTCATGTACTGCTTGAGTCCCTGTGCCTGAGCTACACCGAGGTCATACGCGATTGAGTCAACTTCTCCTTTGAGGTCTGCTTTCAGTTCGTTCTGACAAGCAGTGAAAGATGCGGCAGTGATTGCTGCAGCAGCCAAAAAACCTAATTTTTTCATTTCTTGTTATTTGTTATTTCTTTTTGTTTATGTCTATGAAATCATCTGCCGGAAGGCTTTTCCGAGAAAGCCCGGTTCCATGCGGACTGTGTTTGTGCTTCTTATCAGAGAACCTTGATGAGTTCGACATCAAAGATGAGCGTTGAATAAGGCGGAATCATATCGCCGGCTCCACCTTCTCCGTATCCGAGGAGATAAGGGATATAGAAACGATATTTTGCACCTTCTCCCATCAGCTGGACACCCTCTGTCCATCCGGCTATCACCTGATTCAGCCCGAAGTCGGCAGGAGCATTGCGCTTGTATGAGCTGTCGAACACTGTACCGTCAATCAGTCTGCCTTCGTAGTGGCAGCGTACCTTGTCCGTAGCCTTTGGATGTTTGTCGTTTCCTTCGGCAAGCACTTCATACTGAAGACCGCTCTTCGTCGTAATCACACCCGGCTTCTTGCCGTTCTCTTCAAGGAATGCTTTTCCGGCTTCCTTTGCCACCTTTCCTTTTTCAGCTTTCTCGCGGTTCATCTTTTCTTCCTGCTCCTGAAAGAACAAGTTCACGATTTTCTGCGCCTCTGTATGCGGAACTTTCAATTCGTTGTCTTCAAGTACGTCTGTGATAGATTGTGCAAAGTCCTCTATCTTCAATGTGCCTCTCAGCCCCATCTGCTTAAGCTGCTGGCCGATTCCAAGGCCAAGAGCGTAACTAAGTTTGTCCATAAATAATATTTTCAGTTCATTAACATGATTAGTTTCAATGTATCCCAAGAATAAAGGCGGCAGCCATACACGCATGAGGTTTGCAGGCTCACCACCGATTTCCAGTAGTATAACGGAATAACCGCACAAAGTTACGCTTTATTTCATTGACAATCTGATACTACACCATAAATTTTGTTATTTTACCGAAAATTTGTTGCAGCGACGTTTTTATGGGTTGCGGTTTTGATTGATATGCCTTTATGGTGATTCCCAATTTGACAAAATGATATTTTCGCCCAAAATGAAAATTTAACATTTGACGCGATTTTTCGCCGGAGACAAAAAAGCGAAATTTTTAGCTTGAATATAAACTGTTGTAAATCAAGTAAATACAAAATTTTTCAGAATCTTCAAAAAAGTGCACCGGAGGCAATTTTTTGAAGATTTTCTTTGTTCTGATAACATATTGATTACTAATATGTTACATTCAAATACGGTGCTTTTGCTCTCAAACACCCTTAAAAATCCACTCACTTTTAAGTTCCTGTTCAAACACATTGCCAAAGCAATAAATTATACACTTCTTAACATTTGAGCCGAAGCAAACTGTCTTTTTCTCCGCTCCCCACTGTTTTTTTATTTTCAGCGCGCTGTTTTTGTTTTTTCAGCGCACTGGGGCAAAAATTCCAGCGCACTGAAAATAAAATTGCAGTGCGCTGTGAAGAAAAAAACAGTGCGCTGAAAATTTGAAAACTTAGTAGTTTTTTTTCAAGAACTCTTCGCTATAGATAAATAAATGTAAAAGAGCCATCCCAAAATGAAACACTATTTCACAATTCTCGGAGCCTTCACGAAATGCGCGTAAAAGCCTCGTTCTTCGGGAAAAGTCCGGTTCGCTTCATTTTGACGCGTGCCAGAGGGCTTGGGATTTTAACATTTGGCAAAATCAAAAAGAAAGCAGATGAATATAAAAGTGCGCAGGATGTAAGCTAAACGCGAAAATTGCTATTGCTTTGTCAAAACTGAACATGCCTCTAAAAAACGATGTCAAAAATTTTTTTATGGGGCTTGCTTCTTGTTTGTAGAGGTGTTGCATTTAGATTATGTAATTACCTGTTTAGCAAGTGCATGAAAGAGTTTTGAAATATAACTTTAACTATTTTGTAAAATATATAGAAAAAGTTTGCAAATGTGTATAAAACAGTTACCTTTGCAGTCCGTGGGGTATTAACGAAACGGGAAAACACTTAAATTTTTTATTCACAAACACATTAACTCTGTAAAAGATTATGTAGTAAAATTTAGAGGAGGATTGGCTTATGGAACAGATGTCGCAAACGTTGTCTATGTTTGAAACTATGAAGTTGTATAACCAAATATTGGAGAATAACGCAGCCGCGGGTATAGTGTGCAGCAATATTCTCAATTCCATATTGTTTTATGCGGCGCAGACATATAGATGTGTAGTCGCCTTGTATCAGAATTGGAATAGCAAACTGCCTTACAGCGGTCAGCGTTGTATGATTGATTGGGCGAAATGGGCTTCCGATTTTAGAAAAATGTACGCTCGAATCTTGTCGCTAATTTTGTCGGACAATTGTGTATTTGGTGAATCTGAAAATTTCGATGAGCTGGATATGAAGGTTCCGAACAGATTCAAAATCGATGTGCTGGATAAGGTTCGTAATGTGAATACTACCA
Organism: Bacteroidaceae bacterium; assembly: GCA_017621515.1. GTDB lineage: Bacteria > Bacteroidota > Bacteroidia > Bacteroidales > Bacteroidaceae > RGIG8745. The sequence continues at coordinate 12,731 of JAGASY010000041.1, forward strand.
TAAATAAAATTGAAACACGTGATTACCGGCATCTTATACTGAAGTATCTCAAGATAATACCTGACTATATAGACAAGATTGCCGCTATGCTTAGAAGACCTTCTTCCGACCAGATTCTGGCATTCTTTGGCACGGCTGAGGACATGTATATGAAGAACTGGTATCAGAAGGACATAGACCTATATCAGGACAGGAAAGCGGCGATTCCTGTGTGTGAGCTTCATGCCTTCGCCAACAAGGAGAAACAGGAGTGTTGGGCAAGATTGGAAAATTCGGGATTTATGGACGAGAAGGTAAAAACGGTCTATGACCCCCGTGTCGGAGGTGATGCCAACATGAATGAACTGGCATATAAGAGATTTCTCGAACCGAATGGAGAGTTGAACAAGGATGCCGTGAGCAAGTATATATTCTTCAATCGCGCCAAGCTGACAGATGAACAGATATACTGCTTCTTCGGCTACTATTTCATGACGAAATATATTAATGAGGATATATCTTCTTCCGGGCAGATAACCAGTGGGAACGGAATACCTAACGGAGAGATGGTGGAGCAGATGTTGCACTATGTGGACCGGTTGTCAGAGCTGGTTGCACCCGGATATGATGCCGATAGTATGCATCGGGTATGGGAAGTCATGGTCAGCACTGAACTGTTGAGCAAGGAATTTAAGCCGAGACCACGTGAGAAAGCCAATGCCGGAAAGTTCAGTAAGAAGTTTGTGTGTTGTGTGATTAGTTTTATGTGGGAGAAAGGCTACTATCAAGGCAAGGGTACAGACTTTATCCGTTTGCTTGAAGGCGGCAATATGAAGCATGCTATCAAGAATTACATCACGGGAAATGCAAGGAGTCTGAAAGGTTGTGTTGCTAAACAGGGCGATAAGAGCGTGGAACACTATAAAGAGTGTCAGAAGGTCATAGAGCAGATTCTTGCTGAATTTTTCCCTCAGCCAGAGGAAAATGGAAAGCAGAGCTGATTTTGATTTTCACAGAACTTTCTTGCTCTAAGTGGGTGTATTTGGTGGTTAAGTGGTTGTCTTTGACAGACTCTCATGTGGCGCGTAGCGACGGAGGAGTCTGTTGAATACACCCACAAATATACCTTCTGGCACATGAGGAGTATGTGAATACACTTACGAAATCAGAAGAAACATCCACTCAAGCACAATCGCACACCTATACACAAATGGAAACTAACCGGATACTTAAATATTTTTCTGTGCAGAAACTTTGGAAACTTAGGATACGACAGCTTGGATATGCTTTCCTTTATCTTTCTATTTGCTGATAATCAGAAAGAAAGGTGATTAAGATTGCTCTCCAAATCAATTTTTCCTTTCCATTTCTTTCCTCCATAGTTTTGCAGCGTCAGAACTTAAATCTGACGCATGTATAACTATTAAAAAAGGAAAGATTATGAAAATGAAAGTAGTCAGAACTTATGGTGATGCTTCCTCTACTAACGGAACTTTTTATGTTCATGGCATCCCGTTCTGTGAAACGATGGAGTCGCCTAAACATGGTAGTGTCTTCAATCGGTGTATTGCTCCCGGGGAGTATAAGCTGGTGATGGTGGTCAATGAATTTTCATCGTTCAGTCCCAAACTGGTGAAGGCAGAGAGATTCAAGGATATAGGCATTCGTCCCGGTGAGAATTGCTGGGAAGCGCACGGCAACATTCTTGTCGGTGAGATTTGCACAGGCGACAACCATCAGCTTGTGGGCGGCAGGACGATATTCGCGCGCCTTGTCGATACAATCAAGGAGGCATACGCATACGGTGATCGCAGGTTTACGCTGGTAATTGAGGAGTCGCCGGACTTTGAGTATGTGGAAAATGCGGAATGTTATGCGTCAAGACAGAAAGGAGGGGAGTATGGAGATTGTCATTAAGCGCGTGGCATTCAGGCAGACATATACTGTGGGGCATCTTTATATAGACCATAAACTGTTCTGTGACACACTTGAACCTCATTCGATAAACTGGACTGTGGAAACGAAAATACCCGGACGTACAGCCATTCCGGAGGGAACATACGGCATCGCTCTTGCTTTGTCGATGAAGTTTCATCGCTTTATGCCGTATCTTGTCGGCATACCAGAATTTCAGGGAGTGATGTTCCATTGGGGAAACTATCCGAAACATACAGCCGGATGTATCCTTGTAGGTGACAATACGGATGTGGGCAAGTTGTTTAATTCCCGGAAGATTTTCATGAAACTCTACTTGCTTATCGAGGAAGCTGTGAAAAAGGGTGAGAAGGTGATGGTACGCATTACTTCTGTGAAAGGCTGGACATACAGTAAGAAGAACTGAAGCGTCTGTTTGTGTTTGCGTTGCGGTTTTCTTGATTTGAAGTTTTAGTGATAGTTATTGGCAGACTCATTTTGTTTTTAGTGGATGAGTCTGTCAATAATTGTTTATTTGGTTAGTTCCTGGCATACACGGTCTTGAAAATGTCTGCCTGTGGAAGTCTTCATGAGCCCGTTGTTCATGATGGAAAAAGCAAGGATGTTCCCATTGGAGGCTGTGCAATAGCCTGCAAGACATGACACCCCACTTACGGTTCCTGTCTTTGCATGTACATTGCCGTATGCAGTCCCTCTTGTCATGCGCTCAGACAAGGTTCCGTCCATGCCTGCCACAGGGAGCGACGGAAACAAGGCATCATAGATGGAGGGAGTGCGGAAGGCATAACGCAGCATGGCGACTTCTGTCTGTGGACTGACATAATTATACAGGGAAACACCGCTCCCGTCAGCTACTTCCGTATATGCAGACGATTCGCCGGCTTTGTGTATGACACTTTCCACTTGTCGCGCTCCGTCTTTCCATGAAGCCCAACGTCCGGAGTTGATGGATGCCAACTGGTAGAACATAGATTCGGCATAGAGATTATCGCTTTTCTTCATCATTCTTTGCAGAATCTGCTCTATTGTGCGGTGGCAGGTGTAGAACGGTGTAGAGGAGGAGGGTAGTATCTGAAGCGCGTACTCTGAAGAATCTCCTTCGCAGTGTATGATTTCGACTCCTCTTTCGTGCAGAATATCGGTCAGTGTGCAGAGAAAATACAGCTCAGGGCGATAGACACTGAGTGTTTTGTGGCTGTTGCGCGACGGTTTACCGGATGCTACAAATGTGTTTCCTCCATGTATCCAATTGCGTGTTACGCTGAAACGTCCGCTTCTGCTGGTTCTGTCTTCCAGCTTCAGGTAGCTTGTGGGAATGGAGAAGTCGGGCTTCCCTTCAACAATTTCGACAGTGGCGCATCCACGGTTGAAAGTGAGAGGCGAGAGATAGGCTTCCACTTCAGAGGGAGCATCGTCCCAGCACCATCCGTTCCCGAAATACAGGCTGTCTTTCATGCTGATGTCGCCATATACTTTCCCTTCGATGCGGCGGACTCCAAGATTCTCAATGCTGCTTGCCAGTTCGAGCATGTCGGAGTATGAGAATGCCGGGTCAAAATCTCCGACAATGTAAATGTCGCCGTGCAGTGTGCTGTCGGGAGATACATTTCCCGTATAGTAGGCTCTTGTTCTATACTGATGGTCGGCTCCGAGTACGGACAGGGCGGCAATGGCTGTAAGCAGTTTCTGTGTGGAGGCAGGACGCATGACTTTGTGCTGGTTGTATTCAAAAAGAAGCGAATCGCCAGTAAGGTCATATACGCATATTCCTGTAGTGTAATAAGCTTCGTCCGCTTCTGCTGCAAGTATGCTGAGACGTTCCCGGATGCGTGCTTCCCACGGAAGTTCTGTATCTTCTGGGAAAATACTGTCGGTCACACAGTCTTCAAAGTCGGATTCAATGGTGTCGCCGGTTTCTTCGTAATCATCTTCGTTGTCGAGAGTGTTATAGGGCAGGGCAAATGGTAGGGATAAAAAAAACAGGGATAATATTAGGATAATCTTCATAAGCTGGTACAAATCTTTAATCTTGGGTTTGTATTCTTCTCTTCTGTACACATTTTACAAAATCGTCTTCATTTCTGGGAGAGACTTGGAAAATCTTGCCGTTTTTGCATGTGATGAGCAGACTTGTTGAGATAGTTTTTCCACCAATCCGCATACCTCTTATGCGCTCAATGCTGTTGATATCGCTTAGAGGAACTTCTTTGCGTCTTGAGAAACGTCCGTTGTTGATGATAAGCATTCCGTCAGTGGTGATAGTGTATGTCGTATGTATCATTCTTTCGATAATGACGACAAGCAGAAGCAGTGAAAGACATAGCAGTATGCCATTGACACACCACATGGAATGGATTGCCACGAGGAGCAGAAGAATGAGAAGAATATAGTTTCCGATATTTATTTTTGCCTGAAAAACTCTGTTCATACTGATTAATTTGGGCGCAAGTTACGATTTTTTTCTTTTTTAATCATAATAAATTATTTGTAAGCAAAGTTTTTTATTAGTTTTGCATTTGAATAATGCATCATCAGCAATGTGTCGCATGTAATAACTGATATATATTATGTGCACATTGTTTGTGAAATATAAAGTAACAAGGTGCATTCACGACAGAAATATAACACGGAAATTTGATTTTCTCATTATCGGTTCAGGTGTTGCCGGTATGAGTTATGCTCTTAAGGTTGCAAGGGCGAAAAAAGGGAAAATTGCAATTATTTGTAAAACGACTCTTGAAGAAGCAAATACTGCCAAGGCACAAGGCGGAATAGCCTCGGTCACCAACATGCTTGTCGATAATTTCGATAAACATATTGAAGATACAATGGTGGCAGGTGACTGGATTAGTGACCGTGATGCCGTTGAGCAGGTTGTACGCAATGCACCGGAACAGATACGGGAACTTGTCAACTGGGGTGTGAATTTCGACAAAAAGGAAGACGGGAATTTCGATCTGCATCGTGAAGGAGGACACTGCGAGTTCCGCATATTACATCACGCGGATGATACCGGTGCGGAGATTCAGCGAGGATTGATGGAGGCTGTTCGCAACAATCCCGATATAGAGATTCTTGAAAATCATTTTGCTGTAGAGATAATCACACAGCATCATCTTGGTGTGAGAGTGACGCGCCGCACTCCTGACATTGAGTGCTATGGAGCGTATGTCCTTAATCCGGAAACAGGAAAAATTGATACTTATCTTTCCAAAATAACTTTGATGGCTACGGGAGGAACGGGGGCTGTGTATGCTACTACGACGAATCCGAATATTGCAACCGGAGACGGTATTGCAATGGTACATCGTGCGAAGGGCAAGATAAAGGATATGGAGTTCGTCCAGTTCCATCCGACAGCATTGTTCCATCCGGGAGAGACGCATCCGGCATATCTTATTACGGAGGCAATGCGCGGATATGGTGGCATTCTGCGTCTGCCTAATGGGGAAGAGTTCATGCAGAAGTATGATGAACGTCTGAGCCTTGCTCCGAGAGATATAGTGGCGCGTGCCATAGATAATGAAATGAAGATTCATGCGTTGGATCATGTTTGTCTTGATGTAACTCACAAAGACCCGGAAGAGACGAAGCATCATTTTCCGAATATATATGCGAAATGTTTGAGCATAGGTATTGACATTACAAAAGATTACATCCCTGTGGCTCCTTGTGCGCATTATATGTGTGGAGGAATAAAGGTGGATCTTGACGCACAGTCAAGCATCAGACGTTTGTATGCCGTAGGAGAATGTTCATGTACGGGACTTCACGGAGGAAATCGTCTTGCATCCAATTCGCTGATAGAGGCTGTTGTGTATGCAGATGCTGCCGCAAAGCATAGCTTGCACGTTATAGATAACTATGATTTTAACGACAAGGTTCCAGAGTGGAATGACGAAGGAACGATGAGCAATGAGGAGAAAGTTCTTATTGCACAGGACGTGAAGGAAGTTGGGCAGATAATGAGTACATACGTCGGTATTGTAAGGAGTGATTTGCGTTTGCGTCGTGCATGGGAGCGTCTGGATTTGTTGTATGAAGAGACTGAAGATTTGTTTAAGCGTGTGAAAGCCACTAAAGATATTTGTGAGTTGCGCAATATGATTAATGTAGGCTATCTGATTACTCGACATGCTTTGGAACGTAAGGAGAGTCGCGGACTCCACTATACGGTGGATTATGAGAAACATGCACTTGATAAAGATAAGAAACAGATTAAATAAATACGAAAAATTAATGAAACTGAAGAATTTTTTCATGGTGGCCGGTCTCTTTTTGGTGGCAGCCATAAGTATTCGTGCACAGGAACAAACTATGCAGCTTCCGCTTGACCCGAATGTTCGCATCGGTAAGTTGCCTAACGGATTGACCTATTATATCCGCCATAATGAATGGCCGGAAGATAGGGCTGATTTTTATATTGCACAAAAGGTCGGTTCGGTGCAGGAGGAAGACAACCAGAAAGGACTTGCACATTTTCTTGAACACATGTGCTTTAACGGTACGACAAATTTCCCAGGTGACAAACTGAAGATATATCTGGAGAATATCGGTGTGAAGTTCGGTGAGAACCTCAATGCATACACCAGCTTTGATGAGACGGTATATAATGTGACTAATGTGCCGATACAAAGAGAAGGGGCGATAGACACCTGCTTGCTTATTTTGCACGACTGGAGTCATGATTTGTTGCTCGAAGACAAGGAAATAGACAAGGAGCGTGGAGTCATCAATGAGGAATGGCGTATGCGCCGCAGTGCCATGCTCAGAATGTATGAGAATGCGTTCCCGGAATTGTATAAGGACAGTCGCTATGCCTATCGTATGCCTATTGGAACGATGGACATCGTGATGAACTTCCCATATGAGGATTTGCGCAGCTATTACCGCAAATGGTATCGTCCAGACTTGCAGGCTGTTATTGTTGTCGGAGATATAGATGTAAACGAGATAGAGCAGAAGATACAGGCTGTCTTTGCTGATATAAAGATGGTGGAAAATCCTGCAACACGTGAATATTATCCTGTTCCCGATAATAAGGAACCGATTATTACGGTACAGAAAGATAAGGAACAGGAGCAGACTCTCATCTATATGATGTATAAGCATGAGAACTTCCCGGATGCTGCAAAGGTTTCTCCTCAATATTATGTTTACAAATATATACAGGGTGCAATTGCCGGAATGTTTGCCGACCGTTTCACTGAAATTCTCCAGCAGGAGAACCCTCCTTTCCTTGGTGCAAATGTAAGCGATGAGAATTATCTTGTGTCAAAAACTAAAGGTTCACTTAACGGAGTGGCTGTATGCAAGGATAACGGATATAAGGAAGCGCTATCTACACTCTACCGTGAAATGCTCCGTGTTTCACGATATGGGTTTACTGTGACAGAATATGAACGTTACAAACAGGACCTGAAAGCGCAGCTTGACCATATTTATGCACAGAAAGATAAGGTTTATAATACCAACTATGTGAAAGAGTATGTGCGCCATTTCCTTGACAATGAACCTATGCCGGGCATTGAGTGGGAATATGAGAATATGAAGCAGATAGCAGATGCTGTACCTGTAGAGGCTGTAAACCAGACATTCAGTGGTTTGATGTGCGATTCCAATATGGTTGTTGCCATGTTCTGCCCTGATAAGGAAGGAATTATTTATCCATCGGATGAAGAACTTCTTGGCATCCTTAAAGAAGTGGAGGCAGAAGATATAGAACCTTATAAGGAAGAGGTTTCCACAGAACCACTGGTTAGTGAGATTCCGGAAACAGGGAAAATCAAGAAAATAACTGACGGTGATTTCGGTTCTAAGATGATACTTCTGTCAAATGGCATAAAGGTATATGTCAAGCAGACTGACTATACACCAAATGCGATAATTATGGCGGCTCAGAGCTGGGGCGGAACATCACAATATCCGGATTCTGAGTACTATAATTCTTCTAATTCCGATATGGTCGGTATTGGTGGCTGGGGCAACTTCAGCATGGTGGAATTGACAAAGAAGCTTGCCGGTGTACAGGCATCTGTAAATCCTTATGTGAAGGAATATACGGAAGGACTGTCTGGAAGTTGTGTGACAAAAGACTTTGAGACAATGCTTCAGCTTGTTTATCTCTGCTTCACAGCTCCACGTAAAGATGAGAGTGCTTTCAATTCTACTATGTCGCGTGTGAGAGCTTCTCTTGCCAATCAGGAGCTTGATCCTAATACGGCATTGAGCGATACGATTGCCAAGGTTGTGTATAACAATAATGTGCGTGCAAAGAGATTTACTTCCAATGATGTAGATAAAATCGATTATGACCGTGTTATTGAAATCTACAAAGAGCGTTTTGCCGATGCAAATGATTTTGATTTCTTCTTTGTAGGTGATATGAATATCGACAGTGTAGCTCCTCTGATTGAGAAGTATCTTGGTGCTCTTCCTGTAATGAAAAGCAAAGAGAAGTCTAAGCCTACTGATTATATGATGGCAAAAGGTGAGTTGAAGAATGTGTTTGAAAAAGAACAGGAAACACCTAATGCCAGAGTGATGTTCTATTATCATGCACCAATCAAGATTTCTTTGAAGAATGTCTTGACAGTCAATATGTTGAAACAGATTATGACAATGGTATATACTGAAACGGTGCGTGAAGACGAAGGCGGTGCATATGGCATACCTGTTAATGCTGGTGTGGATGATTTCCCGAAAGAGGTTGCAGAGGTCTCTATCACTCTTCCTACTGCTCCGGAGAAACGTGAGCGTATGACTGAAATCATATATAAAGGTGTGGAAGATATGGTTGCCAACGGACCAAAAGAAGAGTTCTTGCAGAAAGTCAAGGAATATATGCACCGCAGCCATGCTGAAGTGTTGAAGAACAATGGCTATTGGCTGAATGCACTCATGACAAAGGTTCGTGACGGACGTGACAATGTGACTACATTCGATGAGACTGTTGATGCAATTACTGCAGCAGATATACAGAAAATGGCAAGAACAATCTTCTGTAGTGGAAACCGCATTGAAGTGGGTATGACGAGTCCAGTGGAATAATCCGTTGCACATATTTACCGTTTTCTGCATTGGTCTTTTGCTGGAGCTGGCTGTGGTGAGTTTAAATTGCCGGAGAGTTGTTGCATATTAGTGCGACAATTCTCCGGCAGTTTTGTTTTCTCGTTACAGGGTGATGAATACCAGTGTCCGCAGAAGCAGAGGCTTGCGGATTAACCGTTGAAATTTTTACGCATCCTCTTTCTTTTTATTACCTTTGCACTACCTTTTCTCAGAGAAACAATATCTTTTTCAAAAAAACTGCATTTTTATGGAAGACTTTATGGACATTGCGCTTGCCAATCGGCAGAAAGCGCATGAAATCATCACTTCTGCAAACATTTATAAGATATGGGAGTCGGTGGGAGCCGAAGTACATCTTGTGGGTTCATTAAGTATGGGCTTAATGATGAAACATAGAGATATAGACTTTCACATTTATTCTTCACCCTTATCTCTTTCTGACAGTTTCAAGGCGATGGCGATGCTTGCCGAGAATCCCCATATAAAAAAGATTGAATGCGCCAATCTCATGCATACGGAGGAGGCTTGTATAGAGTGGCATGCTCTGTATGAGGATACGGAAGGCAAGATTTGGCAGATTGATATGATTCATATACAGAAAGGGTCTCGCTATGACGGCTTTTTTGAGAAGATGGCAGAACGTATATCTGCTGTGCTGACACCGGAAACCCGTGAAACGATTCTGCGTTTGAAATACGAAACCCCCGATAATTTGAAAGTTATGGGTGTTGAATATTATGAGGCTGTCATCCGCGATGGAGTCCGTACCTATTCGCAGTTTATGGAATGGCGCAGAAATCACCCTGTGGAGGGCATTGTGGAATGGATGCCATAACTGTTGATTTATACTAAAAACATCATATTCATATTATGGAAAGACAATGGAAAGAGATTAAGAAGTATGAAGAAATATTGTTTGAATACTTCGAAGGAATAGCCAAGATTACAATAAACCGTCCGCGTTACAGGAATGCGTTTACTCCGCGTACCACATGGGAAATCAGTGATGCCCTTTATTATTGCAGAGAAGCAAAAGATGTACGTGTGGTAGTCCTGACTGGTGCGCATAGCCCGAGGAAAGAAGGACAGACTACGGAAGAATGGCTTCGTACAGAAGCTTTCTGTGCCGGAGGCGACATGAATGTAAAAGGAAGAGGCGGATATGTCGGCAGCGACGGCATACCTCGTCTTAATGTGTTGGATGTACAGAAACAGATACGTTCATTGCCCAAGCCGGTGATAGCGATGGTCAATGGGTTTGCCATCGGAGGCGGACATGTGCTCCATGTAGTTTGCGACCTCACGATTGCCTCCGAGAATGCCGTCTTCGGACAGACCGGACCCAAGGTGGGCAGCTTTGATGCAGGCTTCGGCTCTTCTTATCTTGCGCGTATTGTAGGACAGAAGAAAGCACGCGAAATATGGTTCCTCTGCCGCCAGTATTCTGCTTCTGAGGCTTTAGATATGGGACTTGTCAATAAAGTGGTTCCTTTCGATAAACTTGAAGATGAGGTTGTGGAATGGGCAAAGACCATCATGAAGCGAAGCCCTATTGCCATACGCATGATTAAAGCCGGATTGAATGCCGAGCTTGACGGACAGGCAGGAATACAGGAACTTGCAGGCGATGCAACCATGCTCTATTACTTTACGGATGAAGCCCAAGAAGGCGGTAAAGCGTTTTTAGAGAAGCGTGAACCGGATTTTGACCAATATCCTTATATTCCATAATATTTTTGAGCAGATATTGGCAGACTATTTATAGCCGACATAAAGTTTTATTCGACCTGTTTTTTATGTTCAAGTTTAAGATTATTCCACATACACTTCATTTTAAGCAACCTGCGGGCACGTCACGAGGCATATATACCGAGAGAAAAGTCTGGTATGTGGAGCTGTCTGATACGGAAAACCTTTCTCGGAAAGGAGTAGGGGAGTGTGCGCCGTTGCATGATTTGAGTTGTGATTACACGGCTGATTATGAATCAGTCTTGAAGAGCTTTGCTTGTCAGGCAGAGCATGAACTTGTTGCTGACGCACACAGATGCCTTGCTCTGTCTGAAAGAATGACGGAGGCTCTTCGCAATTATCCCTCCATGCTTTTCGGCTTTGAGACCGCCGTATGGAGCTATGTTGCCTGTTCTCCCAAGCTTGGTAATACATCTTTTGCTTGCGGTCAAAGTGGTATTCGCATCAACGGACTCGTATGGATGGGCACATTCGATGAGATGAAAACACGTATCGAGGAGAAACTGGACAAGGGATATAAGTGCATAAAGCTGAAGATTGGTGCCATAGACTTCAATGACGAGTTGGCTCTGCTGACCATGATTCGCCGACGCTATTCGCCACAAACAGTGGAGCTGCGTGTCGATGCCAACGGTGCGTTCCTTCCCGGAGAAGATGCCGAAGGAAAGTTACTGCAACTCTCTAAGCTCGACATCCACTCGATAGAGCAGCCGATACGTGCCGGCAACTATGATGCCATGAGAAAACTTTGTCTGCATACTCCCATACCGATTGCACTTGATGAAGAGCTTATCGGTGTCAATGCTGATGAACGTGGTGATTCATACACCAGAGAGAAGGGCATAACCAAGCAGGAAATGCTGAGTTATATTGCTCCACAATATATCATACTCAAACCGTCATTACACGGAGGACTCCGTGGTGCCGAAGAGTGGATACACCATGCGGAGACACTGGGCATAGGATGGTGGGTGACTTCTGCGCTTGAGAGCAATGTGGGGCTGAATGCCATTGCACATTGGTGTGCCATGCTTCATGAAGGACTTTCGTTTATGGGAGTCCGTTGTTCCGACTCGAATGCACTTCTTCCGCAAGGACTGGGAACTGGACAACTTTTTACGGATAATATCGAAGGCTATCCTCTTGAAATACGAGAAGACAAATTATGGTTTGATATACAGAAACATCAAGAACGCTAATCGTTTTTCCGGGTTGAATCTAAATTATATATGAACTATGGATATAGAGGAATTTCTTGATGAATGGTATTCAGATTCGCCGTATATCAAGGTTCACACCTCCGGCTCCACAGGGAAACCTAAAGAACTGTCCGTGGAGAAGTCGCGTATGGCGGCAAGTGCGAGGATGACTTGCGGCTTTTTAGGGCTACAGCAAACTGGAAAGGCTCTTCTTTGTATGCCTCTCGACTATATAGCCGGCAAGATGATGGTTGTACGAAGCATTGTTTCCGGAATGCCTCTTGTCTGTGTGAAACCCTCCATGCACCCTCTCAAATATTTCTGTGAGCATACGGATGACACGCTTTGCGAGGTGATGACTTTCTCTTCCGGTGGAATCTGTAGCCGTGTGTCGTGCCCTGCGACAGACGTCTCCCCTGATTTTCAGTTTGCAGCTATGGTTCCTTCACAGGTGAAGGCCTCTCTTGACTGTCCGGAAGAAGCCTCCGTCTTTCGTCACATTTCCAATATGATTATAGGCGGGGGACATATTGATGCTGCACTTGAAAACAGGCTGCAGAATATGCCGAATGCAATCTGGAGCACATACGGCATGACCGAAACACTTTCGCATATTGCCATGCGACGTGTGAACGGCGAACATGCGTCATGTTGGTACACTCCGATGGACGGCGTCCGTGTTTCGCTCACCGCCGAGCATACATTGGTTATAGATGCCCCTTTGCTATGTCCTTCGCAACTTGTGACTAATGATATTGCTGAAATAAACAGCCACGGCGGGTTCAGGATTCTCGGTCGTAAAGACAATGTTATCAACTCCGGCGGAGTGAAAATCCAGATAGAAGAAGTGGAGAGCGCAATCAGAGCCATGCTGCCCGATGAAATGGCTGAACACTTTGCCATCACGGGTTGTCCCGATGAGCGGTTTGGCGAAGTGGTGGCAATGCTTACCGACTGTGAATATGCTGTTGCCGTTTTCTCAGAAGCCTTGTCCGCATTGCCTTCCTATTGGAAACCCAAGAAGATTCTGTATGTCTCGTCATTGCCTCAAACGATTTCAGGAAAACCGGATAGAGCTGCAGCAAGGCGAATTATGTCTGAAAAACTGTAAGACAGACAGTTGCCGTGTTAAATATATATAATAGAACATCAAAAGGGGCATTAACAATTGTTTGTTAAAAGAGATTTATTCGTATCTTGCGCCCACAAAGGTGGATATAAATAACAAAAACAGTCATTATATGAAAGCTAAATTTTATTTGTTGCCATTAATGGCAGGAGCAATTCTGCTTACAGGATGTAATAACAAGCAGTTACAGGCTTTGCAGGCTCAGAATGATGCGCTTAAAGGTGAATTGCAGGAAGTGCAGGTACAGCTTGCCGGATGTCGTGCTGATTCCAAGAATCTTCAGGCACGTTTGTCCGATGCGCAGAAGTTGAATACGGATCAGCGCGCATCGTATGATGAACTGAAGAAAACACTTGACAACAGTCTTCAGCAGGGTAGTGTGAACATTTCCAAACTCGTAGATGAAATCAACGCATCGAACAAGTACATCAAGCATCTTGTCGATGCAAAGTCTAAATCCGACTCATTAAATGTGGTGCTCACCAACAACCTGACACGCTCTCTCAGCCGCGAAGAGCTTAAAGATGTAGATGTCAAAGTACTTAAAGGTGTAGTGTATATCTCGCTTAATGACAATATGCTGTATAAGTCGGGAAGCTATGAAATCAGTGAGCGTGCAGGAGAAACATTGAGCAAGATTGCAAAGATTATCATGGATTATGATGATTACGAAGTGCTTGTTGAAGGAAATACGGACAATGTGCCTATCTCTCGTACCAATATCCGTAACAACTGGGACTTGTCGGCTTTGCGTGCATCCTCTGTAGTTCAGGCTTTGCAGAACCAGTATGGGGTTGATCCGAAAAGGCTTTCTGCTGCCGGACGCGGAGAATACAATCCGGTGACAGACAACGATACGGAGGAAGGAAAGCAGCGCAACCGTCGTACACAGATTATCATCACTCCGAGACTTGAACAGTTCATGGAACTGATAGGTAAAGGTCCTGAGACGGAAAACGCAGAATAAATCAGAAATCGTTTTTCGATAGTTGTTATGTGGACGTTTTTCGACAGAGAAGTTCTGTTGAAAAACGTCCACATAAATTTTAAGAAACTGTTTTAGAATTATTTGTTATAGTTGCGTGGATGTATTCAACAGACTAAGCAAATGTCTTCAACAGACTCCTCCGTCGCTGCCGCGCCACCTCCTCTAACTTAGAGGAGGAACCTATATACTTATCCCTGAAAAGACTATGATGTAGATGTATAGCATTGACATCCAACATGGTAACTTGGCTCCTCTCCTAAGTTAGGGGAGGTGGCGCGGTAGCGACGGAGGAGTCTGTTGAATACATCCACCAATATACCTACTTAAACATGAGGAGTCTGTCGAAAAAACATCCACGCAACTATAACAATATACTCCTGCAATCGTAAGAACCAATCAGAACACTCTCCTTGGAAACACTTTCTTTGCCCTTATCCCTATATTTTCGTTTTTTTTCTCCTGTATTTTTGGATTATTCATTTCAACTCACTACCTTTGCAGTGCATTTCAGAAGAAATGCTGATAAGTGGTTATTAATGCTTCAGTAGCTCAGTTGGTTAGAGCACATGACTGTTAATCATGGGGTCGTTGGTTCAAGCCCATCCTGAAGCGCAGAAAAGGTTTACGAGTTTTCGTAAACCTTTTCTGTGTTTGTTATCTCAGCTTTTCCAAGAATTTTTTAGTGCCCTTTTGTTTTGTTTGTCTGTGATAGACTCTTCATGTGCTTTCTACTCTGTAAATACATCCGCTAAAAAAATTAAAAAAGACATACTCAAATGTCACTTTCTCATTTTGACAAAATGATATTTTCGCCCAAAATGAAAATTTAACACTTGGAGCGATTTTTTGCTGACAGTGAAAAGACGAAATTTTTTGGCATGAAGATAAACTATTGATAATCAATTGAATATAAAATTTCCCAAAATGCTCAAAAAAGTTCGTCGGGCGCAATTTCTCGAGAATTTTGAATGTTTTTATAATTTACTGATTATGAATTGGTTATAATAAAATCCACTGTTTTCCCCTCAAAATACCTCCCAAGGTGCACTCACGTTTAAGTTCTTGTTCAGACACTCTTCTAAAGTAGCAAATTATACACTTCTTAACATATCAACTGCTCCCTGCTGTCTTTTTCTCCGTTCCCCAGTGCTTTTTTATTTTCAGCGCGTTGTCGTCAAATTTTCAGCGCACAGCAAATAAAACAGCAGCGCACATAAAATAAAATTGCAGTGCGCTGTGAAGAAAAAAACAGTGCGCTGGAAATTTGAAAACTTAGTACTTTTTTTCAAAAAACTCTTTGCCGGAAATAAACAAATGTAAAAGAACTGTTCCAAAACGAAACACTATTTTACAATTTTGGGAGGCTTCACAAAATGCGCGTAGAATCCCCGTTCTTCGATAAAAGTTCATCGCGCTTCATTTTGGAGCGTTCCAGAGGACTTGGAATTTTAACATTTGACAAAATCAAAAAGACGGAAATTTGGTGTAGAACCAGCAATTTGAGACAAAAACAATTGTATTTGCTTTCATTATGTCGGAAAATAATTTTGTTAAAAAGTATATATAAAATTTTTTGTTATGGAGAGTGTTTAGAAGCAATTTGGTGGATACATTCATAGACTCCTCATGTGTTTAATGGATGATTTGCGGGTGCATTTGACACATAAGGAGTCTGTCGAGTACATCTACAAATACATTTATTTAACAAACGGAGGAGTCTGTTGAAAACATCCACTACTTCCTTGGCTTGACACAAGGGATGGCTATCCCAAAACCTGCTTCTGAGAAATTACCTTCCTGCCATATCCTCATATAGCAGTTGGAGGATGGCTTGGGCGCGCCGCACTCTGATGCTGTCATTACAATGAAAGTCGCTGTCATTGTTACGCATATCACAGTGATTACTTGTAAACACTATTTTTTGAATATGGTTGTCAAATGTGGATACACCGGTGCTGTCCATGAAAGTCATTCCATTGTCAAATGTATGGAGAGCGGACGGATATTTGTATGTTGAGCTGAATATGTCACGACTGAAGAGAAACTTGTCATGCGGAATGTGCAGCTGTCCCAAGAGTGTAGCCGCCATGTCCGACTGTCCCATCAGTGTGTCTATCGTGCGTCTGCCTGCAATGGCACCTCCGGTCCACACCATCGGGATATGGGAAATTCTGTAGTCTCTTCCCGATTGTCCGTCATATTCCTTTATTCCGTGGTCTGGGATGATGATGACGAGAAGATTTTCCCAAGCCTTCGTCTGCTTCAGCTTGTCAAGTAATTTGCTTACGCAATGGTCGGTATAGGCAAAACTGTTCTTCTTCTTGTCCTTCATTTTGTGATAAGGCACGTCCCACGGCTCGTGACTGCTGAGGGTCAGTACTGTCGTAAACCATTGCTCGTTGTCCTTTCGGCGGCTTATGTCGGCAGCAAGACTGTCGAGGACTACATGGTCCGGCACTCCCCACTTGCTGTAATTCTTGTCTTCCGCAGGAAAATCTTGGTCACAATATATTTTCTCGTATCCTGACTCATAGAGATAACTCTTCATGTTGGTAAACCCTATATCGCCTCCATACCAGAAGTCTGTGCGATAGCCTTCTTCGCCAAGCGAAAGAGCTAAAGAGGGCAGAGTACGGCTTTTTTCTGGAGTTTTCATGATGGAGGCAGTGGGGAAGCCCAACCATCCGTTTAGGGTGCACACCGTCCCGCGGTCTGTACGGAAGCTTCCGGCATGGCAGTTGGTGAACACCACGCTTTCGCGGGCTATAGCGTTCAGGCAGGGTGTTATGCGTTTGTCTCCTCCTGTCGGTTCGACGAAATGTCCGGCACAGCCCTCCCATATTATCAGCAGTATGTCGGGACGTTGACGATTCAGTATGCTTTCATCGCCGATACTTTCCGTGGTGAAAATTCCGTTCGTTAGTCTTCTTTTTTCTTCTTCTGTGAAGAAATGGAACTCGTGGGCAAAGTCTTTCGATTTGCTCAGAGAATATAGTGTGTTGAAGATAGGATTGATGGCAGAATGGTTGAGGAACTCGTTATCTGAGTAGTATGCGTCACTGATGTTGGAGGTCGATTCTTCTGTTCCTCCGCGTATGCACAGAAACATCAGCAGTCCTGTAGGAATCATAATGGATGCCCACGCTTTGTGGCGCGTGAATGGATGGAAGCGGTTCGGAGTCAGTTTGCGGAGCACGACGACATAGAGGAAAGCTGTGAACATGATGGCGCAGACACAAGCTGCTACAAAGATGCCGGATATGCTGTTCGTCACTGCTGTCGGATTGTCGGCATAGAGCAGTGCGGACGAATTGAGTTTGAATCCCCAGAACGTGTATATCACGGTGTCGGCTATGAATATGACGGATATGGCGAGTGCTACGCATATATAATAAGGAGTAGTCCACTTCCTTAGATGGATGTGGCAGAAGAAACTGAGGAGGACAAGAATGAAGGGATATACGATGAAATAGGTGGCGGTGGCGGCATCGAGTTGCAGCCCGTGGACTATCACATCAAGGCCGTCCGCAAGTCCGGTTTCAGACACAGCGGCTGCCTCCCTGTTGTAAAGCATGAACAGGGGTTTCTGGATGGCGAAAGATATGACGAAAAAGAGAAAAATCCTGAAAAGATAACCTATACGTTCTTTCATTCCAAGAGCAGTGAGGTGGTTGAGACATGCCTTCGGGCAAATCTTACAATGCCTGCATGTCGTTCAGTTTCTTGTAGTATCCGTTGGCAGCAAGTAGCTCCTCGTGAGTGCCTTGCTCTACAATCCGTCCTTCATGCAGCACATATATCTCGTCTGCATTCTTGATTGTCGAGAGACGGTGGGCTATGGCTATGGTGGTGCGCGACTTCATCAACTTTTCGAGTGCGTCCTGTACCAGCTTCTCCGATTCCGTGTCGAGTGCGGAAGTGGCTTCGTCAAGTATCAGGATAGGCGGATTCTTGAGTATGGCGCGTGCAATACTTATTCTTTGTCTCTGTCCGCCGGAAAGCCGGCAGCCTCTGTCGCCGACCTTTGTCTGGTAGCCTTCCTCCATTTCCATGATGAAATCGTGGGCATTGGCTATGCGCGCAGCGGCTTCCACATCCTTCTGAGTGGCATTCTCGCTTCCGAAAGCGATGTTGTTGAACACGGTATCATTGAAAAGAATGGCTTCCTGATTCACATTGCCGATAATGGAGCGAAGAGAACGGATGGACATTTCTCTTATGTCGATGCCGTCAATGGAAATTGTTCCCGAGTTGATGTCGTGATAGCGCGGGATAAGATCTACGAGAGTGGATTTACCTGAGCCGGACTGTCCGACAAGTGCGATGGTCTGTCCTTTCTTGATACTGATATTGATGCGGTGGAGTATTTCCCTGTTTTCGTTGTAGCTGAAGCACACATTGTCAAGCTTTATCTCATCGTTAAGCCCGTCGATGGTCTTGGGATGAGACACTTCCTTGATATTGTTTTCGGCTGCAAGAATCTTGTTGATTCTCTCCATTGATGCCATACCCTTCTGTATGCTGTATCCCGCCTTCGACAAATCTTTGAGTGGTTGCAGGGTAGTGTATAGAATCACAAGGTAATAGATGAATGCACTTGCGTCGATGGGTGAATTTCCGTTGAATATGAGGTAGCCTCCGAACCAGAGCACAATCACAATCATGCAGGTGCCGAGAAACTCGCTCACCGGATGCGCTGCCGACTGTCGTATAGCCACACGCATGGATGCGTCCCGGAACTCGTTGTTCACAGCCACGAACCTGTCTTCCATCTTCTTCTCCGCAATGAAAGCCTTGATGATTCTGAGTCCTCCGAGTGTCTCTTCTATCTGGCTGATTCCGTCACTCCATTTCGACTGTGCATAGAGCGATTTGCGCTTGAGCTTCTTGCCGATGCTTCCTATTCCCCATGCGAGGAACGGAACGACGAGAAGTGTGAACAGGGTGAGCTGCCAGCTTACAGCTACCAGCGTACCGACATATACCACGATGAGTATAGGGTTCTTGATTGCCATGTCGAGCGAACTTCCTATCGAGGCATCTACCTCGTTCACGTCCGTGCTGACCCTTGCCAAAATGTCTCCTTTGCGTTCCTCCGAGAAGAACGAGAGAGGCAGATTCAGAATCTTGCGGTAGATGTCCGCCCGTATGTCGCGCACTATTCCGGTGCGCAGCGGCATGAGACAGGCAGAGCCTCCGAAGTAGGTGGCTGTCTTCAACAGAGTGAGGGAGGACAGTATGATGCCGAGCAGAAGCAGTGTGGTCGATGGACCGTAGCTGTCAACAAGTGTCTGCGAGTAATAATAGATGTTGTTCATCAAGGTTTCTTTCACGTCTCCTGTTCCCCACGGCATGAACTCATACCTTTCGTGTTTGGTGTCAAACAGTATTTCCAGTATGGGGAGCAGCACACTGAAGGAGACCACGTTGAACAGTGCCGACAATATATTGACCAGCAATGTGCCAGCAATGAACTTCTTGTATCGGGCGAAATACTTGCCCATTATGCCGTAAAATTCTTTCATCTGTTGTTTTGAGTATTACTGTTATGGAGAACCGGAACTGTCCGGAGACGGAGAGTCCGCATACACGTTTGTCTGTGTGTGCCTTGAATGTAAAAGAGCTTTCCCTACTTTTTTCTGCCGAAGTCGGCTGGCACCTCACCCCATTTCTCAGTTTGCCATTTCAGTATGGCATTGGAATAAGTGTTGTTTCTCAGCCATGCTTCGGCGCGTGCGATAAGCTGATACAGCGGTTCCGTCTTTTCGTTATGCACAAGCGTGGTCTTGCATTTGCATTTCTTCACCCATGTGTGCGCTGTCATGCTGTCACTGTATATGGTCAGCGACAGTCCCTTCTTTTTGAGCAGGGCAAGCGCATGTACGATGGCAAGAAATTCGCCGATATTATTTGTCCCCTGTACAGGACCGAAGTGGAATATCTCTTGCCCTGTACGCAGATAGACTCCCCTGTATTCCATCGGTCCGGGATTGCCGCTGCAAGCAGCGTCAACGGCGATGGCGTTCGATTCCACTTCCATAGGGAGAGGGAGAACCGTATCATTTCGATAGGATGGTACGTCTTGAAGCATCTGTTCGGTATGATGGCAAAAGAATGAGCCGACACCACATTGACTTTTTGTCCTGTCAATGCGGTCGGCTCACTCGTGATTGTGTGTATTACATTCTTTCCGGCATCTCGATTCCGAGGAGTCCCATGCCGAGTCTTACGATTTTAGCTACATTCTTTGAAAGCGCGAGGCGGAACAACTTCTTGTGCTCGTCTTCTTCGCGTAGTATGCTGAAGTCGTGATAGAACTGGTTGAACTCTTTGGTCAGTTCGTAGCAGTAGTTGGCAATGCCTGAAGGGCTGTAGTCCTGTCCTGCCTGACGCACAGCAGCCGTGAATCCGTTGAGCTTCTGTATCAGCTCTGTCTCCTTGGTGTCGAGAGCAATGTTCGAAGGAAGTACCTCCGGTATGCAGATGCCGGCCTCGGATGCCTTGCGGAGAATAGAAGCGATACGTGCGTAAGTATATTGGATGAACGGTCCCGTGTTGCCGTTGAAGTCAATACTTTCTTCCGGATTGAACAACATGTTCTTGCGGGCGTCCACTTTGAGAATGAAATATTTGAGTGCGCCGAGACCCACTTTTCGGGCTGTCTCCCGTGCTTCCTCCTCGCTCACGTCGTCCAGTTTCTTCACCATGTCCTTAGACACCTCATAAGCGTTGTTTATCATCTCTTCCATCAGGTCGTCAGCATCCACTACGGTTCCTTCGCGGCTCTTCATCTTTCCGTTAGGCAGTTCTACCATGCCGTAGGAGAAGTGGACAAGGTCTTTGCCCCACTTGAAGCCTAATTTGTCGAGGAGGATGGACAGAACCTGAAAATGGTAGTTCTGCTCATTGCCCACCACGTATATCATCTTGTCGATAGGGAAGTCCTGAAAACGGAGTTTCGCCGTACCTATGTCCTGAGTCATATATACAGACGTTCCGTCGCTGCGAAGCAGAAGCTTCTCGTCTAAACCTTCGGCCTCAAGATTTGCCCATACCGAATTGTCGTCTCTGCGATAGAAGAAACCTTTCTCCAGTCCTTCCATCACCTTCTCGCGTCCTTCAAGATAAGTGTCTGACTCGTAGTAAATCTTGTCGAACGACACTCCCATCATCTTATATGTCTCGTCAAATCCGGCATACACCCATTCGTTCATGCGTCTCCACAATGCACGGACTTCCGGGTCGTTCTGCTCCCATTTCACGAGCATGGCATGTGCCTCCTTTATGAGCGGAGCCTCCTGCTTGGCTTTTTCCTTCGCCTCTTCCTCGCCCATGCCTTCAGCGATGTACTTCTTCTGAAGCTCATCACATTCGGCTTTATAATGCTTGTCGAATGCCACATAGTAGTCGCCGATAAGATGGTCGCCTTTCTTCCCGCTTGATTCCGGAGTCTCGCCGTTGCCCCACTTGAGCCATGCGAGCATAGACTTGCAGATATGTATTCCGCGGTCGTTCACGATATTGGTCTTCACCACTTTGTTGCCGTTGGCTTCCACGATTCGTGCAAGAGCCGAACCGAGAAGATTGTTGCGCACATGACCGAGGTGCAGCGGTTTGTTGGTATTTGGCGATGAATATTCAATCATAACAAGCGGAGAGTCTGCCGTAGCAGCCTTGAATCCGTATGTCTCGTCTGCATTGATTTCGTTGAGCAGTCCTATCCAGCTTGCTGAGCTTACGACAATGTTGAGGAATCCTTTCACCACGTTGAAGTCTGCCACAATGTCCGACGCTTCTTTTTTCAGATATGTTCCGAGTTCCTCGCCCACCTGTTCCGGTTTCTTTCGTGCCATCTTCACGAATGGGAATACCACTACTGTCAGATGTCCTTCAAACTCTTTCTTTGTCTTTTGAAGTTGCACCTGATCTGTTGTCACCGCCTCTCCGTAGAGAGCTTTCACACCGTCTATGACGGCAGCGATTATCTTCTCTTCTATACTCATTGTAATGTAATTATTATCATTCTGTTCGCAGAAACTTCCGTTTCAGACTGCAAAGATAACGAATGCCCGACGGAATGACAAATTATCTAACCATGTAATTGTCACTGCATAATCTTCGTGCACGTGCTTTGGTTGGTATGCGTCGCTTCTGGACAATTACATGAAAAGTACTCCTCATAATAAATTTTTTTTATATATACTTTTTAACAAATTTGTTTTCTGACATAATGCAAGTAAATATAATCAATTTGGCTCCGATTTGCCGATTTTCCAAACAAATTCTATCTTTTTGATTTTGCTAAATGTTAAAATTCCAAGCCCTCTGGCACGCTTCAAAATGAAGTGCAAAGAACTTTCCTCGAAGAGTGGGGCTTCTACGCGCATTTCGTGAACCCTCCGCGAATTGTGAAATAGTGTTTCGTTTTGAGACATTTCTTTTACATTAATTTACTTCCGGAGAAGAGCTCTTGGAAAAAAAGTACTAAGTTCTCAAATTTTCAGCGCGCTGTCGTCACATTTTCAGCGCGCTGTTTTTTGAAAAACAGTGCAGTACTTTTTTATTTACAGTGCGCTGAAAATGTGACGACAGC